>CAMUNT010000005.1 GCA_947090365.1 uncultured Clostridia bacterium
TTAATTATTTCACGCATAGTACTATCATTATCGCCGTTTTTGATACATTGAAGCACTTCTTTGTATCCAATTGCCTGCATACACTGGTTTTCGCAAGTTAAGCCGTCTTTAACTAAATTCATTACTTCTTCTAAAAGCCCGCTTTCAAACATTTTGTCAACCCGAGTGTTAATTCTTTCGTAAAGCTCTTCTCTGGGATAATCGATTGCTACCGCAGTATAATTATATTTTGGTATCGAATTATCGATTATTTCAGATTTTTTCCTCCCGCTGACTTCAAATATTTCAAGCGCACGTATAACCCGCTTAGTATCGTTTACGTGTAAACGAACAGCCGTCTGAGGATCGATTTTTGAAAGATAATTATAGAGGTATTCCTTTCCTCTCTCTATTAATATAGAATTATATTTCTCACGTATCGCGCAATCGGATTCCGCATTGCCGTAACTGAAATCATATAGCAACGAATTAATATAGAAACCCGTTCCGCCGCAAATAACCGGAACTCTGTTTTCGCTTAACAACCTTTTTACAATCGGTTCCGCCATTCCGTTATAATCCGAAACACTGAAATTTCGGTTTGGTTCTACCACGTCTATCAAATGATGTACCACGCCGTTCATTTCTTCCTTAGTCGGTTTTGCTGTGCCTATATTCAGATTTTTATAAATGAGCTGAGAATCGGCAGATATAATTTCGGTATTCAGTTTTTTTGCGCAATCGATTGCGAGCCCGGTTTTACCCGTGGCCGTCGCCCCGCAAATTATCAAAAGCTTATTCAAACTAAACTATCCTTTTGAACATTTTTTCCAAATCTTTTTTATCAAGCGAAACACATACGGGGCGTCCATGAGGACATTTTAACCCCATATTTCCTTTCAGCATTTCAAAAAGTTTACTCGTCTCCTCTTCGGTTAACTCCATTCCGCCCTTTATTGCATGTTTGCAAGCCGTCATTGCTATCCTGTCTTTTAAAAGATCTTCAAGCTTGATTTCAGATAAATTTTTTAAATCTGCAAGCAATTCGTTGAAAAATTCCTCGATATTTATATGCTGCAAATCTACAGGAACCTCATCCACCCTGTACGCGCTTGAACCGAAAGGTTTCAAATCAAAACCAAGACTTCTTATTAGCCTTATATTTGTCTCGATAAACTCCGTTTCCTGAGCGTTAGTTCCGAACAAATACGGTTCCAGCAGAATTTGTCTTTCAATTTTTCTGTCAGCTATTTTTTCACGCAAGCGGTCGTAAATTAACCTTTCGTGCGCGGCGTGCTGATCAATAATATAAACGGTATCGCGCACTTCATACATCAGATAAGTATTGAACAAATTGCCATTATATTTAAAGCTTTCGTATTCAATCATTTGCTGTTCATATTTTCTGCGCTCGTAAGCTTCGTCAATCCGAGGATCCGCGCCTAACCCTTCGGGAATAGATGCGTTCGATACGTAGATAAAATGCTCGCTACTTTCCTGCTCTGAATCCATGAACCATTCCTGTTCATAAGGGTCGTAATATTTTTTGGCTTGCCCGCTGTTACCGGACAACGCAGAGGACGTGTTCGGATGGGGCTTGGAACTGAAAGAGATTGGTTGTGCTTTGAAAATTTCACTGCCCGATTGCTGTTCTGCCGTAGATTTTACCTCCGGCATCCTGACGCTTTCCGTCACGAATTTCGCGGCGTTTGCAGTACCGTCGAGAATACTTGTCAACGCGCCGTAAATCAAACTGAACACAGAATGCGCGTTCAAAAGCCTTACATCCATTTTATTGGGGTGAACGTTTACGTCGACGAATTTCGGAGGAACGTCAATATTCAAAACGTAAAAAGGATATTGACGCTTCATTGCATAAGTCGCATAACAACGGGATACAGCAGTGCTAACAGTATTATTAACGATATATCTGCCGTTCAGAAACGTAGTCTGATAAGTTTTGTTCGGCTTAAAGAAATTTTGGTTGCCTATGAACCCGTATAATTTTACACCGTATTCTTCCACGTTGATTTTATAACATTTTGCTACCGTCTTTGCTCCGTAAACCTGCGCAACGGCCTCATCGAATCCATCGCCGTCAGAGTGTATGACGAGTTTGCCGTCAATAAAATACCTGAACGCAATTTTAGGTTTACCCAATATAAACCTTGTGATTAAACTCGTCACGTCTGTTTCTTCTTTTTTATCGGGTCTGAGATATTTCGCTCTTGCCGGAACGTTGTAAAACAAGTCCCGCACGCATATTTCCGTTCCTCTTTCAAGCGCAGCCGGCTCGACCGCACCAACGTTTCCGTCAACGCATTTCACTTTACAGGCGCAATTGCCTTTTGTAACCGATGTCAGTTCAACCTTGGAAACCGCTGAAATACTTGCAAGCGCTTCACCTCTGAAACCCAAAGTGGAAATCTGTTCTATATCCTCTGCCGTTGCAATTTTACTGGTTGCGTGCGGAAAGAAAGCGGCTCGCATATCGTCACGCTCGATTCCGATACCGTTATCGACGACTTTAACCAACTGTTTACCGCCGTTTTCTATATAAACTTCTATTTCGGTTGCTTCGGCGTCGATACTGTTTTCTACAAGCTCTTTAACCACAGAATACGGCCTGTCAACGACTTCGCCCGCCGCTATTTTGTTATAGACGCTTTTTGTAAGAATATTAATTTTTTTCATAAGTTAGCCTTTGTTTTTTACTTTTTCGACAAGATCTCCTAAAATCATAAACGCCTGCATAGGAGAAATACCGTTAATATCAACTTCGCTTAAAATTGTTTCTACTTCGGAACGCACAGGCTCTTCTTCCTGCTCGAAATGGGTTTCAAATTCTTTTTCACCGTTTTCTATCTGCTTCAAAATCTGTTTCGCCCTATCCGTAACGACCGCCGGCACGCCCGCAAGCGAAGCAACTTCTATACCGAAGCTTCTGTTTACGCCACCGCGCATTATCTTTCTCAAAAAGACTATCCCGCCGTTTATTTCTTTGACTGAAATTTTATAATTTTTCACACCGTTCATTTTGTATTCGAGTTCCGTCAGCTCGTGATAATGCGTTGCGAACATCGTTTTTGCGCGAATATGCTCGGTAAGATATTCTGTTACAGCCCAGGCAATACTTAATCCGTCATAAGTGCTTGTTCCCCTTCCGACTTCATCGAGAATTAAAAGACTGTTTTTTGTGGCGTTTTGCAAAATCGAAGCAACTTCAATCATTTCAACCATAAAAGTACTTTGGTCAGAAATAAGATTATCGCTTGCCCCTACCCTCGTGAATACTCTGTCTATAAGCGGTATCTGCGCAAATTTAGCCGGAACGAAGCTTCCTAAATGCGCCATAATTGCTATTATCGCAGTCTGACGCATATAAGTGCTTTTACCTGCCATATTCGGCCCGGTAAGCACCATAGTTCTATTTTCATCCTCGTCAAGCAGAAGATCGTTGGGTATAAATCTTTCTTTTGATATATTCTCGACTACAGGGTGCCGTCCTTCCTTAATTATCAGCGGTTGACTGCTGTCGGCAATCTGCGGACGCACATAACGGTTGGTTTTCGCTATTTCCGCAAAGCACGAAATAAGGTCCAGCTGAGCAACCGCTTCTGCAATGATTTTAAAATTATTTATATTTTCCGCAAGCACTGATTTTACGTAATCGTAAATCTGCGCTTCAAGATGCAACGCCGATTCTTCACTGCCGAGTATCTTGTTTTCAAGCTCTTTAAGCTCGTCCGTAGTATATCTTTCGGCATTTGCAAGCGTCTGCCTGCGCTGATAATTTAAAGGTACTTTATCCTTAAACGACTTAGAAACCTCGATAAAATATCCGAATACCCTGTTAAAACCTATTTTAAGAGTTCTAATACCGGTTGCATCGCGTTCACGCGCTTCAACTTCAAATAAAAGTTTATTTACGTTTTTCTTTATAGTTCTCAGCTCGTCAAGCTTTTCGTTGAACCCTTCCTTTATGTATCCTCCGTCTTTAAGCTGAGTAGGCGCATCGGGGCATATTGCTTTATCGATTAATTCGGAGACAGTCGGCAATTCCAACAATTTTTCCGATATATCGTTCAGCACCCTCGATTTAAAGCCCGAAAGCTGAAATTTAATATTTGGAATTGCAACAAGCGACTGCGACAGCGCAATACAGTCACGTGGCATTATATTATTATTGCTGACTTTACCCGTCAGCCTTTCAATATCCTTCACTCCCTTCAATAAATCCACGATACCGAGCCTTACAACGGTTGCATTAAAAAGCTCCTCCACGCCGTCAAGACGATAATTAATAGCCTCTCTTGAGGCAAAAGGATACAAAATGCCGTTATTCAGCAATCTCGCGCCCATTGCCGTCGCGGTATGGTCCATAAGCCAAAGCAACGAACCGTATTTTTTATTCGACCCCAACGATTTAACCAGTTCAAGATTTCTTATAGCAGTACCGTCAAGCTGCATAAAGTTATCGTTAGACAGATATTTAACGCTGTTTATATTCTTCAAAGCGTGCATCTGCGTTTCTTTAAGATATTGCAACAACGCACCGACAGAGCAAACTGCATATTTTTTTTCCGCTATCGAATAAGCCGACAACGTCTTTGCGTTAAACTGCTCTAAAAGTGTTCTTTCCGCTACTGAATAGTTAAACGCCATAGCAGGGTAATTTGAAAAATGCGGAAGCAAACCGCGCTCGATTTCGGGAATATTATGCGAAGATAACAGCATCTCGTCGTTGCAGATAACTTCCTTTACTCCCAGATTGACCATTCGGCCGATTGCTTGTCTAACGGAATTTTCGCCGTCGATTTCGGTTGCGGTAAGCTCGCCTGTCGTGATGTCCGCCCAGCAAACGGCAATTTTAAAACCTTCTTTATAAGCACAGCAGATATAATTGCTTGCTCGCTCGTCAAGGTGCTCGTCGTCGATGATTGTTCCCGCGGTTACAACGCGGATTACTCCGCGCTCAACTATTCCCTTTGCTTCCGCAGGCGTTTCAAGCTGTTCGCATATAGCAACCTTTTCGCCGAGAGATACCAGCTTAGCTATATAGGCATCCGCAGCGTGAAACGGCACACCGCACATCGGCGCACGTTCGTCCATACCGCAATCTCTGCCCGTCAAAGTCAAATCCAACAATGCCGATGCCTTCTTTGCATCGTCGAAAAACATTTCGTAAAAATCACCGAGTCTGTAAAAAATTATGCAGTCTTTATATTTATCTTTTACTGATAAATAGTGTCTCATCATTTGTGAAAGTCCCATAATTATATCCTCTTTCCGACAAGGGAAACACCGTTCGCCTTTTCGATTTTGATCTTGACGAAATTTCCTATCTCGTTATTTTCGCTTTTAAAATAGCCCATTCTGCCGTACTCGTCCCTACCCATATACATTTCCTTTTTAGCGTCGAAACCTTCGCATAAAACTTCGATTATTTTTCCTTCGTATTTTTCCGAATGCTGTCTTGTCTGTAAGTTGACAAGCTCGACAAGTTTCATAATACGGCTTTTTGATACATCTTCGGGTATCTGATCGGGCATTCGTGATGCCACAGTACCGTCTCTTCTGGAATAGACGAAAGTGAATGCCGATGCAAAATTCACTTTCTTTACGAGATCGAGCGTTGCATTAAAATCTTCATCGGTTTCCCCCGGAAAACCTACGATTATATCCGTCGTAACGGCGCAATCGGGAACGTATTTATGAAGAATTTCTATTTTTTCGAGATAATCTTCAACCTTATACTTCCTGTTCATACGCTTTAAAACGTTATTTGAACCGCTCTGCACCGGCAAATGCAGGTTATGGCAGATTTTAGGATATTTAGCCATAACCGAAGCAATCTCTTCGGAAAAATCTTTGGGGTGACTAGTCATAAAACGCAACCTGAAATTTCCCTCGAGGCTTGCAATTTTTTTAAGAAGCTCGGGAAACGATACGTCGTCGCAACCGTTATTATAAGAATTCACGTTTTGACCGAGTAAAGTAATTTCCTTATACCCTTCTTCGATCAACGCTTTGACCTCTGCGATAATGTTTTCCGATTTACGGCTTCTCTCGCGTCCTCTTACGTACGGAACAATACAGTAGCTGCAAAAATTATTACAGCCGTACGTAATATTAACCCACGCATTGGGATAACTGGTTCTATAAGGAGTATCTCCTTCGTAAACGGAGCCGTCGTCGTCATCTATTTGAATTACTGTTTTTTTCTGTTTTTCTTTTAAAAGTATAAGCTCTTTTAATTTATGCAGATTGTGCGTTCCGAAAATGATATCAACGAAAGGGAATTTCGACTTTAAATTATCCGCTTTACCCATTTGCTGGGTAAGACAGCCACCGACGGCAATAATCTTATTACGGTTTTGCGCTTTAAGCTTTTTTAGCATACCTATATTTCCGAAAGCGTGATTTTCGGCATTTTCCCTTATACAGCACGTATTGAACACGACTATATCCGCAGACTCGGCCTCGTCACAGTTTTCATAACCGAGTTCGCGCAAAATACCTGCGATTTTTTCGGATTCGTGTACGTTCATCTGGCAACCGTACGTTATAATGTGATAAAATTTTTCCATATTGACATAATTATATAATTTTTTGCGTTTTTTTTCAAATGTTTTGCAACAAATAATTAAATTTATAAATACTAAATTTAATGAAAAAATTTTTAATAATCAGCTCATTCGTATTACTTAGCTTAATTATCGTTATCGCGACGCTTTTCATTGCATACGCGGTTATTACCAAAGACGCCGTTCTTGATGCCTCCAAACTTGTAGGCGCAGGACAAAACGTTATAATTTACGACGGCGACGGAAACGAATTGACAAACGCTTCGCTTGAAATTCAGAAAAAAAGTGTTTCCATAAGTAAATTACAGCCCGATACCATAAATGCATTCATTGCTTCGGAGGACCGTAAATTTTACAGCCATAACGGTTTAAATTACGGCAGAATGATTAAAGCGCTGTTCAAAAACATAGCGTCAGGCTCTTTTAAAGAAGGTGCGTCAACTATCAGCCAACAACTTATCAAAAACACCCACCTTTCAAGCGATAAAACCATAAAGCGTAAACTGAACGAAATAAAGCTGACTAAAAAACTTGAAAAACGCTATTCAAAGGACGAAATCCTCGAAATGTATCTGAACACGATATATTTCGGTCATAACTGCTATGGCCTACAAAGTGCGTCTGAATTTTATTTCAGCAAAAAAGCCGAAAATTTGAATTTGCCTGAAAGCGCAACGATCGTCGGGCTACTCGCTTCTCCTAACAATTATTCTCCCTTTAAGAATCCCGAAAAGAGTTTAAAGCGCAGAAACCTCGTGCTGAAAAGTATGTTTGATTGCGGTTATATTGACGAAGCAACATATAAAATAGCCGCGGATACACCGCTGAATACCGAACAGAAAAGCACTCAGGAAAAATACGGTAGCTATATAAACGCCGTCTTCGATGAATTGGAAGAAATCGACTTCGACCATTATTTGCTTACCGACGGCTGTATCATAAAGACTTATTTGAATACCGAAGCTCAAAGTTTAATTGAAAATCTGAACTATCCCTGCGACAATGCCGTAATTATTACGGATAATTTTTCTGGCGGCGTCAAAGCGTACAAAACGACGATTAACGGAGCAAAACGGCAACCGGGGTCTACCGCGAAACCTCTATTCGTATACGGGCCCGCTATTGAAGAAAAACATTTAAGCCCGTTTACGAAAATTTTAGATGAAAAAGTCAATTTCAACGGTTATGCACCTGAAAATTACGATAAAAAATATCACGGCTACGTAACTGTTACAGACAGCATTAAAAACAGCTACAATATCCCCGCCGTAAAAACTTTAAACGCATTAACCGTAAATACGTGTGAAAAATATCTGAATGCTATGAGCATAAAACTCGACGATGACGAAAAAAACCTTTCACTTGCACTCGGCGGAATGAAATACGGTTTAAGCATTAAAGAACTCGCGGACAAATATTCCGTTTTTCCTCGCGGAGGCAACTTCGTTCCGTCAAGATTTATTAGGGAAATCGTTTCGAAAGACGGTAAAATTCTTTATAAAAACGACTTTATAAAAAGCAGGGTATTTTCCGACGGTACCTGTTCGCTTATGAACGAAATACTGATTGAAACGAGTAAAAGCGGAACGGCAAAAAAATTGAAAAATTTCGATTTTGACGTGGCAACCAAAACCGGCACCTGCGGAAACCAAAACGGAAACACTGACGCCTATGCGGTAAGCTATACCTTCGAAAACTGCTTTGCCGTATGGCTCGGCGACAAAGACAATAAACGAGCTGAAATAACCGGCGGGAACGATTGCTGTATTCTGATGAAGTCGATTCTGGAAAGCGTATATAGTAGAAATGCTCCCGCACCGCTGGACATTAAAACGGGAACGGTTTCAATCAATATTGACCGCGAAGAATACGATCAAAACAACAAAATCTTAGTTGCTGACCCCGTCTGCCCCAAATTGAATCTTTTGGAAGTAAAAGTACTTGCAGGCAATGAACCAAAACAAATTTCCGACAGATTTAACACACCAAGCATCCCGATGCCGACAGTAAAAGTAAAAGATAACAAGATAAATATTGAATTATGTCACGCAAAGTACTATTCATTTATTGTAAAGCGCACTAAAAACGGCAAAACAAACACAATTTACGACGGCACTTGGAAAAAGATGATTACCGATTCACCAACCGAAGGTCAATATACCTATACAGTAACCCCCTACTACAAAGACAACGATAAAGTATATTACGGCAAAGAAATTGTACTGCCTTCAATAAATATCGGTAAAAATAACTCTATTCAGATCGAAGTACCCGATATAGTTCATAAAAACTGGTATGATTAAAAAAAACAGCGATTTCAACAAGAAATCGCTGTTTTAATTTTTGCGTACATTTTCATATCGACTACTCTGCCGTTTTTGTAAGCGTTACTTTTTAAAGTTCCTTCTAAACAAAAACCGTTTTTTTCCAAAACACGCTGAGAAGCAAAATTATAAGCAAGCGGTTCGGCAAAAATTCTTATAATATCCGAATTACAGAATACGTATTCACATACTTCGTTTACCGCCTGCGTCGTTATGCCTTTTCCCCAATATTCCTCGGCTATATAATAGCCCAGCTCTGCCGTTCTGCAGTGAATATTGCTTTGACGGAATACGCCTATACTTCCAATACATTTACCGCCGTAAACTATCGCAAAAGAAAACACGTCGTTTTTATTTGAATTCAGCATTGCGACAATGAATTCTTCCGCATCCTGTTCGGTATAGGGATACGGCAAACCGTCGCGCAAATTATTCAGAATTTTTTTATTGTTTAAAGCTTCGGCAAGCTCCTTTGCATATTCAATTTTCCACTGCGAAATCAGTTTCATAGCGCACCATGTCAGAAATTAATTATTTCAACCGAGCTTAGCGCTTCTTCGATTAATGAATTAACGTCAAGCTTACTCTCCTCGTTCATTACGTCGGAAAGCTTAGGACGGGTGACAGGATGCTTGGGTAAAAAAACGGTACAGCAATCTTCGTACGGCTCGATTGAAATTTCATAAGTACCTATTGCTCTGCTTCTTTCAATTATTTCATTCTTATCAAATCCGCAAAGCGGGCGAAGCACCGGAAGAGACTTTACAACGCTGTTCGATGAAGTCATTCCCTCTATCGTCTGACTTGCAACCTGTGCAAGACTTTCGCCTGTAATTATGCACTGTGCCCCGCACCTTTCGGCAATTCTTTCGGCAATACGCATCATAAACCTGCGAAGCATAGTAACCATATATTCACCGTTACATTTTTTATGAATTTCCTCCTGAATATGCGTAACGGAAACTATATTCAATTTCGTTCCGCAACTGTATTCCGAAAGCCTTCTCGTAAGTTCTACAACTTTTTCCTTTGCCTGTAAATTGGTATAAGGATAACTATGAAAATGAATACATTCAAGACTCATTCCGCGCTTTGCTATCATATGTCCCGCCACAGGACTGTCGATACCCCCGGATATTAAAAGCAAGCCCTTTCCCGATGAACCGACGGGCATACCGCCGGCACCTTTCAAAAACTCGTTAAAAACCAGCGAGGTTCCGTTTTCTCTCACGTCGATATTGATTACGAACGAAGGATTATGTACGTCGACAGTTAAACCGTCGCAAGCTTCAAGTATTCGTCCACCTATCTCGGCGTTAATCTGCATAGAAGTCAACGGAAACGATTTATCAGCCCTGTGCGCCTCAACTTTAAAAGTACCGAAGCTGTGACTGACAGTCTGCGAGGCTTTGAAAATTTCGTCTATATCCGACTTCACTTTAAGCCCGACGCTGAAAGAGTGTATTCCGAACACCTTTTTTAGCTTTGCAGTAATCATATCTATATCGTTTTCATTAAAATTTTCGACCAAATATCTTCCGCTTTGCCTGCGTATTTCGTGTTTTAAGCCTTTTAGGCTCTTTTCCAGGTTTACGGCAAAAAGACGCTCGAACCAGCCCCTGTTTTTGCCCTTTAAATGCATTTCACAATATCTTATAATAATAACTTTTTCCATACTATTCCATAACTTCTTTTCTGTGTTTTACAATTCTGTTTAAAATTTCAACTGCCTCAAGAGCTTCGTTTTCAGTATTTTCAGGCGAAAAGCTTAATCTTAAAACCCCGTCAGCAACTCTTTCTTCATATCCGCAGGCAAGAATTACGCGCGAAAAACGCTTATTGGCATTGGAAGAACACGCCGATCCGGTTCCGATTATCAAACCATTGTCGTCGGCTTCGTGCATAATCGTTTCACCGCGCATACCAACCGCAGAAACGGTTAAAACGTAAGGCGACCCGTCAGACGCAGAAATTATTTTAAAAATCGTTTTATCTAAACCCGACGAAACAATCCCGTTTATTTTTTTAACGTTTTCATAATTTTCTTTTAAACTTGCATATCGATTTAATGAAGCATATTCGAAACACTTTATTCCGAATATATTTTCTGTCCCGCTTCGCAATCCCTGCTGCTGTCCGCCCCCGTAAATATAGGGCTTCAATACAAGATTTTTTCTTTTAAGCAGAGCACCACACCCTTTTATTCCGCCTATTTTATGCGCCCCGATTGAATACATATCGATTTCGTGCGAAAGCCTGAAAGGAATTTTACCGTACGCCTGTACACCGTCCGAATGGAATAACGTATATCGATTTTCAGCTTTCACAACCTTTGCAATTTCCGACACGTTGTTAACGGCCCCCGTTTCGTTATTTACGTGTATTACGGAAACAAGCGACGTTTTTTCGTCAACCAAACTTATAAGATGCTTTACGTCAACACTCCCGTCAGCATTCAAATTCGCAAATCGAACTTCTATTCCCCGCCGGTTAAGTTCACTAACGGCAGAGTAAACAGCCGAATGCTCACCAAGCGTTGTTACGACGTTTCCGCGTTTACCTCCGCAAAATACAGCATGGTTATCAGCCTCCGTTCCGCACGAAGTAAATATAACCGAAAACCTGTCGGGATCAGCTATCGGCAATAAAATATTCAAAGCCGACTGCTTTAACTCAATATTAATTTTGTGCCCTTCCGCATAAAGTGCCGACGGATTATAAAAGTCCTGCAACAAATATTTTTCGGCTTGCTTTAAACTTTTTTCGTCCGGCTTAGTCGTTGCTGCGTTATCAAAATATATCATCTGATTCCTTCGTGCTTAATAAAGCTTGGTCAAATAATTAAAGTCTTTTAAATTTTTTCTGCAAAGCTTATAATTCGGTTCTAATTTTGCAACAAGCTTCCAAAATTTTGGTGAATGATTAAAATGCACCGTATGACACAGCTCGTGAATTATAACATACCTTTGCAGGTACAGTGGCAACATTATTACCAGGCAGTTAAAGGTTATTATGCCCTTCTTGTCGCAACAGCCCCACCTTGATTTATACGGCTTAACCGCAAAAGCAGTTGCTTTTAACTTTACCTGAGCTGAAATTTGCTTAGCAAAATTAATGAAATCCGCAGAGAGAAATTTTATAAACGATTTTTTTACGCAAGATAAGTTTTTAACGTAAACCGCATCGCTTTCGATTTTATTTTTATCTGAAATTATTAAAGGAACTCTGCACCCGCCGACGAATATTTCACTGTAATTTAGAATACTTTCACTGCCGACACGTTTTACGTTATTTTCAGCCATTACCTTAAATAACCATTCCGATTTGGAATTGATAAAAAAGTCCACTGTAAAATCATCCATAGAATAAGGACAGCGCACCGTAATAGCATTTTCCGCAGATACAGAAACAGTTATGGTTTTTCGTTCTGACCGTATGATTTTGTAATCAAACGCCATCGAATTCAATCCTCATACAAACACGAAGCTCATCACCGACCTTACCTTCGACAAGAAAAAATCCGTCTCGCTTCTCTTTCGAAAAAGTAATCGTTTCTCCTTCCTTACACTGCTTAACGTAAGTAATCTGAACCGCATTTACGGTTTTGCCACGCAATTCTTCAACCGAAAACGTATCAAACATAAAATCGGCGTATTTCGTATTATTTACGTGAAAATAATGATCGTAATCCGAAAATCCGACTAATTTTGAATATACGGTTTTTCCCGACGAGATAGTAGGAATTTTCCAATCTCTGAAATCGATACTCCTCTCGGTATTATAACCGTCAAAAAAATTTTCGGGAAAGAATGCCGAAACGGGCACCGGCGCAAAAGTATCGGTATTTATCATACACCAACGCG
Source organism: uncultured Clostridia bacterium (assembly GCA_947090365.1). Lineage (GTDB taxonomy): Bacteria > Bacillota > Clostridia > Christensenellales > Borkfalkiaceae > Coproplasma. The sequence goes on from CAMUNT010000005.1 coordinate 12,754, forward strand.
CAGTACACACACCGACCTTTTCGCTTCCGCAATAAAGCTCGAAATCTCTTAAAAAGATTAAATATCTGGGCTTTAACGGCCACGTATGCACGGTCAGTATATCACCCAATTTAATGTTTCTGTACAATTTAATGTACCAGTTAACTACTATAAATCCTAAATGTTTTGGCGCTATGTCGTCATAACCGAAACCCAGCTCGTCCGCAGACCGGCACGCCGACTCTTCAAGAAACGACAGCAAAGAAGAAAGCTTTAAATTATCGAAAGCATCAACGTCCGTAAATCTCAACTGAAAATCTTTAATATGTCTGTACATAATACTCACCTCGATATTCAAGTATATAAAATATACCACTTTAAATTAAAAATGTCCAATTATATTGATTAAATTTACTAATTATGCGTGACATAGTACTTATTATTCACCGCAAAATATTGACATAAAAGGCTGTTTATGCTATAATAACAATATATTTGCGGAGGATAAATATGGACGAAAAAGAGTTGGAAGATAATATCCTTGAAACCAATACAGCCGAAGACGAAGCCAAAAGCGCCATAAGCGCCGATCTTATACGAGGGCATATAAATACCATTATTCTGCGTACGCTGTATGAACGCGACAAATACGGTTATGAAATAATCGAAGAAATCGAAAAGAAAAGTCACGGTCAATATTCATTAAAACAGCCTACGCTTTACAGCGCGCTGAAACGTCTTGAAACGCAGGGATATATAAACGCCTATTGGAAAACAGACGAGGTTTCACTCGGTGGAAGAAGGAAATACTATACTCTCACCGACAGCGGCAGAGAAATTACGGAAAAAAATCAAGCAGAATGGGAATATTCAAGAACCGTAATTGACAATTTGATTTCCGACCGTTCTTTTGATTTTTCTCAACCCGCCCCTACTCCCGTTGACTTTAAAATATTAAAAAAATCAACTAGTCGTGTCCCCGTTATGAGAGAAACCGACCCCAGAGAGATTCAGTTTAAGGAAGACCACGTAGTTTTTGAAAAAAAAGAAACGGGCGAGATTACTTATAAACCGGAACCCAAAGCCGAACCCACTCCCGAACCGAAGACCGAAACTCCTTTACCTCAAATGAGCGAAGAGGAACGTAAAGCGGTTCACGAAAATTATTTAAGACTTATTGCTGAACCCGCCCCCAAACCCGCAAGAGAAGTCGAAGTTATGCCTGTTGCCGATAAAATAGACACAGAAAAGCTTATATACAACAACAAACCGGAAACAGAAAGAGATTACAGAAATCTTATCAACAACCTTTTCGATAAGACCGTAAACAGACGGCCTGCTCCTGCACCTGCTGACACAAAAGTCTATCCCGCTGAAAAACCTGACGATTTAGCGTCAAAAGCGGCAGCTGACGGCCTTAAAATCAACTCAACAGAATACATAGTAAATAATCGCAGAAAAAGTTATAATCTGGGCGGGACTCTGCTTAAATGTTCTTTCATCATTTCAGTGATTATGCTGTTTGAATTTGCAATGTGTCTTTTATTCAGAAATGAGCTTAGCGTTAATCTTGCTTATCCGTTTGTAATATTTGCACTGGCTTTGGCCCAGCTTGCCATATTCGCTGTATTGTATTACACCGACATCGGAAAAATTATGCGCAGACCCTCTTCTTCTGTTTATCTTACGGCGTGCATAATAGTAACCATAATTCTTATTGCAATAATATTCTTGGTTTCAATACTTCTGAAGGTTAACTTTACATCTACAAGCGATATATTCAGTAAAATAATTATTCCTATCTTTGTCGCATTAAACGTTCCAGCTTTTGCGGTGTGTTTCTATGCATTCAGCAAATAATCAGTAAATGTAAAAATATCCCGCTATTGTTACAGCGGGATATTTTTTATTTATGTCAGTTTTTATTTTGCATATTCGCTTGCTCTAAATTCCCTGATAACGTTTACTTTTATCTGTCCGGGATATTCCAACTCTTTTTCGATTTTCTTTGCAATATCCTTTGCAAGGAATAACGTTTGCGCATCGTCAACCTGTTCGGGTTTAACTATTACACGCACTTCTCTTCCCGCCTGAATTGCATAACACTTTTCAACACCGCGGAAACTTCCTGCAAGCTGTTCAAGCTTTTCAAGACGCTTGACGTAATTCGTTCCGGTTTCTCTTCTCGCACCAGGTCTTGCACCCGATATTGCGTCTGCGGCCGCAACTAAAACAGCCTCAATTGTCGTAGGTTCACAATCACCGTGGTGCGAAGCAATTGCATTAATAACCTTATTGCTTTCGCGGTATTTCTTGGCAAGGTCTGCACCGAGCTGAACGTGGGTCCCCTCCTGCTCGTGGTCAACAGCTTTACCAATATCGTGCAGAAGTCCCGCACGCTTTGCAAGATTTACGTCAAGACCCAATTCGGAAGCCATAAGCCCTGCAAGCTGAGCCACTTCGACAGAATGTTTATATACGTTCTGACCGTAGCTTGTTCTGTATTTCAATCTTCCGAGTAATTTAATAATTTCGGGATGAAGTCCGAAAATCCCGACTTCAAACATTGCACTTTCGCCGGACGCCTTTATCTCTGCATCCATTTCTTTTCTTACTTTTTCAACCGTTTCTTCAATTCTGGCGGGATGAATTCTGCCATCGGCTATAAGCTTTTCAAGCGTTAATCTCGCAATTTCTCTTCTGACAGGGTCAAATCCCGATAATATAACAACCTCCGGCGTATCGTCTATTATAAGCTCGATTCCCGTAGCATTTTCGATTGCGCGGATATTTCTGCCTTCACGTCCGATAAGCCTTGCTTTCATATCGTCGCTGGGCAACTGAACCACCGATACGGTAATTTCGGAAGAATGGTCTGCGGCACAGCGTTGAACCGCTAATGAAATAATCTTTTTCGCTTCAAGCGTTGCCTCGTCTTTTGCCGTCTGTTCAATATTTCTTACCTGAAGAGCAACATCACGACGGGTTTCTTCGAGTATTTCGCTTGAAAGGACCTGCTTTGCTTCCTCTTTGGTAAGCTGTGCAACTTTTTCAAGTTCGCTTATCATAAGCTCGTGCTGATGATTAATTTTTTCCTGTGTCTTTTTAACTTCCAGCTCTTTGTTTGCAAGATCTTTTTTCTGCTGTTCCAATGCATCGCTCTTTTGAGTGAGTGCATTATCTTTTTTCTCTAACAAGTCCTCTTTCTGTAAAAGCCTTTGCTCCTGTTTCTGCAATTCGAATTTCTTCTCCCTGCTCTCTTTTTCGAACTCGTTTCTCAGTTGCAGTTCCTGTTCCTTAGCCTCTAATATTGCCTCTTTTTTCAACGCCTTACATTCCTGTGTGGCGTCATCGATCATTTTTTCTGCTCTTAACCGAACATCACCTAATCTTTTATTCGTCAACTTTTTATAAACTAAAACGCTGACAAACGCTCCGATAGCCAACGCAACGACAAAAGCACCGATAATCAACCCTACGGCCAAACCAATATTCATGTCGTTTGCAAGAAACAGGCTGCTGAATGTGTTAGTAATCATAAAGCCTCCTGGTTATTTAATTTGAATATATACGAAATCCTTTCGGACAAGTTTATATCTGAATTTAATTGTACACCATTTTATAATAAAAGTCAATTTAATATATTAATTTGTTAAAGACAATATAAAAAAAGCGGAATTTATCCGCTTTAATTTATATCGTTTAACCATAGAGCCGGCATAGCATCGGATGGCATTCTCCAATCCCCACGCGGTGACAGCGATACAGGCCCGACCTTAACCCCGTCAGGCACGCACGAACGCTTATATTGCTGTGAGAAAAATCTTTTATAAAATACTTTAAGCCACTTTTTTATTGTAGCGCCATCATATTTTCCCTTAAAAGTGCGTTCTGCAACGTAAGCGATTTTTTCAGGTGCAAAGCCGTAACGCACAGCATAATAAAGATAAAAATCATGCAAAACGTACGGTCCTATTATATCTTCCGTTTTCTGCACCTGCACGCCTTTATCGGCGGGAAGCAACTCCGGACTTATTTCAGTTTTCAATATGCTTTCAAGTACTGTTTGAATTTCACCGCCAAGCCTTGCCCCCTCAAATTTAACCAATTCCTTAACAAGCGTTTTAGGAACCGAACAGTTTACGGAATACATCGACATATGGTCACCGTTATAAGTCGCCCAGCCTAACGCCAGTTCGCTTAAATCTCCGGTACCTATAACGAGACCGTCGTTTTTATTGGCTAAATCCATTAAAATCAGCGTCCGCATTCTCGCCTGAGCGTTTTCATACGTAACGTCATATTTATCCTTTTCCTGCCCTATATCTTCAAAATGGCGGTTAACGCTTTTCTCGATAGGTATTATTCTGCAGGAAACGCCCAATGCATCGATAAGCTTTAAAGCGTTATTCTTCGTTTTGGAGGTTGAACCAAAACAAGGCATAGTTACGGCGATTACGTCTTTCAAGTCTTTGTTCAGATTTTTAAAAGCACGGCAGGTTACAAGCAATGCAAGCGCACTGTCCAATCCGCCCGAAACGCCTATTAATGCAGTTTTAGCCCCAGTATGAGTAATCCGCTTTTCTAACCCCTTTGACTGAATTGTAAGTATTAAATCCATTCGTTCGCATAGCGTTTCACCTTCTCTTTGAACGAATGGCCTCGGTGGGAAAACGCGCGTCAATTCTCCGTCAGCAGGATTTTCTTTGAAATTGATAAATTTATAACCGTCGGCCGTATCAGAGAAAAAACTTGAAGCCATTTTCTTTCTTTCGTCGGCAAGAGCCTGAACGTCGATTTCAGAAAAAAGAAGTTCGTTTTCAAATAGCTTGCTTTCAGCAAGTATTTCACCGTTCTCGCAGATAATATTGTGCCCGGAATAAACGGTATCCGTCGTGCTTTCGCCGTCTCCTGAATTGGAATAAATATATCCGCAGACAAGCTTTGCCGACTGTATTCTGACTAAATCCTTTCTGTATTCGGCCTTACCCGAAAGCTCATCACTACACGAAAGATTTACGATAACGTTGGCACCGGCAGTCGTATGGAAAATCGACGGCGACTTTGGCGCCCATAAATCTTCGCAAAGCTCAGCAGAAACCGTCAAATCGGAGTTATTTTCCGATTGAAAAATTAAATTCGTACCAAACGGCACTTTTCGGCCTGCTATATTGATTTCACTTAGCTTTTCAGGCGCACCGACAAAATGGCGCTGTTCGTAAAACTCACCGTAATTAGGTAAAAACGTCTTGGGAATTACCCCCAAAACGTTACCGTCGGAAATTGCCACAGCGCAATTATACAACTTACCGTCACACAGTAAAGGCGCACCTATAAATACGAGAATATGCTTCCCCTCGGTTGCCTTTGCAATATGTAATATCGACTTGTCAACCGCGTCAAGAAGCAGACGCTGATTAAAAAGGTCCCCGCAAGTATAACCGCTTATACAAAGTTCCGGAAATACCGTTATACTGCTACCATTTTCATAGCTTTTTTCAATAGCTTCGATTATGCGCTGTGTATTAAATTGAACGTCAGCAACCTTTATCTTAACGGTTGCTGAACAAACCTTAACAAAACCGTAACGCATTTATACCTGCTTTTGGGCCGAATTCTTATGCGCCTCTCTGATTTTTGCATCTATTTCAGCAGAAACCTGCGGATTGCTCTTCAGATATTCGCGCATTTTTTCACGTCCCTGCGCGACCTTATCGTCATTATAATAATAAAAAGCTCCGCTTTTGGTCAAGATGCCGTATTCTACGCCCAAATCGATAAGACAGCCTTCCTGCGAAATACCTTCACCGTAAATAATATCGAACTCCGCAACCTTAAAAGGAGGCGCAACTTTATTTTTAACAACTTTACACTTAGCCCTGTTACCTACAATGTCTCCATCGCTTTTAAGCGCATCTGCTTTTCTTATATCAAGCCTTACGGTAGCAAAATATTTCAAAGCTTTACCGCCGGGTGTAGTTTCGGGATTACCGAACATAATACCTACTTTTTCGCGGAGCTGGTTAATGAATATTACACAGGTTTTCGACTTATTGGTAATCGCCGTAAGCTTTCTGAGTGCCTGCGACATTAATCTTGCAAGCAAGCCCACGTGAGTATCACCCATATCGCCCTCGATTTCGGCCTTAGGAGTTAATGCCGCGACAGAGTCAACGACAATAACATCAACCGCACTTGAACGAACGAGCGATTCGCATATATCAAGCGCTTGTTCGCCGGTGTCGGGTTGCGAGAGATATAGATCATCCGTATTTACTCCGAGTGCGTGAGCGTATTGAGCGTCAAGCGCATGTTCGGCATCGATAAAAGCTGCGACGCCTCCCGCTTTTTGCGTTTCGGCTATAATATGCAGTGCAACGGTTGTTTTACCCGAGGATTCCGGTCCGTAAATTTCAAGTATTCTTCCGCGGGGAACACCGCCGACTCCGAGCGCAAGGTCAAGCGACAGACAGCCCGTAGGGATATATTCAAGGTCGGTATTTACCTTGTAATCACCAAGCTTCATAATTGCGCCTTTACCATACTGCTTTTCAATCATTGCAATAGTTGAATTTAGTGCTTTAAGTTTTTCTTCGTTCATATTAAACTCCTGAATTATTTTAACAATTTGTATGTGTGGAACAGTGCAAGATTTATAGCTGTATTGGTTATATTTTCTCTGTTACCGTTCAGATTATATTCGAATACAGAAAAATCTTCTCCCACTGCTACCGCTATATAAACAAGTCCTACAGGTTTAGAAGTACTGTCTGAGGTTGGCCCCGCTATACCCGTCGTAGCAATGCAGACGTCGCAACGCCCGTTATTACGCAGTCCTTCCGCCATTTCGTAAGCCGTTTGCTCGGAAACCGCACCGTACCTGCCTAACGTAAATTCTTTTACGCCGAGCCTTGACATTTTCGACTCGTTGGAATAGGTATTCAACCCTTCGCAGTATACTTCGCTGATACCCGGAATTTCCACAAGCTTTTTTGCAATCCCTCCGCCCGTAAAAGATTCCGCAACGCTGATTTTTGCCCTGCGCAACTTCAAAAGCTGAAATAATCTTTCTGCAAGCGAAATATCGTCCATTGCATAAATATTTTCGTTTAATCCTCCGACTATAATGCGGATAACACTGTCAAAAAGTTCTTTCGATATACTGTTGGGATACGTTATCTCAATACGGCAATCGCCGTAGCTTTCGCTTATACTGAAATCGATTTCCGCGCATTTCTGTTTTGCCTGATAAATGACCGAATTTAAGTGTGATGCAGAAACACCGTAAACCTTAATATACGATTTTTCGAATTTTTGTCCGTACTTGGTATCTAAAATCGTCTTGATTTCTCCGTACTGTAAATCGTTTTCTTTATCGGAATAGAGCATAAATACGTTGTCTGTACCTGAAATCAATATGCCTTTATTATTAAACTCTGCCCCGTAAAGCGCAGTCAAAAATGCTTTTAAGGTATTATCCATTGAATACGGACAATAAATATACAGGTTTTCGTAATTAATTCTTCCGTCACGCAATGCGTTAACTATTTCTTCTGCTCTGTCATAGGCGATATAAGCTATTTTATCGAAATAATAACCCAAACCGGAAAAAGCAGAAATAACCCCTTCCGCTTCGTCGAAAACGTTGATTTTTTTATTTCGGAATACTAACAGACAATTTTTCTTTGTCCTGAATGCAGAAACTTTTTCTTTACTCATTTTTTTAATATGTGAATATTTTTAGCTATATAATTGATTCCCGAAGCAACGGTCAGAACAACCGATAAAATAAAGAGAGACAGACCGATAATATTGACGATTACCGGAAACATACCATCATCAATCTGACGTAATCCTTCGCCGAAAAGTAAAAATCCGACGCAAAGATCCTGAGCGAACGTCTTGTATTTGCCGATTTTGTCGGCGGCTATCACTTCGCCCGAGCTTGCCGCAACCATTCTGAACCCGCTGATAATCAATTCACGCGCAACGATTACCAAAACGCCGCAAACCGCAACCAGTAGCATCCAGTTTCCCAGATTTGCACAAAATATCTGCGGAACGGTCAAAAACATAATAAAAGCCGTCAAAACCAGAACCTTATCTGCAATAGGATCGAGAAATTTCCCTAAATTTGTAACCAGATTGCGTTTTCTTGCAATAGCGCCGTCAAATAAATCAGTTATACACGCGATAGCGAACAGCGCCCAGACAACGAAATAACTGCCTGTAAAATTGACATAAAACAACGCTACGAAAACAGGTATAATCAACATTCTGCTGAACGTAAGAACGTTCGGCAAATTCCAGACGGGGTTTACCGGCTTATTCTGTTTTCCAGATACGTCCGTATTTTCCGTTTTGATTTCTTCTTCGTTTTCAGTCATAATAGTCCTCCGTTTTACCTATCAAATCATAACTGTCGTTATCGGTAATTATAACTTCGCTGTATTCACCTTGAACAGCGCTTTCCGCATTAAAATACACTTTCCCGTCAATGTCGGGCGCACTGAAATAAGCACGGCCTTCAAAACAATTTTTCTCATAATTTATACCGTCGCACATAACGCGCAACTTTTTACCGACTAAGCTATGTAATTTCGCATAAGAAATTTCGCGCTGAACTGCATACAATTTTCGGACCCTGCGTTTTTTTACGGCGTTCGGAACTTGGTTTTTCAGCTTATATGCGGACGTGTCAGGTTCTTTTGAATATGCAAAAAAGCCGCAATTTTCAAATTTCGCTTCACGCAAAAACGAACAAAGCCCCTCACACTCCTCTTCCGTTTCGGAAGGAAAACCCGTTATGAAAGTAGAACGCAATGCAATACCCGGTACGTTTTTTCTAAGTTTGTTTATAAGTTCGAGATAGCTTTTACGGCTACCCTGCCTGTTCATTAACTTTAAAATTCTGTCCTCGCTGTGTTGTAGCGGCACGTCGAGGTATTTGACTATTTTATCGTTATCTCTGATCAACGCAATCAGACTGTCGTCAATCATTTCGGGATAACAGTACAGTAACCTTATACTTCTAATATTATCCAGCGCGCTAAGCTTAATTAAAAGTTCGGTTAATTTTTTCTGTCCGTATAAATCGATTCCGTATCTGGTAACGTCCTGTGCAACAAGAATCAGTTCTGAAATCTCACCGAGATTTTCAGCTTCGGAAATCAATTCCTCCATAGGATAACTTACGTATTTACCGCGGATTTTTGGTATAAGACAATAAGTGCAGTGGTTACTGCAACCGTCTGAAATTTTAAGATAAGCATAATGCTGGGGCGTTGTCAGCTCGCGGTTTCCGCAGTAAACGCCATTGCCTCTCCCGACGAAGTTAACTCTATCACCCGCATAAGATTTTTCTAACGCCTCGAAAAACTTATCATAATCGTAAGTTCCCAAGAAAATGTCTGCTTCTGTAAGGGAATTAAAAGTTTCGGAAATATACTTCTGAGGTAAGCATCCCGTAATAACGAGCTTTTCAAGCTTACCGCATTTATATCCCGCACAGTCTATTGCTGTGTATATCGCTTCCTTTCTCGATTCGTTTAAAAACGCGCAGGTATTGATAATCAAAATCTGAGCCTCGTCGATTTCGGAAGTAACGGTACATCCCTTCTCTTTAATTATTGACAAAAGTTTTTCGGAATCTACCCTGTTCTTATCACAACCGAGCGAAATTAATCCGAATTTCTTCTGTGAAAAATCAATCATCAACTTCTCCGTAAATATTGAAGAACTCTTCCTTGGATAAAAGCACTTTTCTAGGCTTCGAGCCTTCCGACTGCGTTACGTAATTCATATTTTCCATCCAGTCGATAATTTTGCAGGCCTTTATATACCCGACGGGAAATCTTCGCTGAATCATTGAAACCGACGCCTGATTTGAATTTACGCAATAATTGAGCGCCTTTATATAAGTATCGTCGATTTTTATTTCTCCGCCGTCGCCCGCATTATCATCGTTCGAAACTGAATTGGAAGTTTCCTCTTCTACGGTATTAATGAAATCGGAAACAGTCTGATCGAAGTAGGTTTCGTTATGCGCTTTAACGAAATCGGTAACACGCTGAACTTCGTGCGTATCGATGAAACAACCTTGAATACGCGCAAGATCCGGACTTTCTGCAGAACGGAAATACATATCGCCCTTACCTAAAAGCTTTTCGGCACCGCCGATATCGAAAATAGTACGCGCATCGTCGAACGAGTTAACTTTAAATCCTATTCTCGTAGGCAAGTTTGACTTAATAAGTCCCGTTATGCAGTTAACCGACGGACGCTGTGTCGCAAGAATAAGATGAATCCCGCAAGCACGCGCTTTCTGGACAAGCTTGATTATTCTGCTTTCTATATCTTTCTGCGCTTGAAGCATTAAATCACCGAACTCATCGAGTATTATAACGATTTTCGGAAGCTTTTCTTCACCTGCGGATAAATGTGCATTATACTCGTCAAGATTCTTCGTTGCCATTCCCTTTTCCGTCATTTCTTTGAAAAGAGAATATCTGCGCTCCATCTCTTTTATAGCCCAGTTCAGCGCTTTAATAGCCTTATCTACGTCATAGAGAATCTCGTTTATCATAAGGTGAGGAAGCTTATCGTAAGAGATAAACTCAACCTGTTTGGGATCGACAAGAATAAATCTCAGCTCTTCCGGTCCGTATTTATAAAGCAAACTTACTATAAGAGCGCTTAAACATATACTCTTACCGCTTCCTGTCGTACCGGCTACAAGCAGGTGCGGCATTTTAGTTATATCGGGACATACAGCCTCGCCCTCAACATTTTTGCCCAGCGAGAAAGTAATTGAATTGGACTTACAGTTGATAAATTTGGGACTTGCCAGCATACTTTTTAGTCCGACAACAGTTCTTACGTTATTGGGGACTTCTATTGAAAGAGCGCCTTTCGAATAATTGAGATAAGCGTTAACGTTATCTTTCATAAGCGCCATAGCAATAGCTTCTTTATACTTTAATGACTGTGTTATTTTAGTCTTATCTGCGATAACCACGTCGTACCGCGTAACGGCAGGGCCGATAATTACGTTAGAAACTTCGCTTTCGATTTTAAACCTTGAAAGCATTTCGACAATGGTTGCTTTATTATCTTCTATTTCACACGCATTCACGTTACTGTGTTCTGGATAATCGTCAAGTAAATCCAGCGTAGGTCGTATATACTTCTTCCATACGTGTCTGGGCTTTTCTTCCTCCGACGCCTTTTCTTCAATCTGCGCAGGCTGAGACGGACGTGACACGCCGATTTCGGGAACTGGGCGCCTTTCTTCGACAGGCTTTGCCTCTTCGTAGGAAATAAGGTTTGTCGCACGCGGTTCTTCCTGCGTTACCCCTGAAAAATCGTCCTCTTCCTCATTATCATCATCGAAAAGCTCTGCTTTGCTTCTTTCCCTGCGCCTTGAAGACAAGCGCGAAATATCAGGCTCTATGCGAGTTTCCCCGCGAGGAGCATTTCCGAATAAACCGTACATAGACACCGATTCTCCGGGCTTATTACTATCCACGCGTTCAGCATCCTGTGTACGGCCACGCAAATCGGTAATCGGCGATTCCTCCACCGAACGGTTCAGCAAACCCTGTTCGGGGTCAATTGAACGTTCGCAAATCTCATTTATAGGAGTCTCGCGTTCTCTTGGTTCTTCGTTGCGCATATTTTCAGCCTTGTAAGTATCATTAGTTACCGTAGGCTCGTAAGAAGCAGGTTCACCCCCTACAATCGGCTCGGTATGACTGACCTCAGACGCGTTGCGTTCAAGCACGCTGTCTGTTTGCGCGGGGAAAGTTCCGCCGGATACCTGCTCGTAATCGTTCAGCTTATCAACGGGTTTATCGCCGTAAACGTAATGAGACGGTGTAGTAGATGCAGGCTGTTTAAGCACGTCTTCCTGATAGCTTGTCCCGTACGACTGTTTCGGAATCGAACTTGTTTTACCGCTGTAAAAATTACTGAGATAGTCCTGCTCACTCGTTTGAGGGCGGTTAAAGTAAGACTTCTCGTTAAAAATCATATTCCTTTTATAGCTTTCCGCATCAAACTCGCCCTTAGCGAATAAAATTTTTCTTCCGAGATTTTTTGACGAATAAGGATCGTTGTCCTCTTCCGCCCGTAACGATACAGGCTGACGGACTTCGGTACCGCGGACCGGTGCCTGTACAGGTACCGCCGTTTCCGATACAGCAGGTTTTTGGCTTTCGGCTACCTGCACGTCGGAAGTCTTTGTTGCACCTCCGCGTATTGTATTTGAATAACCGATAGTTTTTTTACGCCTCTTTTTTAAATTTACAACCAAAAAATATCCGCTTACTATAACTAAAAGCGAAAATATAACGTATGCGCCGACAAAAGTGGCAATTTTTGCAACGGGATAAACGAATAAAGCACAAATAACCCCGCCGAAAGTATAACCCGAAAACCCTTTGGATGCGTTTTCATAACAATCGGAAATATAACCGCCGTAGCTTTCTAATGAAATATTACTGCTTGTGACTGTGTGGAACAGCAAAAATAAGCAAAATGCAGAAACACTGATTGTAAGTGAAGTTTTTAATGAAAGTTTTATTTTTTTACCGAATATTAACCATTCTCCCAGATAAGCGATTAACCCCGTTAGCAAAAGCGAACCGTAACCGAAAGTACCGTACATAAAAGTACAGATTGCTTTGCCTATTCCCGCAAACACACTGCTTCCGGTAAAAAGCATCAATATAATAAGCGCACTGAAAAGCAACAGCGTCATACCAAGCGTTTCTTTCGTAAATACGTACGTAGTTTTATTGTTATTATTCAGTTCCTTCTTATCCTTCTTCTTTCTGATCACTTTATATCTCCGCACAAAATCTTTGCATTAAAACTATACGAGTTTATTATAACATTTAGCAAAAAAAATAACAACAAAATGACAGCGATTTTAAGAAATTTTTATAATAATGTATATACAAAAAAAGCGTATCGCAGACGATACGCAATTAATATATTTAAATTGGATTTTTATTGCTTTAAAATTTGGCCTGCAATAAAATAAATATCGCCTGCACCGAGAAATAATACCGTATCACCTTTCCTCGCTTTGGAAATAAACTCGATTATATCTTCGGCGCAATTACCGTAACGCGCTTTTTTAACAGACTGCGCCAAAGTCAGCGCACTGCCCGCATCGTCGAAATATTCGCGGGCCGGAAAGGTCTTATATATCAATAATTCGTTCAACGGAGACAATACGTTTACAAACTGTTCGAACAGAAGCTTCGTGCGCGAATATGTATGCGGTTGAAAGACCACAAAGAGCCTTCCCTTCGTTATATTCTTTACAGTCTTCAACGAAGCGCGAAGCTCGTTGGGATGGTGCGCGTAATCTGCATAAAATTTAACTCCGTCTTTTTCTTTAAGCTTTTCAAACCTGCGTTCAACTCCCGTAAAACCGTTCAGCCCGGAAGCGATTTTATCAAAAGTAATGCCGCTGCATCTCGCTACGGCTATCGAAGCAAGCGCATTCAGTACGTTATGCTTACCGAATACGCATAAAGTAACGGCGCCAAGCTTTTCTCCGCACTCGTATACGTTAAAGGAACAATACCCGTTATTTACTTTAATATTTTTCGCATAATAATCGGCCGATTTATCAAAACCGAAGCTTATCCCCGAAAGCCCAGGCAAATCGCGGTAAAGACAAACCGTCTGCTTTGCTCCTTGCGAAAAATCGGTGTAAGCCGATTTCAACGCTTCTTCACTACCGTAACACTCGATATGATCTGCATCGCTGTTTAAAATTACGGCAACGTCGGGCTTTAAATGCAAAAAATTCTTTTTATATTCACAGGCTTCCGTAATAAAATAATCGTAACCGCAACAATGAAAATTGGAAAAAATTAAATCCTTACCGCCGATATGAGCGGTAAACTTTTTTCCGCCCGAGGCAAAAATGTGCGTAAGCATTGCACTGCACGTGGTCTTACCGTGGCACCCCGAAACCGCTATAACAGTTTTGAAATTTCTGCTTACTTCGTATAAAAATTGCCCTCTCGACATTATCGGTTTTGACAGCGCGACAGCTTTATTCAGCCTGAAATCCGCATCATTAACGGCATCGGTATAAACAACGAAATCATAATAATCTATATCTTCCGCTTTGTCCCCGAAATTAATACTTACGCCTTCTTTTACCAATTCATCCGTATACTCGTTTTCGGTAACGTCGCTACCGCCCACTTTTTTACCTAAACTAAGCAGATATTTTGCAAGTCCGCTCATACTGACTCCGCCGATTCCGATAAAGTAAAAGCTATTATATTTGTCAATAATATTAGAGCGCATAGTATATTTTATTAAATTTTTCGCGTATTTGGCACGAAAATTAAAAATTTTTTATAAAAAACGAAAATTTTTTGCTATAACTTATTGAAATTATTTTTCTTTTATTGTACAATATAATCAATGAAAGTATTATCTGGCAGGTGAAGAAATGAAAATCTCAGATGTACGAATCAGATTAGTTAACAAGGAGGACAATAAACTCAAAGCAGTTGCGTCAATGACTATCGACGAATGCTTCGTCATTCACGATATCAAAGTAATTGAAGCAACAGAGGGCGCGTTTATTGCGATGCCCAGCAGAAAAACCAATGATGGCGAATATAAGGATATTGCACATCCGCTTAACACAGAGACCCGAGAAATTATAAAAGAAGCAATCCTTACGGCTTACTATGATGAACTTAAAAAATAAGGCACATTATTTGTTTTCCGTTAGTTAAATTAATACTGAATTTGTAAGAAACAAGAAGTCCGTCGTTATGACGGACTTCTTGTTTTATTTATTACGGTTAATCGTTTCTCTTTTTTCCGAGATTTCTGAGCATCTGCGCAAACTTTGGAACGTTTTTATCGGCAGGACGCTCTATACCGTCCTCCTCCTGAGGATACGAAGGATACATAGGCTGAACTGGCTGTACGGGTTGCTGAGGCTGATACGTGGTATACTGCGACTGGACGGGCGGCTGAACCTGCTGCTGTCTTACATAGTAAGGATCCGCAACCGACATTCTTTCTCTGGAAGCTGAAGGAGTATTGTACGAAGCGTTATCGTAAACTCTTCCCGACTGATATCCCCTCATCACGCTTGCATCGTCGCGCTTATTGTCAAAACCGGGAAACCCCGTTGCAATTACGGTAATTTCAACCTCGTCACGTACGTTAGGATCGATTCTCGCACCGAAAATAATGTTTGCAGAAGCGTCTACTACGCTTCTGACAAGCTCGGCCGCGTCTGCAACCTCGTCAAACGTCAGATCGTCACCGCCGACAACATTAAGAATAACCCCGCGCGCACCCTCGATAGTAGTTTCCAGCAGCGGGCAATTTACCGCTACCCTCACCGCGTCGATAATTCTGTTATCACCCTTTGCAACACCGACACCCAGATGAGCAACGCCCTTATCTTTAAGAATAGTCTTAACGTCCGCAAAGTCAAGGTTAATAAGCGAAGGATTAACTATAAGCTCGGCTATACCCTTTATACCCTGCTTTAATATTTCGTCAGCTACGCGAAGCGCCTCTTTCATCGGCGTATTCTTAGCTACGACCGTCTTTATCTTATCGTTGGGAATAATTATAAGCGTATCAACGTATTTTTTTAAATTTTCAAGGCCCTTAGCAGTATTTTCCATACGCTTTTTGCCCTCGAAACCAAACGGTTCCGTAACAACTGCAACGGTAAGAATTTTCATATCACGCGCAATTTTTGCAATTACTGGAGCGGCGCCCGTACCCGTTCCACCGCCCATACCCGCGGTAATAAACAGCAGATCGGTACCTTCGATTGCCTTAGTAAGAACTTCTTTACTCTCTTCTGCGGCCGCTCTGCCCACGTCGGGATCCGCACCCGCACCGAGTCCTTTTGTAAGCGCACTGCCTATCTGTATTTTATTTTCACAGGGCGAAAGTGCCAAAATCTGGCTGTCGGTATTTACAACGTAATACTCGGCACAGTGAATACCCGCATCGAGCATTCTGTTTACTGCGTTATTGCCCGCACCGCCTACGCCGATAACCTTTATTCTGGCTCTGCCCGAAATATTATTATTGCTATTTGAAACTATATCGTTGAACATTGTTACTTCTCCTCTGTAATCTATTTATTGAAAAACGAACGTGATTCCGCGTCGGTCAATGCCGTGTCCAGTAAACTTAAAATCGATGAAAACTGCGGTTTATCGTAGTAAGGCACACACGGTGCAACAACTTCGATATTTTTAACGAGTCTGTTTGAAATATGCTCGACAGTTCCCCTTACAATCTTAACGCTTTCACCCGTTATAAACATGGGCTTACTGTCAAGATTTTTTCCTTTGTAACTCTGCATACACTCTTCCATAGTTTCGCATATGCCATCCAGCCCCTCGCGAACCTTATCGCGCAGAACAATAGTTGAATACTTATAGTTTCTCCCCTGATACATACATTCTAAAACTCCGCCCAGAGTTTCCTTTGCATTGAGGTTTATCTGATTGAGAAAAGAAACAGCAACGTCAAACGGAATATCAAGCTCCGCCGTAAGATAAACGGCCAAATGTCCTATTCCTATCGAAAAAGACTCACTGAAAGCAACACCGTTACCGCAGATTATACTGTAACTTGATGATATATAACCCAAATCGAACAAAAGCGCATACTCGTCGCGTTGCTCGGGCGGTATCAGATACATCGCCTCGGCGTAAACAGAAGGAATCGGTTTAATTTCCGAAACAGACGGAATACCGTCAAACGCTTTAGTCATCAAATCTATAAACTTATTACTGCACTGATAGAAGCTGAACTTCCCGCGCAAGCTGTCGCTTACCGTACCCACAGGGTCAATCAATTTGCGCTTGTCCGATAAAATATAGTACATACAGCTGTGCCGTATCGTCCTGTAATCCTTAGTGTCCTCCGGCGTCGACATACAGGCAAGATATTCGCAATCGTCGGAAGTTATTTTCTTCGCGGACTGAAAACTCATTATTTTATCGGCCTGAACCACGCGCGTAAACTCGGCCGGAACCCCTACATAAAAGGTCTTTATTCCGCCGAACGCCGAAATAGTACTTTTTACGACGTCGATTACGGCAGACAAAAAACTGTCCTCGTCAACCATTTCACCTTCTGCGTAGCCGTCATACGTGGCTGTATATTTACTTTTTATGATGAACGTATTGTTCACGCCCCTTTCACCGACAATCGCGGTTATTTCCAAGGAGCGAATATCCAAAACCGCAACGCTTTTCCTGCGCATATCTTATAGCCGACCCAAAAATTTTAGCATTGACTTAATTATATAATATACTAAGTGTAAAGTCAACTAAATCAAACAAAAAAGCGGTTGCAACGAACCGCTTTTTTACAGGTAATTTATTACTTAAAAAGATGAATAATCCGCGTTTATTAAACCGTTTTCACCGCCTATACGGTATCCCCTCAACTTTCCGCCAAGCTTTTGCCTGTCACTGAGAGTGCAGAACTTTCCGTAGACGGCGGTAATTTTTTCTTCATAATCACTGAGATAATCGTCAAGCTGAATTACAAGCCCGCAACGCAAATTAAACAGCAACTTGTCAGAATAACCATCTATATCGGGATTTGAATCGACCCTGATACTTTCAACAATCGACCGAAGCCCGCCGAAACGGGTTTTAAAAGCGGATGCAATTTTTGAAACGGTTGGGATTTCGTCTATCGAAATACCGGTCAGCTCAACGTTGGGAGTTCCGTCCGTATTAATGTTCTCACGGCTCTTTCTAAGGTATTCTCCGTCGCCGTCGTACATAGAATACAGTTCTCCGACGGAAACGGCAAAAATTTCCAGCCGTTCTTTTATGGTTACGTTAATCGTGCAGGGATATTTTTTTTCGCAGGAAGTTACCACGTAATTACTTCCTTCAATTGTTTTTGCAATATCCGCTTCACTTAAAAACAACAGACTTTCACCCTTGTAAACGCTTAAAGCTTTTTTTGCGTTGCCGTAACTTTCAGAGCAATCCTCTTCGTACGTAATTAAATTAATATTAATATTCTTAACGGCAAAAATACGCCCCACACATATAACAAGCGCGACAAAAAAAGCAACTCCTATAAGCAACGAAACTATTTTTCTTATGTACTTCATAAATTTTAAACAGTGACTCTTATAATATCCGCTCCGAGTTTTCTCAGTTTATACTCGAACGAACCATACCCCCTGTCAATATGAGAAATATCAATAACCTCGCTTCGGCCCTCACCGGCAAGCCCTGCAAGCACTAAAGCGGCCCCGCCACGCAAGTCATACGCAACCACCGTTGCTCCCTTAAACTTTTCGATACCCCGAACAAAAGCATTTCTGTCGATAACCGTAACGTCGGCACCCATTTTTCTGAGTTCGGGCACGTACTTAAATCTGGTTTCGAACAAATTCTCGGTTATAATCGAGTGTCCGTTACAGATACAGCAAAGTGCCGTATACTGTGCCTGCAAATCCGTTGGAAACCCAGGATAAGGACGCGTTTCCACCGATTTGACCGAAGTGAGCGTTGTATGATTTTCCAATACTATTTTATCATTATTTATATTGATTTTGCAACCGTTTTCAGCAAGTTTATGTATTAGTGAACTGATATTTTCGGAATAAATCCCGTCGGCCTCCACTTCTCCGCCGCACATTGCGGCTCCTATCAGAAATGTACCGGCTTCTATTCGGTCGGGAATGGGCTGGTATTCGCATCCGTACAGTCTACTTACGCCGTCTATTCTTATAGTACCGCTCCCCGCACCGGAAACCTTTGCGCCTATTCTATTTAAAAAATTCTGCAAATCCTCGATTTCCGGTTCGCGCGCAGCGTTCTTGATTATAGTAGTCCCTTCGGCTTTTACGCCCGCAAGCATTATATTTTCAGTTGCACCTACGCTGGGACAGTCGAGCATTATTTCGTTTCCGCGAAGTTTATCGCATTTGCAGATTATGTATCCGTTTTTCTCCGATATCTGTACACCGAGCCGTTTCAGCCCCGTCAAATGCAAATCCACAGGTCTTAAACCTATATCACAGCCACCGGGATAAGCGATTTTCGCCGAGCGAAACCGTGAAATTACCGCCCCGAGCAAAAACACCGAAGAGCGCAGCTCGCGAGCGAGTGCGCTTGGTATCTCAAAACAATCGGCAGAAGAACTGTCGATTATAATTCCGTCACCGTCATATACCGTTTTGCAACCCAGACAGCCAAGGATTTTAACCATATTCCTTACGTCTGAAATCTGCGGTATGTTTAATATTTCCACCTTTTCGTCAGCAAGTACAGTAGCCGCAAGTATAGGAAGCACCGAATTTTTCGCAGATTGCACTTTAACGCTTCCGTATAGCTTGTTTCCTCCGTTAATTATGTATTTTTCCATATAATCTCCGTCGGGCGGTGCGAAAAATCGCTTAACCGCCTCAAGTAAATATACTTCATTATATGGAAAACCGGGCTTTTATTGTTAATCCTGCCGTGATACGTTATACAGTACGCCCGCCGACGCCATAGTAATAATCAAGGAAGTATTACCGCTACTTATCAACGGCAACGGAAGCCCCGTCGGAGGAATAGCTCCGCTTACGACAAGCGCGTTTATAACTACCTGTATTCCGTATACTAGAGTAAAGCCCGACGCCAAAAGGTAGCCGAATCTGTCCTGACATTTACCGGCGATTTTAAATCCCCTGTAAACAATAAATCCGCAAAAAGAAAAGAATATTAATAGACCTATAAATCCGAGCTCTTCGCCCATTATGGCAAGTATAAAATCACTTTCCGCAAAGGGAAGAAACCTGTACTTTTGCGTGGAATTGAAAAGTCCGGTACCGAACAATCCTCCGTTACCGAGCGCGTAAAGCGACTGTATAAGCTGATATCCTTCGTCTTTCGGCGAAGCCCAGGGATCAAGAAACGCGCTTAACCTTTTAAGACGGTACGGTTCAAGTATAATCAAAACCGGTACGGCGATAATAAAAGGGATTAAAACGACTAAAAGCTGTTTCAGGTTTGTACCGCTGAGAAAAACCAGCGCCAGCATCAGTAAGCCTACACACATCGTTATCGACATATTCGGCTCGATTATAATCAGCAGACATAAGGCAACTCCGACGGCAAGTACGGGCAAAACTCCTTTTACGGTTTTAACTTTTTCCGAATTTTTGGCAAAGTACGCGGCCGCAAACAGAGCGTAAGCATACTTGGCGATTTCCGACGGCTGAATCGTAACGCCGCCGAAGCCTATCCATCTCGTTGCGCCGTAATTGGTTATCCCTATACCCGGAACGAATACGAGCGCAAGTAAAACGACGGCAATGATTATAGCGGGATATCTGAACTTCATCAGCTTCTTATATGGCAGAAAGCACGCCCCGACCATCGCAACGGCACCCAAAACTACGCCTATTATCTGCTTTTTTACAAAATAAAGCGAATCGCCGTACTGCACCAGAGCAGTATAATTGCTTGCGGAATAAATCATAAGGCATCCGAAGCAAGCCATTAAAAAAACACAAATTAAAAGCGGGATATCTCCCGCTTTTTTCTTATTCTTCAAAGTTTTCATCCATACCTTCCACTATATCCCTGAACACGTCGCCGCGTTCTTCATAATTGGAAAAGCTGTCAAAACTCGAACTTGCGGGACTTAAAAGCACGTTTTGTCCTGCTTTTGCTATAAATCCCGACAGTCTGACCGCCGTATAGAACTCGGAACAGAGCGAGAAGGTAATATACCCAGTTTTAACTGCGGCATTCAAAAGCTTAAATCTGTTTTCTCCGTAAAGAATGGCGTGAATAACGTTGCTGTTTTTCAGCTCTGTAAACAGCGGGACGTAATCGTATCCCTTATCTTTTCCGCCTAAAAGAATTACAGTGGGACTTGCCATCGTCTTGACCGCTTTCAGCGTAGCGTCCACATTAGTTCCCTTACTGTCGTCTATGTACGTAACTCCGTTTACTTTGCCTATCTCTTCGATACGGTGCCTTATACCTTTGAACGAACAAAGCGCTTCGACAACTTTCGCCTTATCGATGCCGAGCAATCGGGAAACCGCAACGCACGCGAGCGCGTTATAGACGTTATGCTCGCCTTTAACGGTCATATCGTTTACGTCGAGGTATTTTTCGCCGTTAAAATAAATAGTGCCGTTTTCATAATAAGCACCCTCTATCCGCGAATTCAGCGAAAAATACACCACCTTCGCTTTGGTATGCTGCGCGAAATTTCTTACCTCTTCATCGTCGTAATTTAAAACCGCAAACTCGCTTTCACGCAGGTTCCTGAGAATTTTGCCTTTTAAAAATATGTAATTTTCCATATTGTAATGGCGGTTCAGATGGTCTTCCGTAATATTGGTTATTACCGCTATATGCGGACGCAGGCTTGAAAGAGTTTCAAGCTGAAAAGAAGAAATTTCAACCACAGCGTAATCGTCTATATCGAGCTTTTCGACCTCGCCGACGAGCGGAGTTCCGATATTACCGCACGCAACACTGTTCAAACCCGCATTACGAAGAATTGCATCAAGCATAGAAACGGTCGTGGTTTTACCGTTCGTTCCGGTAACAACAACGGTATTCGCCCTCAGATACATAGCGCCAAGTTCTGCTTCGCCTATAATCGTTTTGCCCTGCTTTTTAAACGCAATCGGCAACGGATTGTCAATAGGAATACCGGGACTAAGCACTAATATATCGCATAAAAGCGTAGCGTCTATAAAGCCGTCGGCGTCAACGATATGCGCGCCAAAATCTTCAAGCTCTGTCATAAGCGCGTTTATCCCTTCGCTCACAACGTCATCGTACACGTAAACCTCTGCCCCGTGTTTCAGCAAAAACCGAGCGCTTGCTTCACCCGATTTCGACATCCCTGCAACCATAAATTTTTGATTTTTAAAATACATAAGCCCTCACACAAACAATAAGCATATCATTCCGATAAATGCCGTAATCGCGACATAGGTGTAAGCAATTTTACATTCCGAATACCCTTTCATCTGAAAATGATGATGCAGGGGCGCCATTAAAAATATCCTACGCCTTGTCCGTTTATAGTATATTACCTGAAGTATTACGGATATTCCTGAAAGGACAAACATTATTCCGAGTATCGGAATATATAGCATGTTTTCTGTAAATACCGAAATGCACGCAATAAATCCGCCTATCGCAAGAGAGCCTGTATCACCCATAAAAATCGAAGCCTTATTTACGTTAAATAGTAAAAACGCCGAAATTGCGCCTACGGCAACAAAACATAAAACCGCCTGCTCGGTCTGCTGCACGGCAAGCATAATCCCGAATACGAACAAGTAAGCAATGCTTGTCCCTCCTGCAAGCCCGTCAAGTCCGTCTGTCAAATTCACACAGTTGACGCAGGCAAGAAATACGAATACTGCCAGCGGAATAATCCCCCAGCTTATATTGAATTTTGCTCCGCCGCCGAACGGAGCGTAGAGATAAGTTATACCGTTCAGATAGCAATATATCGAAGCAATCAGCGCAATTGCCAGCTGAAAAATTATTTTCTGATAAGGCTTTAATCCCTCGTTTTCCTTACGGTATATTTTAAGGAAATCGTCTAAAAAGCCGACCACTGTGAAGCCTGCGGTTATCGCAAAAGTCAGATTTGCCTTACCGTCGTTTATACCGGCTACGCAAAGACCGACGATTATTAACGCAGCAACGAAGGCAAGTCCGCCCATAGTGGGCGTACCGCCTTTATTCTTATGCTCTTTAACGTATCCGAGAATGTACTGTCCGGCCTTCAATCTCTTCAAAAGAGGCAATAACATCAGTAAAAGTAACAAGGAAACACCGAAAGAGGCGATTATCCCGATAATGTAAATTTTCATAATTTCAGCCGATAATTCGTTTTATAACCGTTGCGTCGTTATAACTGTGTTTTATTCCCATAATTTCCTGATAATATTCACCGCCCTTGCCCGCAACGAGCAGAATATCCCCTTTTTCAAGCAGATTAATAGCGTACTCAGTCGCCGTTTCGCGTTCGGTTACGGTGACGTATTTTTTATTTAAAGGCTTTAACCCCGCTTCTATTTCGGTAATAATTTCGTAGGGGTCTTCGTATCTGGGATTATCGGAAGTAACGATACAGAAATCGGAGTTTTCACCGGCTATCCTTCCCATTATCGGACGTTTGGTCTTGTCCCTGTTTCCTCCGCAGCCGAAAAGGCAATAAAGCTTACCTTTACACAGCTTTTTAAGTGCTTGCAATGATTTTTCAAGTCCGTCCGGAGTATGCGCAAAGTCGACGAAAATATCGGCGCCGTTAAATCTTGCAACCAACTCCAATCTGCCGGTTACGCTTTTAAGCTTTGCAAGACCGTCGGCAATATCCGCCGTATCGACGCCGAGAAGTTTTGCGCAGGCAGACGCGCTCATAGCATTATAAACGTTATGAAGAGCCGTAATTTTTAAATTGATTTCATACAGCTCGTCAAAAAGATTAATAACGAAAGACGTGCTTTTTAAGCTCTCCTCTATATCAACGGCAAAAACGTCTGCAGGATTTTTCAGACCGTAGCTTACTACGCTTTTAAAATTGCGGATTATCTGCTCTCCGGTCTTATCGTCAGAATTAACCACCGCATATTTGCACCTCTTTTCGGTAAAAAAAGACTTTTTGCACTCGGAGTAGTCGTGCATATTACCGAAAAAGTCAAGATGATCCTGAGTACAGTTTGTAAATATGCCTACTTCGAATTTAAGGCCCTCTATTTTATCGAAATAAATAGCGTGCGCGGAAACTTCCATAAACACATATTCCACACCGCACTTTACCATATCCGCCAATACGGAATGAAGATATATTGGGTCGGGCGTCGTAAGCTCGGGTGAAATAATTTTATCCGCATAGCTTATCCCGAGCGTTCCTATCACCCCCGCCTTTCTGCCCGCACATTCGAATATACTTGAAAGCATATAACTCGTCGTCGTTTTACCGTTCGTACCGGTTATTCCGACAAGCTTAAGTTTATCGTCAGCAAATCCGTAAAACGCGCGTGCAGACGGGGCTATTGCGCTTCGTCCGTCCGAAACGATAATCTGAGGGACGTCGCATTCCGTTTTTTTCTCGCAAATCAGCGCAACGGCACCGCCGGCAACAGCTTCTTCCGCATATTTATGCGAATCGAATTCATTCCCCTTATAACAAAAGAATAAATCTCCTTTCTTTACTTTGTTGCTATCGGTGCACAGTCCGGTAAATTCAACCCCGCTGTCACCTATCATATTTTTATATTTTATATATTGTAACATCTCACAGATTTTCATAACTGCTCCCGTACATACGGCTGTATATTTTTAATGCGGATTATATCCTCGAATATTTCTTTTGCTACGGGCGCGGCGACCGCACTGCCGTAATACGTGCCTTCCGGCTCGTCGACTATAATCAGTGCAAGATATTGCGGATTATCGGCCGGGAAAAAGCCGACAAACGAAGATATGTATTTTCCCGAAGCAATATGCCCGTCCTCGTATTTTTGCGCCGTTCCCGTTTTACCGCCAACCCTGTACCCATCTATAAAAGCTTTTTTTCCGCTACCTTCCGTCACAACTCCTTCAAGCATTGAAGATAGAATCGACGACGCTTTTTCGCTTATAGGTTTAAATTTTAAAACTGGCTCGTTGACTATCTTTTTATTGTTAGATAAAACGATTGATTTTAACAATCTCGGAGTATAGTAATTACCCCCGTTTACCGCGGATGCGGTAGCGCAGGCAAGCTGCAATCCCGTTACGGCTACCGTTTGGCCGAAGCCTATACGCGCAAGGTCGCAATCGCGGACAAGCGACTGAGGTACAAGCATTCCCAAAGCTTCGCCGTTAAAATCCAGCCCCGTAACGTTTCCGAATCCGAAATTATTTAAATAGCCGTAAAAAGTTTCTTTACCAAGCGATAGCGCAATATCGGTAAAGCACGGGTTACAGCTGTTATTCAGCGCATCGGCAAGATTTTGATTGGAATGTTTGCCGTTGGAATGATCCGACCAGCACTTAATCTTCGTGCCGTCGACTGTCCTTATCCGACTTCCGTTAAATATATGCGACGTTGAAAAAGCTTTGCTGTTTCCTTTCAGATATTCCTCGATGTCTGCGGCCGCGGTAATAACCTTAAAAGTCGAACCCGGTTCGTAAATATCGCATACTATACTGTTTCTGGACAGCGAATTCAACGTTTCTTTATCGTCGCGCGGAACGTCGTTTAAATCGTACGAAGGATAATTTACCATTGAAAGAATATCAAAGTTCTGCGGATTTAAAACGATACAGGATACAGACTTTGCCTTGCTTGATAGATACACCGAGCGCATTGCCTCTTCACAGGCAAGCTGTATATCTATATCAATCGTAAGCTGTATACCGTCACCGTCCGTAGCTTCGTTGTATACCACCACTGAATTTTGAGTTTCTTTTCCCACTATATCAGTCGTATAACTGATTTCCCCGTTAGTTCCGCTTAAAATATTATCGTAGAATTTTTCGATTCCCGAAAGACCGGAGCCATCGTTCGCCGTAAAGCCCAATACCTGACACAGCACGTCGTTATAGGTGTAAACACGAGAATTATCACGCGAATAATATACCCCGGGCAAACCGTACGATACCAGCTTTTCGACGCTTTCTTTGGACGCCTGACGGGCAACCGTTATTTCGGAAACCTTTCCGCCGTTCAGCTTTTCAAGTACCTTTTCCGGTTCCAAAGAAAAAATTCCGCTTAAAACCGTAGCAGTATATTCCGCGTTTTCCACTGCGTTAGGGCGCACAAAAACACTGTAAGTCGTCTTGTTGCCGACGAGGACCTGCCCGTTAGTGTCGACGATAGTTCCGCGCCCGGCAATAATAGGTATTTCGCGGTTCCACTGGTCGGTCGCGCGGTATTTCAATTCCGCACCCCAAACAAGCTGCACGTATATAAGCCTTGCAAAAATCAGACAAAAAATAAAGGCTATTGCCAAACCCAATGACAATAACCTCTTTTGTATAACCGTGATTGAAAAACCCGATTTATTTATTTTTTTAATTTTATTTATCTCCCTGAATTAATTATATGCTTTAATCATTCCCAATTTCTGCGCAAATTCACTGACAATTCGCATAAGATTCTCCGAATCAAAGTATGCCCCTTTATCCTCCAAAACCTCGGCATAGCTTTCTTTTACCGTTTCGAGATTAGATTGAAGATAGCTAACTTCACTGTTAAGATTGGTCAATACCGCCGAATTTATAATGACAAGAACGAAAAGAGCAACTATTACAAGAACCGCAACTGCCAGAAAAATTTTGTCACGCTTTTTCATTTTGCTTGCTGGCGTATGCTTGTTGCTGATTTTATCTTCAACAACGAACTTACTTACGGAACCTGATTTATACTTAATAGTTTCAGCTGTAGGACGAAGATCTTCGTTATCTTCCTCTTCAGCCTGCGCCACTTCCGTATGCCTGCTGTTAATTGCGCTGTCGGCACGAAAAATTTCGGATTTCGCACGCGCGTCCTCAACCAAGAACGGCTTCTGAATCCTTACGGGTTCAGCCATCTGTTGCTGGCGCACCGGTTCCTTTGGAATGACATCCCCCACAGTCGTGTCCGGATTAATAAGCTTCGCATAATTAACTTTAATGCGGGAATTATGACATTCGTCAGCAGACATACTCGTAGTTCTGCTTACCTCTGCCGTAACGCGCTCGTCCGTATTAACTTTTCTCTCTAAAACGGGTGTGACTGCCATAATTTTCTCCTGCCGCACTTTAAATTATTTTTTCTGCAATTCTGAGTTTAGCGCATTTTGACCGCGAATTTACCGCCATCTCCTCAACGCTTGCCGTAATCGGTTTTTTTGTTAATATTTCTACCTCTTTAACTTTACCGCAAACACAGACGGGTAAGCTTTTGTCGCAAATACAGTCGCATTCCAGCATTCTGAAAGCTTGTTTTACTATCCTGTCTTCAATGGAATGGAAAGTAAGAATCGCTATTCTGCCACCGGGTTTCAGCCTTCGGGTAAGGGCTAAAACACATTCATACAGTCCGTCCAACTCTCCGTTTACCGCAATTCTTATTGCTTGAAAACTTTTTCTGGAACAAGGCCCATTCAATTTGAACCTGGCAGGAATACTGTTTTCGATTATATTTACGAGTTCACCGCACGTTTTAAGAGGCTTTCGGGTACGCTCCTTAACGATATTTGCGGCAATCTGCGTTGCAAACCTTTCTTCTCCGTAAATTTTAAGTATGTTGGTTATTTTACTCTGCGGATATTCGTTCAGCAGAATTTCTGCCGTTAACGGAGCCGACTTATTCATCCGCATATCCAACGGAGCATCGGGTTTCATATATGAAAACCCCCGCTCTTCGCAGTCAAGCTGATAGCTTGAAACTCCGAAATCGAGAATCGCTCCGTCGATTAAATCTATATTTTCTTTTTCAAAAACGTCATCGAAATTTTTATAATTCGATTTGTATATTTTAAATCTGTCCTTAAATTCAGTCAGCCTTTCGGTTGCCGCTTTTATCGCGTCCTCGTCAAGGTCTGTTGCAATCAGTCTGCCCGTCGGCGCACTTTTTTTTAAAATTTCGTATGAATGCCCGGCACCGCCAACGGTTCCGTCGTAATAAATACCGCCGTCTTTTACTTTAAGCCCTTCTATGCACTCATCAAGCATAACGGGAATATGTGCAAAGTCTTTCATAATTAGATTACTGAAATACTACTGAAAAGCTTATCGAAGTTATCAACGTATTGCGAATACTCTTCATCGCGCCTGACACCGAACAGATAATCGTCATAATTTTCCTTAGCCCAAATTTCTATTCTGTCGCTGGAACCGCAAATTTTCACGTCTTTTGTAATTCTTGCGTGATTTAACAGCTCCTGCGGGATTACAAAGCGACCCTGCTGATCCATTTCAACCAACATAATCGAGTGAGTAAATACGCGCAACCCCTTCTGCTTTTCGAGATCGGACATCTTGACCTCTTGTTTAAGCTTTTCAAGGTATACGTTCATATCATCAACAAAAAACGCGAATATACTGCCACCTGTTCCCTTTGCAAAATAGAGCCTGTCTTCATTGCCCCTTAGCTTGGCCGGTATTCTTATTCTGTTTTTAGCATCTATCTGATGCTCATACAAACCGGTTAGATACATAAATTTCGCCTTTTGTTGATTGTAGATATAATATAACATACACAAATAGCCACTGTCAACCACTTGAAGCGAATTTTTAGTGTTTTTTTTATAAATTTTGGGATTGACCTTACATTATCGGCCATTTTAAACCATATTGTGTCACCAGTTTTGCGAAAACCTTACGGTTTTTGACCACTTCACCTCCCGAAAACATAATTTTTTGCGCTCTTTTTGAAAAGTGGTCGGTTTTCTCAATTTTTTTGGCTAAATTGTCAGCGGTTCCCTCAATCCCGTCAAAAACTGAACAATTATAGTGTTTTTTTACTATTTCTTTAATATAAATATAGTGCGTACATCCCAATACCACGCTATCACAGTTGATTTTAGGCAAAATGCTTTTTATATAACTTTCATCGATATTATCGATATTATTTTCGATATACAGCGCCAAATCCGGACAAGCTACCGCCTCGATTCTGCCGAAACCGTATTTTTCTATCAGTTCGTATAGGGCTTTACTGCCGACAGTAGACGGCGTTGCAAGAACCAGACACCTGCCCCCCGCTTCTGCCGCAGGCTTTACGGCGGGCTGTATTCCTATTATCTCAAACGGATATTTTTTGCGCAGATAATCAATACACCGCGCTGTTACCGTATTGCAGGCGATGACGGAGGCAACAGGATTTATCTTAGCTATTTCAGTAAAAACAGAATCCGTCAGCTCAATCAGTCGTTCCTGAGACAAAGCTCCGTAGGGTACATTGCCGTTATCGGAAAAGTAGGTAAAATCAACGTTTGGAAGTCTGCGCACACATTCATATAAAAGACAAAGTCCGCCGATACCGCTGTCAAAAAAGCAAACCGTAGGATTTAAAACTTTTTCCATACTGTATTATTAATATTATTCACATACAAAATATATTAAAAATTTTGTAAAAGTCGTTTAAAAATAGTTTACAATTACTCCTTAATGTGATAAAATTACACAGTAATTTAAGTAAAATCGTTTACAAGGAGATAGTAAATGCCTAACATAAAGTCAGCTAAAAAGCGTGTTTTGGTTATCGACAAAAAAACAGCGAGAAACAAGGCTATCAAATCAGAGATGAGAACCGAAGTTAAAAAGTTCCTTGCTTTGGTTACCGCAGGCAATAAAGAAGAAGCTGTAAAGCTTTTCCCCTACACCTGTTCGGTTATTGACAGCGCAGTTTCAAAAGGCGTAATCAAAAAGAACACTGCTGCGAATAAGAAGTCGGGACTTGCAAAGCAACTCAACGCTATGGCGTAATTTTGATATATAATTTAAAGCGGGCATTTATGTCCGCTTTTTTTCATCCTCCTACCCCTACCGCAAAATATATTTAAATATATTAAAAAGATTTGATTTTTGCTAATATATGTAGTATTATACTAAGGTAAATAAACTTTTGCTTCCGTAGTTAAATGGATATAATAAACCCCTCCTAAGGGTTAGTTATGGGTT
>CAMUNT010000006.1 GCA_947090365.1 uncultured Clostridia bacterium
CTTGAACAATGGGTTATGCACGAATACTGCGAATGCTGGCTCTACTATTCCGCTATGCAGGACGAAAGCGACGAATATATCAAAAAAATTTGGACCGAACACTTCAAAATGGAAGTTTCACATTTAAAAGTTGCCGCAAAACTTCTCAAAAAGTATGAAAATAAAGCTTTTGAATCGGTATGCGGTGACGGCGAGTTTCCCAAACTTTTAAAACTCGGAGGCAACAAACAATATATCAGAAAAGTTTTAGCCGATACGGTTATGTTTACTTCTGACAACACGAAGATAATTCGCGACTTTAAAGAAATAAAGAAAATTCCCGACGGGCACCGCTTCTTCGATTACCAAAAATATATGTCCGGTAATCCCGAAAAAAACCCCTCACACGTCGTCATACAAAAAGCTATCGAAAGATTAGGCAAAGATTTCCGATATGAGGACAGCGAGCACCCCATAAAAGAGTTGCGCTCACGCAAGGAAGACAACGTAAAAGTTGCAAGAACAAAGAAATAAAAAATTACCCCGCATGTATGCGGGGTAATTTTTTATATTTCAAATACGCAACCGTCAAATGCGGAAATTACACCGTACAGCTTTTCTGTTTCTTTAAGCCTTGCAGTCGTAGGACAGGCATTATGCGAAAAATGTGAAATTACTATTTTCGTTTTACAGTCAATAATTCCGCAATCAAAAAGTTTTTGTTTCATAATCATATTGTCTGCAATGCCCATATGCCGAGCCGTTTTACCGCCGCTCCGTTCCAGTAAGGTGCAGTCAAAACATACTAAATCGGCGTGCGCATTATGATTTTTTAAAAAAGCAAAAACGTCATCGTCGACCTGCGCCGTATCATAGAAATGCAAATAACCTTTACTTTCACTCTCAATGTAATAAAGTAATGCTTGTTCTAATTTACTGTGATTTGCCGGCAAAGTAATTACTTTGTATTTGCCGACGTTCAGCACCTCGTAAGGATTCAAAACTTCTACTTTGAGGTTTGGCTTTACGTCTTCCTTTAATTCTCTTGCCGTACACTCGTCAAAAACTTTTTTAACTTCTTCGTTGCCGTAAATTTCAAGACAAGGTCCGGAAAAACAGGCAAATTTATAACCGCGCAAAATAAAATCGTGTGCATAGAAATGGTCCATATGCGAATGCGTAGCAAGAATATATTTTAGTTTTGAAAAATCAACCCCGAATTTCAGCGAATGATAATAAGCATCTGGCGGAAAGTCAATTGACAGACAATCGTCAATCATTACTTGTGCGCGCGTGCGAAACTCGCTCTCGCCTAAGCTTCTTATTAATTTACAGTTGTCACATTCGCAGAAAACAGAAGGCACTCCCTCTGCTGCCGAAGTTCCAAGAAACTGAATTTTCATTTTTATAGCCGTACAGGGTGATTTCTCACCCTGTAATTTTTATATTTCATATATTATTGAAACAGGTCCGTCGTTAAGCTGTTCAATCTTCATATCCGCACCGAATACACCTAATTTTACGGTCAAATCAAGTTCACGCAATTTCTGTGCCGTAAGCTCGTACAGCTTAACCGCGCGCTCCGGTTTTTCCGCATTGGAAAAGTTGGGTCTGTTTCCGCGCGAACAGTCTGCACAAAGCGTAAACTGAGAAACAAGTAAGATTTCTCCGCCTACGTCTTTTACGGATAAATTCATTTTTCCGTCTGTATCTTCAAAAATACGAAGCTTTGAAACTTTATTTGCCAATGCTTCGCACTTATCTTCGCTATCGCCAACTTTTACGCCGAGATAGACTACAAGTCCGTACTGTATTTTCGAGATTAATTTACCGTCAACTTTAAGAGACGTACGTTTTACACGCTGAATGACGGCATTCATTCAATTATTTGCCTACCCTTGACATATATTCGCCTGTACGTGTATCTATACGGATAATTTCGCCCTCTTCAACAAACATAGGAACCTGAACCGTAGCACCCGTTTCAACCACTGCGTTTTTCAATGCGTTGGTTGCGGTATTACCCTTTACTCCGGGTTCGCATTCTGTAATTTTAAGTTCGACAAAATTCTCGGGTTCAACTGAGAACGCCGTTCCTTTAAGGAACTTAATTGTAACCATATCGTTCTCTTTAATATATTTAAGCGCATCTTCGACCTGATCGAAATTGAGAGTAATCATATCAAACGTATCGGGGTCCATAAAATAATAGAACTCGCCGTCAGTATATGAATAAGTCATTTTCTTAGTTTCAACCTGAGCTGTTTCAAGCTTAGCCGTAGGGTTGAAGGTAATATCGGAAAGAACCTGTCCCGTAACAACGTTTTTAAGTGTCGTTCTTACGAAAGCGGCTCCCTTACCGGGTTTAACGTGCTGAAACTCAGTAACGGTGTAAACCCCCTTGCCGTTATACTCGAAAGTTGAACCCTTTCTGATGTCGCCTGCCAAAATTGATGCCATAATATATATCTCCTTGTTTTATAACAATTATAAAATTATCAGTTTTTTATCCGAATCGGTAAGACTTACAACGTTGCCGTTGTCCAGCATTATCGTATCTTCTATTCTCACGCCGTATTTTCCGGCAAGATAAACGCCCGGCTCGTCGGAAAATACCATACCGTTCACAAGCTTATCGTCGCCTTTCGGTGAAAGCAGAGGAAATTCGTGAATATTTATACCGATTCCATGCCCCAGAGAATGAGTAAATAAAGCGTCAAGTTCATATTTTTTAAGATGATTTCTTGCAATTGCATCGGCTTCTCTGCCCGTCATACCGCACTTTAACTGCTCTTTTACAGCGTTATGTGCTTCTAAAACGCAGGAATAAGCTTTTTTGAATTCCGAATGTTTTTTATCGTCACCGAACAACAACGTCCTGGTACAGTCAGAGCAATAGCCGTCCACCTTGCAACCGAAATCTATAAGAATAATATCGCCGAAACGCAACTTACGCATACCTGTTTCGTGATGCGGAACGCTTGAATTTTCATTGAAACCGACGATTGTATCAAAGCTTGTTCCGCTTGCTCCGCCTTTACGCATCAGAAATTCCAAAACAGCCGCAACTTCATTTTCCGTCATCCCCTCTTTAATCTGACCTAACAGATCTGTAAAAGCTTTATCGGTTATTTCACAGGCTTTCTTTATGTTATCTATTTCGTAATTTTCTTTTACCGACATTGCCTGCTTAAATGCAGGAGAACTGTCAACGATTGAAACCCCCGCTTCTTGCAGTTTTTTATATTGAAGATAACCTGTTTTATCAAGCGGTAACGCTACCTGCTTATAACCGGCAAGCAAATTCGTAAGCGGTGAAACGTACTCTTTTACCGAAATCTCCGAATTTTTAAGCGACTTTTCCGCAGCTTCGAGATATCTTGAATCAGTATAAAAAGCAGAACCGTTTTTATCTGATAAAACGTAACCGAAAGACGACGAAAAGCCTGTAAGATATTTCCGCAAATCCTCAGCTTCGGTTAAAACGGCTTCTGCACCGACAAGATTATAAATTTTTGAAGCGTTAGTATGAGCCATCGTTTTCTCCAATACTATTTTATCAAATTAACTTTTATATGTCAACGTTTCCGTATATGCGTTTCATTTCAAGCGCATCCTCGGCCTGCGTTCCGGCCGATTCGCAAATTATATAAGGTTCGAGCTTTAATTTTTTCAAAGCAATCGCAAGCGGTTCGAACTCAGGCCCGTAAACGTTGTCCTCAAAAGTGAGATGCTTAATTTCACCTTTACCGCCGTACATAATCTTAGAAAAATGAATATGAAAATGCTTTACACGTTCATATCCGAGTTCTGAAATCATATAATCAAGACGCTTCAGATAATCGTCAACGGTTTTTAAGCTTCCGCCCTCGCGTGCATTAAGATGCCCGAAATCGATTGCAGGTAAGAAAACTTTATCTATTTTACAAAATTCGACTACCTCTTCAAGCGTGCCGATTTGCGCAAGCTTTCCCATAGTTTCAGGACAGAAATATAAATCTTCGAGGTTATTCAGATATATATATTCAGTCAGAATTTTTAGCCTTTCAATTGTTTTTGAAACCGCCTCTGTCCTTTCGGCTTTTCCTTGCGCCGCAGGATGAAAGACAAGCCTTTTACCGCCGAAAAGCTTTAAAAATTTTGCACTGTTCAATACGTAATTATAAGACTTTTGCGCGGCTTCGTCGTCAGGATTTGCAAAATTAATAAAATACGGTGCGTGAACACTGAGTTCGATCCCATTGTCGGAAAACTCCTGCCCTATCTCTACGGCTGTATTCTCCGACAAAAGAATACCTCTGCCAAAAGAGTATTCATAACAATCAAGCCCCATTTCTTTACAGAATTTAGCTGCCTGTACGGTATGTTTATAACCGGAATAATAAAATAATTGACCGTTACCGCTCGGACCGAATTTTATCAATTTTTTCTCCTCAAATAAATTAAACTTTTAATTTAGCGCGTTGCAAATCAATTTTCAGTTGACTTTTAAGCTCGTCAACAGAATCGAATTTCTGCGTGTCTCTCAAAAACTCGATAAATTCAACTGTTACTGCTCTTCCGTAGAGCGTGCCTACGAATCCGTCAAGATAAACTTCGAGTAAAGCGCTCGTTTCATTAAATGTAGGACGCGCGCCGTAATTTGCAATACCGATAAACACTTCTTCACCAACATTACACATTACCTTGTAAACGCCTTTTTTAACTTCAACCTTCTCAACCGGATATTTCATATTTATCGTGGGGAAGCCCAGGTCTTTTCCGCGGTTGGCGCCTTCGATAACAAATCCGGTAACAGAATAAGGTCTGCCCAAAAGAGCACCCGCCTTGACAAGATTACCGCCTTCAATGCAGTTTTTGATTAACGTAGTGCTTACCTTTTCGCCGACGTAAGTTACGTCCTTTACAGGCATATACCATATACCGTTTTCCTCATCCTCGGCATAAGCTTTCAGTGTTGACGATTTTGCTTTTGCACCGAAACCGAAACGAAAATCCCTGCCACTCATATAAGCCTTGACGTTTATTTTATTTTCAAGATTTTCTAAAAACTTATTGGCAGGAGTTGCCTTAAATTCCTCAGTATAATCAATAGCAAGAATAAACTTGACATTGTACTGTTCAAGGAATTTTTGTCTTTCTTCGAAATTACAAACCTGTCTGCCGCCTTTACCGCCGACAAACATCATTATGCCCAAATCAAGTCCGTTTATTTTCGCTTGAAGCTTAGCCTTTTTCAACAATTCGGCATGGCCGATATGTATTGCATCGAAGCACCCAAGCACAAGCAAACTCGGGAATGAGTATTCATCTTCATTATACTTGATTATTTCTAACATAGTTTTGTCCTTACCCTTAATATATTATCTTTTGCCTCGGCAAGCCCGTAAAACGAACCGTCCGTACAATAAATTTTATAAGTTCCGTCTGTTAAACTGCATTTAACAGACAATCCGTTAAATAATTTTTTCGCTTCATCCTCTGTCGGGTGAACGCATTCAAACGGTAAAACACTGTCCGTTTTTATTATATAATTTCCTATATTTTCTTTTGTAAGATTGTCCGTCAGTACAGACTTGTCTAATTCAAATATTCCGCATTTCGTACGAATCAGCGCGCTCATTATTGCGCTTGTTCCCAATTGTTTGCCAATATCTCTGGCAATCGAGCGTATATACGTACCGCCGCCGCACTCTATTTCAAACGAAAACGAGCGTTCGCCGACTTTATTAATCAAACGGATTGCATAGATACTGACTTTTTTAGGCGGAAGTTCAAATTCTATCCCTGCACGAGCAAGCCGATATCCCCTTTTACCGTCAATGTTCTTCGCACTGTATTTGGGCGGAATCTGAAATACTTCCCCGACAAGACCGGGAATAACCTCTTCAATCTCGTTCTCCGTTGGAATTTTTCCGCCTGTCTCAAATACCGCTCCGCTTGTATCAAGCGTATCGCTGTCACATCCGAATACAAACGTTGCAACATAAATTTTTTTCTTCGAAAGAAAATAATCAAACAATCTTGCCGCATTGCCGATCGCAACCGGCAATACCCCGCT
The DNA here is from genome assembly GCA_947090365.1 of uncultured Clostridia bacterium. Lineage (GTDB taxonomy): Bacteria > Bacillota > Clostridia > Christensenellales > Borkfalkiaceae > Coproplasma. The sequence continues at coordinate 6,041 of CAMUNT010000006.1, forward strand.
TGCCATAGGGTCAAGCGTCCCCATATGTCCGCATGGCGTATCCGTTAACTTTTTTATTATATTAACTTCTCTTGCAGAACTTACGCCTTCCGCTTTATTTACAATTATAAAACCGTTCATAAATTCTGATATACGGCGTACGTAATCTTTTCAATAACTTCTTCATATTCACCAGTCAGCATGCAACCGCTTGCAAGTACGTGCCCTCCGCCGCCAAACATACCGGCAACTGCGTTGACGTTTACCGTTTTACTCCTAAGTGAAATTCGGTACTGGTGCTTCTTAACTTCCAGCAACGAAACCGAAACTTCGACCCCGTCGATAGTAAGCGGGTAATCGACGAAGCCTTCAGTAATACTTCTGTCCGCGCCGAATTGTCCCATAAGGTCAAGACCTACTACTATAAACACAAGCTTATCATCAAGCGCGAAACGCATATTGTCAATTACTTTGCCGAAAAGCAACGCTCTCATTTTAGACTGTCTGGAAAACAACTGATAATTTATCTCGTTTACGTCAGCCCCGCATTTTCTAAGCAGGGCGCCCGTTTCAAACGTCTTTTCCGTTACGTCTTTATGAGAAAAATTACCGCTGTCCGCAATAAGTCCGAGCATTAAAAGGTCTGCAACTTTTCCGTTGATTTCAAACCCCGCTAACGTAAGTATTTCTGTCAGAATTTCACACGTTGCGGGACATTCTGCAACATAGTTAAACTCTGCGAACCTTTTATTCGAAATATGGTGATCGATATTTATTTTTCTGCCTTTAAATTGAGCGAATGCGTTTGCAAACGTTCCCATTCGATTAATGTCCGCACAGTCGACACTTATAAAAGTATCGAACTCAACACCGTCGGGAAGTTTATCCTTAACTTCCGACATCTCTTTAATAAAACAGTATTTTTCCGGAACCGAACCGTCACAGCACGTTACGGCAAACTTGCCTGCATTGTTCAATGCGGTAGAAAGCGCCATTCCAGCACCAAGCGCGTCCCCGTCCGGTCTGGCATGACAGAATACTGCTACTTTATCTGCGTTTTTAAGTAATTCGCAGATCTCGGCGATACTGCTATTCGTCATCTCTTTTTAATTCTAAATCTTCAAGTATTTTATCTATTCTCGAACCGTGCTCCATACTTTCGTCGAAAATAAACCGCAACTCGGGAACGGTACGAAGTCGCATAACCAAAGCAAGCTCGTGCCGGATAAACCCCGCACTCTGCTTTATTATTTCGAAGCTGTTTTGTCTTTTTTCTTCGTTGGGATCAAAAATACTGATATAAATTTTCGCACTCTTTAAATCAGGTGCAATATCGGTACTCGTAACGCTTATTATTGCACTTAATTCGGGATATTTATTTTTAAGCTTCTGTGAAATTACAGACGAAATTTCCTTTTGAAATTCGCCTGAAAGGCGCTGTCCTCTGTTACCTTTCATTTATACTCCTAACTAACTGCAACCTGCTCAATCATATAACATTCGATAATATCTCCGATTTTAATATCGTTAAAGCCCTCGATTGCGCATCCGCATTCAAATCCGAACGCAACCTCCTTTACGTCGTCCTTAAAACGTTTAAGCTGTCTGACATTGCCCTCAACGACGAGGACGTCGTCTCTGTATATGCGCAGTTTACCGCCACGTACAATCTTGCCTTCAAGAACGTAGCAACCGGCAATATTACCAACGCCTGTAATTCTGAACGTCTGACGAACTTCACATTTCCCGAGATAAATTTCCTGATACTTGGGTGCAAGCATACCTTTAAGCGCCGACTCCATATCGTCGAGCAAATCGTAGATAATACGGTAAGTCCTTACGTCTACCTTACTTCTTTCGGCAAGAACCTTTGCCTTTGCGTCCGGACGAACGTTAAAGCCTAATATTATCGCATTCGAAGAGTCGGCAAGCATTACGTCCGTTTCGGTTATTGCTCCTGCACCGCCATGTATAACCTTAACCTGAACCTCTTCGTTAGAGAGTTTTACGACAGATTGCTTAACGGCTTCGACAGAGCCCTGCACGTCTCCTTTAATTATGAGATTAAGCGTTTTGAGGTTACCTTCCGCAATCATACCGAACATTTCTTCAAGTGATACTTTTGAAGCCGACTTAATCATTGCGTCGCTTCTCTTTCTCATTCTTTCACCCATTACTTCTTTCATGAGCGACTGGGAAACAGCAAAAATGGTATCACCGGAATTGGGAACCTCTTCAAGTCCGAGAACGTTAACAGCCATAGAAGGACCTGCTTCTTTTACTGTTTTACCGCTATCGTCAATCATAGCGCGCACTCTGCCCGTTACAGTACCTGAAATAATATTATCGCCCGTATGCAGAGTCCCGTTCTGCACGAGAACCGTTGCAACCGGGCCCTTGCCCTTATCCAGGCGAGCCTCGATTACTACACCTCTTGCTTCGCGTGCAGGATTTGCAAGAAGCTCTTTCATTTCCGCCAAAAGCAACAGATTTTCCAATAGAGAATTTATTCCCTCACCCGTTTTACAGGAAATAGGACAAAGAACGGTATCACCGCCCCATTCTTCGGGAACAAGTCCGTAATTTGTCAGCTCCTGCTTGACTTTATCGATATTAGCGCCGGTTTTATCCATTTTGTTAACGGCAACGATAATGCTTACGCCCGCCGCTTTTGCGTGATTGATTGCTTCTACCGTCTGAGGCATAACGCCGTCGTCGGCCGCTACCACCAAAATAACGAAGTCGGTAACCTGCGCACCGCGGGCACGCATAGCGGTAAACGCCTCGTGGCCTGGAGTATCGATAAATGTAATACCTTTACCGTTAACGTTAACGGTATACGCACCGATATGCTGAGTAATTCCTCCGGCTTCACCTGCAACTGCATTACTCTTTCTTATAAAGTCAAGAAGGGAAGTTTTACCATGGTCAACGTGTCCCATAACCGTAACAACGGGAGCGCGAGGAACGAGGCTTTCTATTTCTTCTACCGTATCCGCCTGCTTTTCGAAAAGCACTTCTTCAGCAGTCTTCTCTGGCTTATATTCAAGTTCGATTCCAAGTCCCGCCGCAATAAGCGCCGCCGTATCGTAATCGATAGATTCGTTAACGGTTTTCATAACGCCTTCTTTAAACAGCCTTTTGGTTATCTCAACCGCAGAAATCCCGAGTTTTTCGGATAAAGTTTTAATTGCAATATCATCAGTAGTAACCACAGCACGTTCGATTTTAATCGTCTGGGAGTTCTGCTGTTTTTTATCCTTTTTTACGCGAAGCTTTCTGTATCCGCTCTTATTTTCGTCGAAATCGTCTATGCTCGCACCTTGCTGCTTTTGTAAAGCACGTTTAGACACCGAATGCCTTTCCTTTTCGACGTAAGTTTTTTCATAGCTTTGTTTCTTCTTATCGGGACCGAAATTTTTAGGTTTATTGCCCTGCGGTGCAGGAGCAGGCGCAGAAACCGCAGAAGCGTTAAACTTCTGCTGTCCCAAAGGTCTTCTCTGATTGGCGCTGTTATATGCGGGTGCATTAGGCTTTGCCGGCCCGCGCTGAGGACGCGTTTCGCGGTTAATAAACGTCTTATTATCCGTCTTGGCAGTTTTTTCAGGCTGTTGCACCTTAACTTTTTCTGCTTCTTTAACCGCCGTTGCCGCCGATTTTTCGGCTTCAATAGCCTTTTGCTTTTCAGCCTCTGCAAGGGCAGCCGCCCTCTCTTCGGCTAATTTTTCCGCGGCAAGCCTTTCTTCCTCGATTTTCTTTGCAAGCTTGGCATTTTCAAGCTCGGCCAATTTCTTTAAAATTTCAGAAGCAGACTTTTCAGCAGTACTGACTTTCTTAATCAGCTCGGAAACAAGTCCGTCCGTTATCAGTTTTCCTATATTTTCTATATTCTCAAATTTTTTTGCCATATACTATTCACCGCCTTCGGTATATAATTCGTAACCGGATTCTCCGCTATTTAAAATTGCATCAGCAAGATTCTTATCCTGTATTGCCGCGAGACGGCAATCGGTTTTGCCGACCAGCTTTTCAAAATCATCTCCGCATACAAGAAGCGGACAATTAAATTTTCTCTTGTATTTTAATGCGTATCTTATAGAGTTTTTTGCCGCATTTCTATCGAGAAGCAACAAATATACCCCGCCTTTCAGTGTACCTACAGCGCTCGAACCTAAAACAATCTTTCGCGCACGTTTACAAAAACCAATATAGGAATGCACTTTACTTTGTGCCAAAGTACGCCTCCTCAATAGTATCATAGATTTTATCATTTACAGGAAACGAAAAAACCTTATTCAAAAGCCGTTGCTTTTTCAATTTTTTAATACAGTCGGAGTTATTGCATACGTACGCTCCCCGTCCGGAAGCTTTTAAAGTGAAATCCAAAAATATTTCGTCACCGCTTCTGACAATGCGTAACATTTCTTTTTTTTCAAATAATTGCCGACACGCAATGCACATTCTCAGCGGTGCCTTTTTAGTCGTCATCTATAATTTAATTCTCCGTTTCTTCGGAATTTTGTGTAGTGAGCCCAAGTTTTTTAGCAACAGATTCGCTCTTTACGTCGATTTTCCATCCGGTCAATCTTACGGCAAGGCGCGCATTTTGTCCGTCTTTACCTATTGCAAGAGAAAGCTTATCGTCTGGAACCACCGCAAGCGCAGTCTTTTCATCGGTAAGCTGTGTTACCGAAATAACTTTTGCTGGCGACAGTGCTTTCGCGATAAACTCGAGAGGATTTTCAGACCAGGGAATAATATCGATCTTTTCACCTTTCAGCTCTTCCACAATTGCGTTAACCCTTGCGCCCTTATTACCGACGCACGCACCGATTGCGTCAACTCTCGGGTCTTCCGAATAAATAGCAACCTTCGTTCTTCCGCCGGCCTCACGGCTGATTTCCTTAATTATTACAGTACCCTGCTTTATTTCGGGAACCTCTTCTTCAAAAAGCTTTCTTACAAGGCCTGCCGAGGCTCTGCTTACGAGTACCTGTGCACCCCTGAAACCGTTTTTAACGCGCTTTACGAAAACCTTGATTTTATCGTTAACGTTATATTTTTCTCCGGGAACCTGATCGGCTGGAAGCATAAGACCTTCAACCTGCCCCTTGCCCAGCTCAATATAAACGTTTTTAGCGTCGATTTTACGGATTACTCCGACCAGAAGCTCGCCCTCTTTATCGGAAAACTCGTTAACTGCGGCATCTCTTTCGGTCTCATTCAATTTCTGCAATATAACCTGCTTTGCGGTTTGTGCGGCAATTCTTGAAAAATCTTTGGGGACAAATTTTTCATAAACCCTGTCGCCAAGTTTATAGCTCTTCTTGATTTTCTGAGCGTCTTCAAGCAAAATCTCGTTTTCGGGGTCGATTATTTCATTAACCGCAGTTTTAACCGTAAAAAAGTCAATAGTTCCTCTTTCCGGATTGGTTTTAACTTCTACCGCGCCGGTACCGACCGCATACTGTTTTTTGCACGCGGAGACAAGAGCGTTTTCAAGCGCGTCTAAGAATACTTGTTGCGGTATACCCTTTTCTTTTTCCAGATCGGCAAGAGCCGCAAAAAAATCTTTATTGGTCATAATATTATCTCCTGATAAATTCTGCTCGTAATTTTAATGATATTATTCGAATTTAATTGCTTTGTTTATTTTTGCAATTTTATTTAAGCTTATTTTAAGTTCGTCCTTATCTGTTTTAACAGTCACCGAATTCCCGTCGAAGCCCGTTAAAATGCCTTCGATTAACTTTTTGCCCTTTAATGGCGCATACAACTTTACTTCAACTTCTTTTTCAAGATTTCTTTCAAAGTCGCGTTGAGTTTTAAAGGGCCTGTCAAGTCCGGGACTTGAAACGTTTAAAGTATAGGGTGCACCGAATGAAGGATCAAGCTCGTCCAGCGGAATATCGATTGCTTGATGAAACTTTTCACAAGTATCCAAATCGACGCCGTTTTTCGTATCTATGAATATTGTAAGAACGCCCGTCTTATTTTCAAATACGACGTCAACAATTTCGATATTCATATCTTCCGCTATATTTTCTACGGCAGACTGTATTTCCACAACGGATTTAAACTGCATAACACCCCTTTATATGATTATTGAGTGCCTGAACGGCACTCAATCTCATCTAACGATTAAGGTTAAATTAATTTTACCATATCGCTATAAAAAATGCAAGCTTTATTGCAGTTTTGGCAAAGATTTTTTTATTTTTATCAATTCAAGAAAAATTTTGGCCGTAACATAGGCATCATCTATTGCCCTGTGATGGTTAAAAGAAATTTTAAAGTGATCTGCAATAGTATTCAGCTTATAATTAGACAGAAACAAAAGCTCTTGCGCAAGAGGAATCGTGTCAATAATTTTTCTGTCAAGCAGGTATCCGAGTCGCGAACAATAATAATCGACAAATCTGAAATCGAAATTAGCCATATTGTGACCGACTATAATGTTACCTTGACAGAACTTAAAAAAGTCCGGCATAACATCTTCGTACGTCGGTGCGTCCTTTACCATTTCTTCGGTAATACCCGTAAGATTGATTATCTCTTCCGAGAGCTTTCTTTGCGGATTAACAAATGTCGAAAAGCTTTCACATATAATGCCGTCAACTATTTTGTAAGCGCCGATTTCGATTATGGCATCCATATTACCCGATGTCGGAGCCGAATTGAGTCCCGTAGTTTCAAGGTCGAATACTACGAAAGTTTTATTTTTCAGACAATTGGGAATTACAGACGTTTCAAACATATCGGTCTGAGCAATATCCGTAAACTCCTGCGGTTTTATAACCGAATAAAATTTCGGAACAGGCTTAGAGGGTCGTTTTTCAGGAGAGAAATTATCGGGAACGGAACCGAAATCGATAGAGTTTGCGGTATAACGCAAATTGCCCTTAAATAATTCCGTTTTTCCCGTACAGACTATACTGTCACCGATCTTCAAAGCCCGAATTTTATCTATATTTTTTAAACGGGGAAAATAAGTAACCCTAAGCGTAGCCGTACCGTCACTTATCACGTAATTAAAGTAGGTTTTTGCCTGATTTTTGCTGTTTGTATAGGTCCTTTCGTAAATATCCTGAACTGTTCCGCAAACGACGACCTTTTCGCCCTCAAAATTCAAATCGCTTATGTATACGGCGGATTTTTGCTTTTCCGTACCGTCCAAATTTGAAAACTTTGTTATACCGAAATAGCGTACAGGCATTTCAAATTCATCGCTTTCATATTCTTCGTCAATTTCAATATCCGAAGTTTTTTTAACGTTTTCAACACACTTGCCGAAAAATTCGCCGCAAAAATCCCGTTTAAGACAATTGACGATTTGCGGGCAAATTTCGTTACTTGAAACGCCGTGCATCACGCTTATGGTAAATTCAAACCCTTTCTCATTTTTTTTAACTTCAATATCTTCCGCACTAACAACGACAGACAGAGCTTTAAAACTGTTTTTTACTGCCTCTAAAATTTTCTGTCTGACCATTTCGGCATCGGGAGATAATTTGTTTATTTCCAACCTGCACCCGAACTGCGACGGAACGTATTTCCTGATTATTTTAAAAATTTCTTCTTTTTCTACGTCCAGAAAAGCTTTGTCTGTTATAATTCTTACTTTGACAATATCAGACTGGCTGTCTAGCACGACTGATTTTATTATTGCATCGTGAAAATTATCAAGCAAACGGATTTCATTCAAACATTTTTCATTCATTTAATAGTCTGTCAATCTCCTTTAAGAATTCTTCCTCTGCATATTCCGCTTCAACGCGTCTGAATATTTCGCCGTTTTTGAAAATCACGCAGTAATCCTCGGCCCCTGCAATACCCAAATCGCATTCCTTCGCTTCACCGGGGCCGTTAACGACACATCCCATTACCGCAATTTTTAACGGTTTCGAACAGCTTTCCAAGTAATTTGTTACTTTTTCCGCAAACCGCATGGAATTCCATCGACAACGCCCGCACGTAGGACAGGCAACGACGTCCGCATAATTTTTATCCAGACCGACAGCCCGCAAAATTCTTTTTCCCGCATAAATTTCCTTAACAGGATCGTCAGTAATTGATACACGCATTGTATCGCCTATACCTTTTAAAAGCAACGCCCCGAGCGCAACTGACGATTTGACTACCGCCATCTGTTCCGTACCCGCCTCGGTTACTCCTATATGCAACGGATAATCCGTCCTTTGGGAAAGCAACGTATACGCTTCTACAGTCGTATGGACATCGGAAGCTTTTACGGAAATAACTATATCCGTTACTCCGTACTTTTCCAAAATACCCACGCTTTTCAATGCGCTTTCAACAAGCGCGTCAGCCCCTCTTCCGCACATTGTTAAAAATTCTTTATCTATGCTTCCGGTATTAGAACCGACGCGCACCGACACTTTATGAGCCTTTATGCAGTCGGCGACAGCTTTTACGGCGCTTTCGGCACCGATGTTGCCGGGATTTATGCGAACCTTATCGCACCCGTTTTCAATCGCCGAAACAGCCAGCTTATGTGAAAAATGAATATCGGCAACAATAGGAATATGAATTATGTCTTTTATTTTTTTTATGGCGCAGGCATCAGCATCGTCAAGGACTGAAACACGAACAATATCACACCCCGCTTTTTCCAAAGACAAAATCTGATTTATAATCTCATCGGTTCTGGAAGTTTTGAAAGTACACATTGACTGTAATTTGACACTTTCCCCTCCGCCTACCGCTACTTTTCCGACGTAAACTTTTTTTGTTGTTGTCATATTTTACAAAAATGCAGACAGTGTTTCCACTGCCCGTCTTCCTTCTATTTTTTACTTTCCATCATTCTTTGAAGTTCTTCTAAAAAGCTTGAAATATCTTTAAAAGAACGGTAGACACTCGCATACCTGACGTATGCAACCTCATCGTGCTTTTTAAGCTCGTTCATAACAAGCTCACCAATATGCTTTGAAGAAATTTCCTGCTCCATAGAGTTGTAAACCTGTTTAGTTACAGCGTTTACGATTTCATCGATAACGGTCATCGAAACTGGACGCTTTTCGCAAGCTTTGATAATGCCGGTCTTGATTTTCTGCGCTTCGAAAGTCTGACGTGTGCCGTTCGATTTTACAACAAGCACAGGCGTATCTTCAATTGTTTCGTAAGTGGTAAATCTTTTACCGCAACTGAAACATTCGCGACGCCTTCTTATCGTCCTGCCTTCATCAGCCGAACGGCTGTCAATTACTTTACTGTCTTCATATCCGCAGTAAATACATCTCATTGATTTGACCTCTTTAATTGGGTATTAAACGCTGAATTTTAGGCATACTTTTTATATGCTTTTATTATACATTATTTTTATCGTGTATATTATTGCCGTCAACTTTTACGCCGTAATTTTATTAAAAACACAGCGTGACGAAGCGTGCGGCGACGAGGGTAAAATGAACAGCGGTGACGGCAAACTGATTTTGACCGCAATTCTCGGCGGAGCCGTAGGTATATACGTAACTATGTTCATTTTAAGATACAGACTTAAAAATATGCTTCTTATGGTTCTTATGCCTGTAATTGCCGTACTAAATATTTATCTTATAATAACGGCGTTCCGCTCAGGTTTTACCTTTTTTATCGTTTAACCACTATATCTATGTTTTATATTTACATTATACCACAATATATTGATAAAATAAAGGCTTTTGACAGAATTTTTTTAATTATTTTAAAAAATAAAGCAACAGTATCGCTGTTGCTTTATTTTTCACTCTTCTGTTTTAGTTTCTTTACCCGCCTTTAAAAGATCCCTTATTTCTCTCAACAAATCGTCTGTAGTTTCAACAGGAACCGGGATTTCGGTTGCTATGGCTTCCTCTTGCTTTTCCGCTTCTTCAACAGTTATCTGACCGTTTTCAAGCCTTTTACGGATTTTTGCCTTCTGCCTTTCGGCTACGGTTTTGCCCTTCTCATGAACGGTGTTGATTATCTTGATAATAATGAACAATACAAGCGCAGTAATAAAGAACGAAATTATAGCCATAATCAAATCGCCCCAGTTTATATAGACCGACTTCGATAAATCAATCACCTTATCTGCAACGCCTTCGGTAATGACAATACCTTCCGCATTTTTAGGAACAAGCATTGTAATAAGTCCTTCTATGTCCCCCATTGGAATTGCATCGATAAGAGGTTTAAACACGCCGTTTACAAGCGCGGTCACTATCGCCGTAAACGCCGCACCGATTATCATACCTACTGCAAGGTCGATAACGTTTCCGCGGGTAATAAACTTTTTGAATTCCGAAAAAAACTTCTTCATTTCCTTCTCCTGAATATTTACTACATTAAAGTATAAATTTAAGTACGGCCGTTGTCAAGCAAATTTCAAAGCAACCGGGAAATAAGGTCGCATCTTAACTGTGCCGATTCGGTTATATCGCGCGGAGGAAACCCGTCAGGCTCAACGTCATACAAAATTTTACCGCATTGCAATATTATTATCCTGTGCGAAAGAAACAATGCTTCGTCAATATCGTGCGTGACGTAAATTGCAGTTCTTTTATCTTCCCGCCAGATTGATAAAAATAATTCGGTTATTTCTTTTTTAAGCCGTAAATCAAGCGAAGACAACGGCTCGTCCATTAAAATTACGTCGCTTTCGAATAGAAACGCTCGCGCCAAAGAAACTCTTTGAGCCTGTCCTCCGGAAAGCTTTACGGGATAGCTGTCCGCCTTATCTTCAAGATGCACTTTTTTCAGCATACTGGTAATTTTAATTTCATCTTTGCAAATCAACCCAAGGTTTTCCCTGACGGTCAGGTTAGGGACAAGACGCGGCGTCTGAAAAACGTAAGAACATTTCAACCTCGTAATTTTTCCCTCATATGCGGTCAATCCGGCAATACAGTTCAAAAGCGTTGTCTTACCGCTGCCGCTTTCACCGATAATACCCACTATTTCCCCTTCTTCAATTGAAAGGCCGAAATTGTCGTACACTGTTAAGCCGCCGTACTTTTTGCATAAATTCCGTATTTCAATCATTGCTTTTTACTCCACTTGAAGGTGACCCTTTCAACCATCGAGAAACATAAATCAATTATAATTCCGATAATAACTGCGATTATGGTCAATGCGGTAAGGCGCGGCATATCGATATAAAACCGTGCATTCTGCATAAGTCCGCCCAGACTTTTATAAGTTCCTGCAAGCACTTCCGCGGATATCATCACTTTTATTCCAAGTGAAATATTTGCTCCCGTCTGCGATAAAATATGAGGAGAAATCAACGGCAGATATATTTTAGTCAACTTTTCTCGCCTGCCGATTTTATAAACTTCTGCCATTTCGATTACTCCCTCGTCAATTCCGTTTACGGCCGTATAAAGCTGAGAAAAAATCATTGGAAACAGAACGAGAACCGTAACGACTACGGGCGCAACCAAAGGATTTGTCCAAAAAAGCAAAATAAGTATTACCGCAAGCGTCGGTAAAGTGCGCAATACACCCATCAACGGTTTTATAAACGAGTTGAAGGGCTTGAATATCGCACCTATTCCGAAAAGCGCGACCGACAGCACGAAAGAAATTATAAAAGAAAGCGCTGTACGAAGTAACGTGTATAAAAATGCAACCCAGAAGGCTCCGCTTATTAAACATTTGCCCAAGCTTTTCGCCGTTTCGGAAATAGACGGAATTACGTAATCATTCTTCACGCTGTAATAAGCAATTATCCAAATCAGCCACATAAGAACAAACGCTGATAAGGATAATAATATATTCAACTTTCGCTTTGCAAAATATTCTTTAATCATTGTAAGGTTCGGTATAACTAATTCCGTAGCTCTTCAAAATCAATTTAAAAGTCAGTCCCGGAACGGCGGAAAGATTGACAACTCCCACAGTCTTCCCTCTTAGATCTTTGAGCTTATCAGAAGTTATCTGCGTATTATCCTTAGAAAGTACATACAAATTGCCGTGCGTAAGCGTACCGAGAAGCCTGTACTTTTCGGCACCGCCTAAAAGATTAACTGCAAGATTAACTGGAAGCACGCAAATATCAGCTTTCGGCTCGGCGCCACTGATCACCGTTTGAATCGTATCGGCTTTAATGATATGATATTCAACCTTATCTCCCAAAACTTTTTCCGACATCAACTTTGCCAGACCGAGCGCCGGTGCCCCATCGGGAGCATATACGGATATTTTAGCATGTTCCGAACCGCCGTTTCCGTTAATGAAAAAAGAGTCGGAAGGCTTACGGAATTTGTTCCCGCTTACCGAATTCAGTTTTTCCATAAAGGCAATCACGTCTGCCTTGCTGTCTGTTGCGGAAACATATTTTATTCCGCAATTTTCTATCACAGGCTTGGTTAAATTACGGATTGTAATCGCAGGCTCCAACCCTGCGGTCAGATGTGACTGAACGGCGGTTACTATATTTTCAATATAAGTGCCTTCGCTCATTAACCAGTCATAACTTTGCACAAGAGCATTCGTAAAATCGTCCAAAAAATCGGTTCCGAACAACTCATTCTTTGCAACGACAACAGCTTGCGGATAACCGTTTTCACCGCAGTAAAGTTTTTGCAGGTCGCCGACGAAATTTAATCCCTGTACCGCTTTCACCTTCGCGCTTGCTGCGGGCTCGGCAACCACGTAATAATCTATATCCCCTCTTATCCCAACGCTTCCGCCGTCGATTGCAACAAGATTTACGGCAGATTTATCCGTTTGCCCACCGCATGCGGAAAATCCGGATACGCACAGCAACGACAGGCAGACACAGATAAAAAGCTTAAAAAATTTTTTCATAATATCCTCTTAAATTTTTGACGTTAAAGTTTTTGCAGTTACACCGGAAAGCATTCCGAGTTTTCCAGTAAGGGTATTAATCGTTTCTATCGGCGCATCTACTACGACGCACATAACTGAAACTCCCCTTTCTTTATACGGAATACCCATTCTGCCGACGATATAGTCGCCGAATGCGGATAAAAGCAAGTTTATTTCGGAACTTTTTTGTCTGTCCTCTACTATTATGCTGATTATTGCAAGCCGTTTTTCAGGCATAAAAAAACTCTCCTTGAATTTCAAGAGAGAAAGGCAAATATGCACACACTTCGGTGCGCTTGTAATTAAGCCCTTCGCTCTCAGGAATATCCTTCAATTTCAGGTGATTTTATATTAACATACAATTTTCCATAATGCAAGCAATTGAATTATTTTAAGATAAATATTCATACTACTTGTATGAAGAAACCGGCAATAATAATTTTAACAATTTTTACGATGGCCGCAACGTCCCTTTACGGTTGTTCGGAAGCAAAGGCAAACAGAAGCTATGATTATAAAGCTGAAAACATTGAAAATATTAACACTTTGGAAACCGAAGAAAACAGTGAACAGGAACGCGAATGCCCTAAATGTCCCGATAAGCCCGAGTTCCCCGATACAGGCAAACACCGCGGTAAACCCACCCATCCGTATCCGCACAGACCGCATATTCGTCCCGACGGCAAAACACCTCAGCCAAGGAACAGTGACAAAAATAAATAAGATTAAACTTATACGCTAACTGTTGCTTTTTATTTGCAAATAATGTATAATCTCTTTAATGAAAGTTTTTAAATACAAGTTTTCCAAACTAATAATTTCACTTATCTACGTTGGTATTGCGCTTTGTATTGCGGGGATAGGAATAAATATCTTTTACGTGGCGACAGGTAAAATCAGCGAATCTCCCAATATCATTATTCCGATTATTCAGTATACTCTGACTTTTTTAATTCCGATCGTTCTTCTCGTACTGCTTATAAGTCTGATTTTCTCATCGTACTACGCGATTGACGAAAAAACTCTGAAAACGAGCTTCGGAATTATCAAAAGCAAATACGATATAAGAGATATTCAAAGAATTATTCTTGACCGCACTACAAACAAGCTTGCAGTTTATTTAAAAAGCAACGTACTCTTCGTTATCGTCGTAAACGAAGAATGGTATGAAGATTTTATAGATACACTCTGTAAAGCAAATCCGCAAATCGAATATACTATTCAGTCAAAAGAAAACGACGTTGATAAAGACGATAAACAGGTATAAATATAGGCATCTGAGCACGATCTGCTCAGATGCCTTAAAATTTATTTATAACAATTAGATTCAGATTAATTTACCATTTTCATTTGTGCTTTCTGACGACGGTGCGATGCTCTTCCCCCGCAAGAAGCCTGACGATATTTTTACGGTGGGCTATCCATGTCAGCAAATTAATAAGCAATAAAATTGCAAGAACCGAAATACACCAGCCGTTCAATAAACTTTCCGAATATCTGTCGACAAACAGCGCTATTTGAAAAACACAGGGCACCGTAACCCCTATAAGCGACCCCATTGAACCCCATTCAGTCAAAATGATATAAAGCAGAATACCTATTAAAAAACCGCCGACTATAAAAAAATACCACCAGGTTTCACAAGGCAATGCAAAAATAAATATACCCATAGTAGAAGCAATGCCTTTACCTCCCCTGAACTTCATTGTAACGGGGAAAATATGCCCTATAATTACGAACAGCCCGAAAAAGTAGCGCGCAAAGTCCGACACGAAAATTTCAGTGCCTTCAAAAACGTAATTCCTGAAAATGAAACACCCTGCAAGCACCGGAAGTCCGCCTTTAAGAACGTCGCAAAAAAAGTTAATGGCACCGAACTTCAAACCTAACGAGCGCGTCATATTCATAGTGCCGGGGTTTCCGCTACCCATCGCCATTATATTTTTTTTCTTAAAATGCGCGATCAGAACTGCAAAATTCAAACAGCCGATAAAATAGCAAACAACAGCCGACACCGCAAAATACCAGATATTTTTTAACTCAAATATTTCCATCAGCCCTTCTTCTCTCTCGTAAGTATTTTAATAGGCGTTCCGGTAAAGTTGAACGATTTTCTCAAAGTGTTTTCAAGAAATCTTTCATATGAAAAATGCAGAAGATCACTGCTGTTTACAAACAGCACGAACGTCGGCGGAGCGACGGCTACCTGAGAAGAATAGTAAACCTTTAATCGCCTGCCGTTATATGAAGGCGGTTCGTTTGCCCTTACGGCATCTGAAATAACGTCGTTCAGCATTCCGGTGGTAATTCTTGAATTAGAATGTTCGAAGACCTCGTCGACGAGAGGCAGAATTTTTTCCGCTCGCTGACCTGTTTTTGCAGAAATGTATACCGATTTGAAGTAGTCCATAAACTTCAAATCTTCTTTCAGTTTGCTTTCGAATTTATTAATCGTCAAAGTATCCTTTTCTACAAGGTCCCACTTATTCATAACTATAACAGAAGGTTTGCCCTGCTCGTGAACGTAACCGATAATTTTGGTGTCCTGCTCTGTCAAACCCGTCGTACTGTCAACCACAAGCAGGCATACGTCGGCACGACGCACCGCGTCGAACGCACGCATGACCGAATAATACTCGATATCGTCCTCTACCTTGCTCTTCTTTCTGATGCCCGCAGTATCGATAATTGTATAATTTTTGCCGTTAACCGTAAATTTAGTATCCAACGCATCACGCGTCGTTCCCGCAATGTCTGTAACTATCGAACGTTCAAATCCCAAAAGCTTATTTACAAGACTGCTTTTGCCTGCGTTTGGTCTGCCGACAACTGCGATTTTAACGCTTTCATCCTCTTCAACGTCAATTTTTTCAAACCAACTCACAGCCTCGTCAAGAACGTCACCTATACCTGTTCCATGCTCAGCCGATACGGAATACGGTTCGCCCAGACCCAAAGAATAAAACTCAAACACCTTTTCTTCGGAATATTCGTCAATTTTATTTACTACGAGAATTACGGGCTTTTTCGAACGGCGAAGCATATCGGCAACGTCGTAATCGGAAGTTGTCAGACCTTCTCTGCCGTCGACAAAAAACATAATTACCTGTGCGGTGTCGATTGCAACTTCCGCCTGTTTTTTGATTTCGTTCCACATAGTATCTGCCGAGCGCAATTCTATTCCGCCCGTATCAACCATAGTAAACGCTTTACCGCGCCACTCGCTGTCGGCATAAAGCCTGTCGCGCGTAACGCCCGGTCTGTCTTCAGTTATAGATATTTTCCTGCCGGCAACTTTATTGAAAAAAGTACTTTTACCCACGTTGGGTCTGCCGACAATTGCAATTAAAGGATTAGCCATATGTAAATTATAAGATAATTAAAATAATTTGTAAAGAAAAATTCCCCGAACAAGTCGGGGAATTTATTTTTAAATTATTTAATATAGCCATAAACGACCGGAAATACAATAAAGATGATATAAAGCACTAAAGCGACCCAGTAAGTTACTTTCCATCCTATTTTCTTATAGCGCACATAAGCGTAAGCGGGCCCTGCAACGGCAATAAGCAATGACATTTTTGCAATTAAATCAAGAATAACTGCAATCATACCTAAGCTTGCCCCAAAAATATTAAGAAAAGCCGTAACGATTAATAATGCAACTGCGATAACTATACCCCAGAAAGCGCAAATTTCTGCCCACGTATTTGAAGAATAACCTCTTGACATTTTTTATCTCCTTTCAATTTAATTTAAATTAATTATAACAACAGAATTTCAATTTTGCAACTGATTTTTTTAAACTTTAATTAAGTTTATCCAATATTTCCTTAAAATAATCGGGCAAAGGCGCTTCAAAGGTCATTGGATTTAAACTTGATGGATGCACGAAGCTAAGCCTGAACGCGTGCAAAAGCTGACCGTTTAATTTAAATTTTTGCTTTTTTATTCCGTAAACTTTATCTCCGACAATAGGATGGCCGAGATATTTACAGTGAACGCGTATCTGATGCGTTCTGCCTGTCTTTAATTCAAACCGACACAGCGTGTAGCCGTCGAACCGTTTTTCAACGCAGTAGTCGGTTATTGCTAATTTGCCTTTATCGGGCAGAACGACCGCCATTTTAACTCTGTCCTGCGGGCTTCTGCCGATATACGTAGTAACAGTTCCGCTGTCTGTTTTTAAATTCCCCTCTAAAAGTGCAAGATAAGTTCTTTTACAGGTCTTTTCCTCTATCTGCTTTGAAAGACTTAAATGTGCACCGTCGTTTTTTGCGACGACCAAAAGCCCAGACGTGTCTTTATCTATCCTGTGAACGATACCGGGACGGATAATTCCGTTTATTCCGCTAAGTCTGTCAAGTTTATACAAAAGTGCGTTTACAAGCGTGCCGTCGATATTTCCGTTACCGAGGTGCACCGTCATTCCCTGCGGTTTATTAACCACCGCTAAATCGTTGTCTTCGTAAATAATTTCAATCGGAATATCCTCCGGCTTTACGGAATATTGTACGGCTTCGGGATACGTTATTTCAACCCTTTCACCGGCTTTTACAAACTGAGCTGGCTTCGCTGTTTTTTCGTTTATAAGCACCTTACCGCTTTCAAACAGCTTCTTCACAAAAGAACGGGTTTTACCATTTGAAACTTCACAAACACAGATATCTGCACGGTTATAATCTTTTTCGGCAGTAAAAGTCTTTTTATTCATTACCGCCCGTTTCCGTTTTATCGGAATTTGTTTCTTTTGTACCGCTATCTTTATTATCTTCTTCTTTTTTCTTTGCCTGCGCCTCTTTTGCCTTTTTTGTAAGCGGAATAAGCGCGAATTCGTTTAAGAACATAATATCGACAATCGCAAGCACCGTACCGACAGTTATCCAAACGTCCGCAAAATTGCAAACGTATAATACCTTGTCGCTGAAAAACTTAACAACGATAAAATCGCGCACCTGGCGAAACGCAAGTCTGTCGATAAGATTGCCTATTGCACCCGCTACGATCGTTGACAGTGATATTTTCAATATCAGAAAACGCTCCGGCAAAAAAATATAAACCGCAATAAGCGCAATAAGCATAATAAACGTCATTGCAATTAAAAAGCTCTGTCCCCAGGGCGCATCGGAAAGAAACCCGAAAGCACACCCGTCGTTTCGTATTCCGCTTACTTCAATAAGGTTAGGTATTACTTTGAAATTCCAGTTATAACGCTCCTCGAAGATTTTGGTAAGCAAATCTATAATTATAAGCACTATGCAAACGCCTATAAGAATAATACTTTTCCAACCGATATTCACTTTAAGTTTTTTTAATTTTTCAAACATATTCATATGATATACCAACCGATAAAATTTGTCAAACAAATTAATACAGCGCACTTATAACAGTGCGCTGTAACGTTATTTTACGAACCCCAAACTAATTAAAATCGCGTTATCCACACGACTCATCGTAGTTTCACTAAGCTCGCCTATCCTCTCTTTCAATCTGCGCTTATCCAGCGTACGGATCTGCTCCAATAAAATTACGGAGTCCTTTTGAAGTCCGTACATATTTGACGGCAATTCGATATGAGTAGGCAATTTTGCTTTGTTTATTTTACTTGTCACTGCCGCCGCTATTACTGTCGGGGAGTATTTATTCCCGACGTCATTCTGGACAACGAGCACGGGACGTACGCCCCCTTGCTCACTGCCCACTACCGGCGACAGATCGGCATAATATAATTCTCCGCGCTTAATAGTCATATCAACCTCTTTTTCGGCAGTATATATTTCATTATATGTATTGCCTTACAAATATTGTTGACTTTACAAACGGTTTTTAAACAATAATACGAAGATTAATAGATATTAAAAACATACAAATTCAAGAAAATGAAAGCGTAATAGGCAACAAGACAGGACAGCATAATTATACCGGAGGCCCTGCCTAAGCACTTCTTCTTCCCGAAGGAGCTGACAAAAATTATGACTGCGGCGACAAACGCAACGATACCGCTTACCAGTCCTTCCGTAGAGAACGGAAGCCCTAAGGTGCCCTTGCATACCGCACCGAGTCCGCCTATTAAAAGTACGTTTGCAATATTACTGCCGATAATATTACCGATGGCAATACCGACGTCGCCCTTTCGCGCCGCGGAAACGGAGGTTACAAGCTCGGGCAGAGAAGTCCCGAACGCAACTACCGTAAGAGCAACAATTTCGGGAGGAATTTTAAATAATTCAACAGAAATATATTCAGCGGAATCCACAACCAGCTGAGCACCGCCGACTACCATTGCAAGCCCTACAACGGTTATTACGGTTAAAAACCATACTTTATCCTTTAAGGCCTCGTACTTCAATTTAAGATTGGCATACCAACCGTTTACTTGCTGAGGCACCGAAACTTCTTCCGAAGCTTCTATTGCACATACGGTATGCGCCTCTTCAAGCTGAAGTTTCGATTGTCTTACCGCGAATACGACGTTATAAGCCATATAAGCAAAATAGAGAACCAGTAAAATAACTCCTTCCCACCACGAAAAAGAATTGTTACCTAAAAATCCCAACAGAACAAAAAGTGCGCTTGTTACAAGCAAAAAAGGCAAATCAATCATTCTTGTAGACTTTTCAACCGGAAGATTGCAGATGACCGCCGATACGCCGAGTATAAGAAGAATATTGATTATATTGCTTCCCAAAATATTCCCGACTATCAAATCTCCGGATCCTGTGGTAGCGTCCATAATCGTAACCGCAGCCTCCGGCGCACTCGTACCGAGCGCAACCACCGTAACGCCTATTATGAAAGTGGATACTTTAAGCTTTTTTGCTATGCCCGAAGCTCCGTCAACGAAGAAATCAGCGCCTTTTACAAGCAATACGAAACCTAACAGAAGTAAAAATACTTTTAAAACCGCCACACCTGCCATTATTTACACCTCTTGTATTATATTTGCCGAAAGTCAAAAAAATAGACTTCCGACTTAAATTTCTTTAAGTCGAAAGTCTTGTTACCTAAACGTGAGGTGTCAAACTCCGAGCGGTTACGCTGTGATGACGAAGTTTGCCTTTAACTACTCCCTTTCAACACGGACATTATAACAATTTATTACTTGCCTGTCAAATATTTAACGACTAAATGTAAATTATTTAAAATATCGCGCGCTGTGGCGCAATAATCCGTCTTTTGTTGAGAGCTTATCTCTGCCGAAGTACCCATTACGTACGCCGAACATACCGCCGCGTCGAACGGAGAAAGCCCGCGAGCAACGCTTCCGGCGATATATCCCGAAAGCATATCGCCGCTGCCTCCCTTTGCAAGCGCGGTTGTTCCGCTTATATTTATCGCCGTATCATCGCCGTCGGTAATAATACTTGCCGAACTTTTTAAAAGCAAAGTTACGCCAAATTCCTGCGCGAACTGCTTTGAAAGTGCAATCGGATTTGTCAAAATCTCCTTTACGGATTTGCCCGTCATTCGTGAAAATTCTTTTAAATGCGGAGTTAAAAGAATCCGGCACAAGCTGTAGTTTAAAATATCCAAACCGAATTCCGAAAGACTGTTAAGCCCGTCAGCGTCTATTATCAGAGTACCCGAATAATTTTTCACAAGAAACTTTATTTTTTCATATAGCTCCCTGCTCGCTCCGCAGCCCATACCAATCGCAATAGCCTGAGCACTTAAATCGCAATCTTCAAGATATATAACCTGCGGATATTTTACGGCAAGTGCATACTTGATTTTTTCCGTTGACGTAAGCTTTACGTATCCGCAACCCGATTTCAACGCGGCTTCTACTGCAAGTACGGGCGCACCGATATATCTATCGTTTCCCGCTACTATATTCGCACTGCCGTAGTCGCCCTTATTGGTATTACGTTTTCTTTCGGGGTAAAATTTTGCAATATCACCGCTTTCTATTATGCGGACGGTTTCACCGTCGGGGATTTCGAAACCGAATACTTCGGTATTAACAGTATATTCATTAAACGTTTTTTCTGTCATAATTCAATAAAAACACCTGACGGACTTATTTTTTTAAGACTGCCCGCAAGTATGCAAATAAGTTTGCCGTCGGCATCCACATCGACTGCGGTTGCAGTGTGTTTACCCGAAGCCGTCTTAACCGTAATAGTCTTGCCGAACCAGTCGATATAACTTTTATAATCCGTAACGGTAACCTTTTATCAATATTTTCAAGAAGCTTATTTCTGAATTCGTCAACCGCAATATCCGTTCCGGTTTGCGCTTTAAGCGTAGTTGCAACACTTAAAAAATCTTCGGGTAGCTTATTGTTTATATTTAATTCTATACTGATTATTGAACGGCTGACAAAACTGCCTGAAAAAGTATTTTCAACGAGTACACCGCAAATTTTTTTGCCGTTGACGAGAATATCGCTTCTCCAGCGTATAACGGGATTTAAGCCGTAACTTTCCAAAGTACGGCAAACAGCCGTACAGGCGTTTGCGGTAATTATAAACGCATCGGTAGCTTCCTGCTTATGCGGATGGCGCACAAAAGACAAGTAAAGTCCTCCGCGCTCCGCAGGATTTTTTCTCTCGGTCGCGCATCCAGACGTCTGAACCTGCGCCGTTACGGTAAAGGGACGCCCTGCGTAATTTCTCTTGCAGTATTCGCCAGTGGAATCTATTTGGTCAAATTCAATAATCTTCACTTCTGAACTTCTCCGTTGCAGACTGCGCGGTATCGTAACCGAATCCTTTTGACAAAAGATATTTATACCCCTTTAAAAGATTGGCTTTACTGATTTCCTTACCACGCATATATTTTTGAAGGATTTCAAACGCTTCGTCTTCGTTCTCGTCAAATTCTTCCAAGGACGAGGCAATTGCTTCGCGGTCAGCTTTTCTTTTGATTAAATCCGCTTCTATTGCGCGCCTTCCTTTACCGCGCACACTGTTGACATAAGCCCTGCAATACGCGTAATCGTCTATGAATTTATAATATTGAAGCTTTTCAATTACGTAATCGCATACGGCTTCGGTATAACCCTTTTTCGCAAGAAAATCGCGCATCTGCCGTTCGGTTTTCATTGTGGCTGAAAGATGAGTCATTGCCTTATCCAGCGCCTGACTTTTTTCTGTTTCAAGCTGAATTTCGTCAAGTCGGGACTTTTCGATATGCATTCCCGCTTTTAAATGATATTTAATTGCCACTTCAAGCTTTATTCCGCAGTAAAATCTGCCGTCAACGTATACGTTGCAACGGTTTTTATCTTTAACCTGCGGTTCGATTGCCGTTATTTCTGCCATATAGTTATTTTAACATTAACACTTCTTTTTGTCAACGAAGCAAATAAAGAAGGTCGGCTATTGCCGACCTAAATTTTGAATGGAAAAAAAATATTCTTTTAATTTTCTGATTTTCAATTTTCCGTTAAGTCTGTTTATAAGTCCCGAATTAAATTTTTCCTCATCCGTTTTTTTAACCGCAACGGTAAAAACAACTCCGTCATTATATAGAGTATCAATTAATGACGCATTATTTTCCGCACAGTACCGCATAACCGTATCGACGCAAGAATAGTCAACCGAATATTCCGACTGCGAACATAATTCATACAGAACTTTTTTCGCCGTATCGAGATTTTCAGACGCACTGCCGGAATAAGCACGAACCAGTCCTCCCGCACCGAGCTTAATTCCGCCGAAATATCTGGTAACCACTACTGCCGTTTCGTAAAGCTTTTTATTCTTTATCACCTCTAAAATCGGCATACCCGCCGTCCCCGACGGCTCGCCGTCATCGGAAAAGCGCGGAAAGTTGCCTAAACTGTCAGAAATATAAGCATAACAGTTATGCGTCGCGTCGGGAAATCTTCGTCGCACGTCGGCAATAAAATCCTTTGCTTCTTGCTCGCAAGAGATGTGTTTGGATATAGTTATAAAGCGCGATTTTTCAATTATTTTCTGTGTTTCGCACTCGCCGTTTACAGATAAATACATAATTAAAGTGAACTCAGATGTTTTTCAAGTTGTTTGCGGTTTTTAAAAACATATTTTTTACCCGAAGAAATTTTGAGAAGATTTGCTATCACTTCACGCTTTTTACGGGTTCTGCCTTTATACAAAAGCCAGTAAACAAATTCCGCATCGAGCTTTTCTATGCAGGGGCAGTCGTGCCGTACGGTTCCCTTATGCTTCTTAAATCTTTTTACCGCCTGTCTGAAACATACAAAACGGTTGTAGTTTAAAAAATAGACCGTATCGCATTCGGAAAATCTTTCAAGACAGATTTTAGCATAATTTCCGTCTATAACCCAACCGTCGCAATTATCGGACATAAATTTTTTAACTATTGCGCTTTGCTCTTCCCGCGAACGACTCTGCCAGTCTCCGTACCAGAACGTTGCGTCAAGGTGCAATACAGGAAGCGAATACTTTTCACCGAGAATATCTGCAAGCGTCGATTTACCCGCCCCGCTATAACCGATAATACATATTTTCATTATTCAAGATTAATCTTTACATGAATTTTTTTACCTTTATGAATAACGTCACCGCTAATTACGGTTTCATTTATATCGGTAACTTTTTTGTCGTTTAAAGAAACTCCGCCCTGCTGAATAAGCCTGCGCGCTTCACCGTTCGAAGAACAGATTCCGGAAGCAACAAGTACGGGTATTATCGTGGTATTTTCAACTTTAACCGTCTTTTCGGGCATTTCACCGCTCCCGCCGAACGCCGCACGCGCCTGAGAGAGGGCCCCGTCCGCCTTTTCTTTTCCGTGAACGAGTTTAGTAAGCTCGTATGCGAGAACTTCCTTAGCCCTGTTCATACGCTCGTCCCGATATTTTACGAGCTCGGCAATTTCTTCCAAAGGCAGAAAAGTTAAAAGCTTCAAGCATCTTTCGGTATCTGCGTCTGCAATATTGCGCCAATACTGATAAAACTCGTAAGAGCTTGTTTTAGCTTCGTCAAGCCATACCGCACCCTTTTCCGTCTTACCCATTTTCTTCCCTTCGCCGGTCGTTAAAAGAGTAAACGTCATTGCATAAGCGGGTTTCTTTTCCTTTACGCGGATAAGATTTGCTCCCGCTAAAATATTAGACCACTGGTCGTCACCGCCAAGCTCTAACTTACAGCCGTAATCTTTAAACAGCCTTAAAAAGTCGTAGCCCTGCATAAGCATATAATTGAATTCGAGAAAAGAAAGCCCCCTTTCCAATCTCGTTTCAAAGCACTTTGCCCTAAGCATTTCATTAACCGAAAAATGAACGCCTATATCGCGCAGGAAGTCGATATAATTGAGGTTTGTCAGCCAGTCGGCGTTGTTTACGATTAAAGCACCGTTTTCGCCATCGAAGCTGATAAACTTTGACATTTGATTTTTAAAACAGCTGATGTGATAATCGATAGTTTCTTTCGTCATCATCTTGCGCATATCGGTTTTACCCGAAGGGTCGCCGACCATTGCGGTACCCCCGCCTATCAAAATTACAGGACGGTGTCCCGCATCCTGCATATGCTTCATTGCAATAAGCTGTAAAAAATGACCGATATGCAAGCTGTCCGCGGTAGGGTCGAAGCCGGTATAAAACGTTACGCTCTCCTCTCCCAAAAGCTTATACAAATCGTCCTCGAAGACAGTCTGTTTTATAAACCCTCTTTCCCTGAGGGTATCCATTACGTTTTTCATAATATCTCCTTAATATAATAAGTTTAACACTTGCTGAAAAATATTGCAAATAAAAAAACGGTTTACCCCGTGGATAAACCGTTTTTAACAGAATTATTTCATACGGTATTATTCCACGCGAAAAGACGTATTGCGGTAATAGCAATACGAATATCCGAAGGATAAACCGTTTTGTAATGCAAAATTTTCCATACGACTAATATAGCACTTTAATTATTCAAAGTCAAGTCAATCGTTAAAAAAATCTTCTTTATTAAGTTTTTCCCTTGCCTTTTCGATTGCGCGCTTTTCAATACGCGATATATAGGAACGCGATATTCCAAGCTTTTTGGCGACTTCACGCTGAGGAAGCGCAACGCCGTCCTCCAAGCCGTACCTGAGCGATAAAATTACGAATTCACGCTCATTTAAAAACTTTTTAAGGCAAGCGACGAACTTTTCACGCTGAATACTTTTTTCGACCTGAGCAAACACGCTGTCTTCCTTTTCGGAAAGCAAATCGATAAGGGTCAGTTCGTTTCCGTCTTTATCCACTCCGACGGGTTCTGAAAGCGATACGCTGTTTTTGTGCTTCTTACCTGCGCGCAAAAGCATAAGAATTTCGTTCTCTATACAGCGTGCGGTATAAGTTGCAAGCTGAGTTCCCTTACCGTCCTGAAAAGTGTTAATTGCCTTGATAAGGCCGATTGAACCTACCGACAGCAAATCGTCTGTTTCTGCTGAGCCCGTATACTTTTTTACTATGTGCGCAACAAGACGCATATTGTGTTTAATCAGCATATTTCTCGCTTCGGTATCTCCTTCTCTTGCAAGGCGGAGATATTTGCTTTCGTCCTCAGGCGATAACGGTTTAGGAAAATTACCGTCATCTTTGACAACGCCGGTAAAAAAGAATATTCTTCCGAATAACAGTCCCAAAAAATCAAAAAACATACAAAACCCCTTAAAAGTAATGTATGTTTTCGACAGTTTGTACTATGATAATTAACTCAAAATTATTCTAATTCAAATGCACCGGTGTACAGCTGATAATACTTCCCTTTTTGTGAAATAAGCTGTTCGTGGTCACCGCGCTCGATTATTTCGCCATGTTCCAACACCATTATTGCATTGCTGTTTCTGACCGTAGAAAGCCTGTGTGCGATAATAAATACCGTTCTTCCTTCCATAAGCTTATCCATACCCTGCTCAATAAGTTTTTCGGTACGCGTATCAATCGAAGAAGTCGCTTCGTCGAGTATGAGTACGGGACACTTCGAAACCATTGCTCTTGCAATTGCCAAAAGCTGTCTTTGCCCCTGTGAAAGATTGGCTCCGTCACCCTTTATTACGGTATTAAATCCATCGGGCAGATGCTTTATGAATGAATATGCGTTTGCAAGGCGCGACGCCTCGATACATTCTTCATCGGTCGCGTTCAGCCGTCCGTAACGGATATTTTCCAATACCGTTCCGGTAAACAGGTGGGTATCCTGCAAAACTACGCCAAGGCTTCTTCTCAAATCGTCTTTTCTGATACTTTTGATATCTATGCCGTCGTAAGTAATTTGCCCCGACTGAATATCATAGAAACGGTTAATCAGATTCGTAATCGTTGTTTTGCCCGCACCTGTTGAGCCGACAAACGCAATTTTATGTCCCGGCTTTGCATACAATGAAATATTTTTAAGAATTACCTTTTCGTCGGAATAACCGAAAACAACGTAATTAAAGCGAATATCACCCTTTAAAGGTATAAAATCAAACGAGCCGTCTGGAAGTGGCTTTTTCCACGCCCACTTATCCCGTTCGTATTCACCGTAAGAAAGTGTAATATCACCGCCCTTATCTTCCGGTTCGGTATCAACCATATCAAAAATTCGTTCCGCACCGGCAAGAGCCATAACTATCGCGTTGAACTGCTGTGATACCTGCATTACGGGCATATTGAACTGCCTTGAATACATCAGAAAAGATACCAGCATACCGGCCATTATCGCAAGCCTGTTTGCTTCCTCCGCCTTCATAACGCTACAATAGATTGACAATAAACCGATTTCATTGCCAAAAGCTATTACCATAACCCCGACAAAAGCAACTAAAACGTATTGAATGTACCCTAAATTATTATTGACCGGACCCAAAATAAAGGCATAAGTATTCGCCTTACTTCCGACTTCGTTAAGATTGTCGTTAAGTTTTTTGAAGCCCTCGCGCGCTTTCTGTTCGTGGCAAAAAACTTTAATTACTTTCTGCCCCTCGGTCATTTCCTCTATATAACCGTTTAGGCTTCCTAATGCCTTCTGATGCAGTACGTAGTTTTTGGCAGACCTGCCACCGATAAATTTGGTAAGACAGATAATGGCGACAATAATCACCAGCACGATAAGTAATAATGTTACACTGTACGTAATCATAAACGCTAAAACCGCAATTATTGTAATGCACGACGACATAATCTGAGGAATGGTCTGCGTTAAAAGCTGACGCATAGTATCAACGTCGTTAGTATATAAGCTCATTAAATCGCCGTGAGTGTGGGCATCAAAATATTTTAACGGAAGATACTGCATTTTTTCGAACATTTCGTTACGCATCTTTTTCAACGTACCCTGAGCGATATACATCATAATAATATTGTAAGCAAACGACGACGTTGCACCGACGAAATATATACAGCCCATTATAAAGATATTCTTATACACAACGTTCATCGTTTCGGCAAGATTTTCAGGCTTGAAATCTAGAAGCTTTGACGTGATTTCCGAAACTCTCGAAGCCGCGGTTACGTTAGCAACCGACGCCAACAATACGAAAAAAATAACGAATGCCGTTGCGGTTTTATTGCGCGAAAAGGCGTATTTCAGCAGTCTGCCCAGCGTTTTCATAGGCGCTTTCGCACGTTTTCCGCCACGCATACCTTTCCCTGCGAGAACGCTTACGTTAGCCATTTATACCTCCTCCTTTGCGCCGTTACTCTTATTCTGCGATTCATATACTTCCCGATAAATTTCATTTGTTTCCAAAAGCTGTTTATGCGTACCGATACCCGAAATCATACCTTCGTCGAGAACGATAATTTTGTCTGCGTCCTGCAATGAAGCAATACGCTGGGCAATTATAATTTTAGTCGTATCAGGCGCGTACTTTTTCAGTGCTGAACGGATTGATGCATCGGTTTTCGTATCGACGGCCGACGTCGAGTCGTCGAATATTACAACCTTTGGTTTTTTCAGCATCGCACGAGCAATACAAAGCCTTTGCTTCTGTCCGCCCGAAACATTTACTCCGCCCTGCCCCAAATCGTATGCGAATCCCCCAGGAAGGGCATCAGCAAATTCCTCTGCACAAGCCTGACGGCAAGCCAGGCGTAAATCTTCTTCCGTTGCATTTTCATCTCCCCAGCGCAGATTTTCTTCAACCGAACCGGAAAACAGCACGTTTTTTTGCAGAACCATTACAACGTTGTTTCTCAACGTATGCATATTATAATCGCGCACGTCAATACCACCGACTTTAACACTGCCGTCGGACACGTCGTAAAGCCTCGGTATTAAAGATACCAGCGAAGTTTTTCCCGAACCGGTAGCGCCTAATATACCCACCGTTTCACCCGAAGAAATATGTACGTTTAAATTTTTTAATACTTTTTCATTCGCTTTCTGCATATATGCAAAGCTTACGCCCTTGAAGTCAACCGTTCCGTCTTTAACTTCGAATACGGGATTTTCGGGTTTAGGCAAAGTGGTTTTTTCGTTGAGCACTTCGCATATTCTGTCTGCACTGCCCTTTGAAAGCGAAATAAAGTTCAGACTCATAGCCACCATCATAACACCGGACAAAATCTGTGCTGAATACTGGATTAATGCCTGCAACTCTGAAGGACTAACGTTGCCTGTAATATTGCCAACCGTCATATTCGAACCAAGCGTTAAAATAAAAATATTTACTATAAACATCGTCAATGTTACGCAGGGCATCATTATCGTTAAAATGCGTTCAGCTTTTACGGAATATTTATACACCTCGCCCGAAGCATCCTTCATTTTAGAAATTTCTTTGTTCTCTCTGACGTAAGATTTAACTACGCGGATTGCCGTTAAATCCTCCTGCACTACCGCATTTAAATCGTCGTATTTTTTAAACATTGTTCTGAAATGCGGATAAACTTTAATCATACAAACGGATACCACTATGCCTAAAAGTATCGCCGCGACCCCGAAAACTCCCGCCATAAGCGGTTCGATTCTCAGCGTTACTATAATTGCAGAAATAAACAGCACCGGCGCACGCACCAGCATTCTTATACACATCTGATAAGCATTCTGAACGTTGCTGACATCCGTAGTGATACGCGTAATTAAACTTGCGGTAGAAAAATTGTCGATATTAGCAAAAGAATAAGTTTGAAGATTATTATACATATCTTCTCTTAAATTGCGCGCAAAACCGCAGCTTGCCTTTGCGGCAAGCTTTCCGCCCCAAACACCGAAGATAAGCGCCAGAAATGCGCAAACAACCATAAGTGATGCGAATAAGGCTATTTTACTTCCGTCAACCGACTGAGTTTCGCCTTCGGCAAGCTTTTCCAACTCGTCGATTATAAAGGTCAATAAAAAGGGAATTATGATTTCCATAACGGCTTCGCCAACCATCACGATCGGACAGAGTATCGAAGGTGTTTTATATTCCCTTACGCTTTTAAGTAAAGTTTTTATCATTTTTAACCTCTTTTTCGAATTCAGCCATAATTTTCAGCAAAAGACATTTAAAAGCTTCCTGCTCCGCTTCCGTAAGCGCCGACTGGACGATGGCATCGCACTTTTCCATAAAAAATTTATTTTTAAGACAGAGATTTTTTCCTTTTTCGGTAAGACTAACGTATTTCGTCCGCGCATCGTTCTCCGCAACCGTGCGCACGAGTAACCCGCTTTTTTCGAGATTTGAAAGCATAGTCGACATTGCCGAAGCGCGCAGATAAACCTGTTTTTCAATATCCTTCTGGCAAACTCTTCTGCCCGCATCGGTTTCGCGCTGTATAAATACCATAGCGTGCATCTGAACGTGCGTTATGCCGTATTCCGCAAAAAGCTTGTGATTTTCCCTGCTCATCTGCCTGTGCAGACAGCACAAAAGCCCGTAAAGTCTTTTATTTTCCATAAACCGTCGCAAAAAAAATTATTTCGACCTCAAATAGTTTGAAGTCGAAATAATTATAATTCGCTGATTTTAAATTGTCAAACGTTTTCTGATTTTAAAATTAAAAAATAGGGTTGCTTAACTATTAAAAAGAATCTTCTTTAGCATTCATTATTACTCGTAGAAACATCATCTGTCGATTTTTCGGCAGACGCCAGAAGACTGTTAAGCTTTTCTGCCAGCTGTTCAGCAGTAACCCCTTTATTATCCAAAAGATCGAACACAAAAAAATCTTGCGAGGATGGATTGCTAAGCGCTACCTGCTTTTTCTTTACCTGAATTTCGGCTTGATTAAACAAACGCTTTTCCATAAAATTCATTCTGTCCAGATTGAAGTCCCACTCACTAGGAGCACCTACAAACAACCCTTCATCTGAAATAACGAACTCTTTTGGCGCATTATCACAGTAAATTTTGTTCGTTCCGAAACCGAATATTTCTGCAGAACTCTCCCCGACGACAGCAGAAGTTTTTTTTGCAGACGTTTTTCCCTGTTTACCAAAACTACCGTAGCAACCGACGGCAAATATTGCTTTACCTAAAAATTTTTCTTTGATTTCCTGTTCAATAGATTGATATCGTTTTTTCTGACGGGCAACCCCAACAAAATTAGCAGTCGCTAAAAGGCAGACAACTATTGCGGGGACAATGCAAAATATTACTATCCAACCAAAACCAAGAGCGTCATAAGCGTAATACTGTTTTCCGTTCGCTTCTACTAAAATACCTACGACTGAATTTGGAGAATTGCACGGCGCGTCTACGTACTCAAGAGCTTTAGATTCCCCTGCCGCAAGAGATATACCCTCTCTGTCATACAACGGTTCATCACCTTTATTAGTAGAAATCTCTATTTTAATATAAGTTATCTGAACATTTTCATCACTCGTATTTTCGAGAATGAAGTTTACTTTAATATTTTCTTCCGATTTGCTTATGTTCGGTTTCTCTCTGACAACTACAGATTTTTCACCGTCTATAAATAAACAAACCATGCCAAGTATAACAAAAGTTAACGCAATAATAAGTAATACAATACTTCTTGCTATGCTTTCTTTACTAACCTTCATTTTTTACCTTAATTTCGTGTTATTTGAACAATTATAACTTTTAAAATCTATTATGTCAAATTGTTAATTATCTTTTAACCATCTTAACCCACTAATTTATCCGCCCAACGTTACGTCTTGTCTGGAATACCATTCCAAGGCGTTATTAAAATGCTCGCTTTTAAAATCAGGCCACAAATCTTTCACAATGAAAAAATCCGAATAAACTGTCTGTAAGGGCAGAAAGCCCGAAAGTCTGCACATACCTCCCCAACGGATAACCATATCTATTCTCGGTATGTCGCGCGAAGCCCAGCCGTTTTTTAAATCCCATTCCCAACCGTAGTTGACCAACAAATTTACACGTATTTTATCATTTGCAGAGCTATTCATCTCTGCATACGGAAGCAATCCGTCAGGAAAACAGTGCGATTTAGTATTTCCGATAACGCGAACGTCGGCACCGTCATCCTCTGCTAATTTAACTGCTTTACGGCACGCATCGGAAAATGCCGACACCTGCTCTTTGGGTCGCTTACAGTTATCCACTGTAAACCCGTAATACGTCAGCTCCTTTACTCCGCACCGTTTAGCCAGACTCAGCAGCTTCAAAGCAGGAAGCAAGCCGTGTTCGTATCCTTCTTCTTTTTTTAAACCGTTTTCAATTGCCCAACGTCTGTTTCCGTCGGGTATTATTCCTATATGGTTGGGAACACGATACATTTTATCTCCTACACCGAGCTTTTCGGGTCGATATTTATTCACCTGCTATTATCTGCAAAACAAGCAAAAATATGAGCAGTAGCTTTGCTACTGCTCATTAACTAACCTATAAACGCCCTATCCCATTTACTCAAATCGGGAATATTCCGATTCCCAATAAAATCTTCAAAAATTCTTTCTACTTCATTAAAATCATTAGTGTCGTAAAAATACAGATTTAATTCGTCATCATCAAATTTCGAGACACAAAGCGAAAAGCAGTTGATTTTAACGGTATGCGAAAAAAGTTTGAACCGGATATTATGAAATACTTGTAATTCTGCAACTCCCGAAATTTCAGGTAAAACGTTAATTATTATATCTGCACGTTCCTTCGTCTCGTTATCATAAGCTGATTTTAATTTGCTTAATTGGTCGCTCAGACAACTAAAGTCATCAAGTAAGCTAAGATAAGTTCGAATTAGTAAGTGTTTTCGTTAATTTCAATTCTTATGTGAACGCTACAATTCGGGCATTTGATAATAACATGCGAACCTTCTTCGCCCTTGCATAGTTTATGACCGCAACGCGGACAAC
>CAMUNT010000007.1 GCA_947090365.1 uncultured Clostridia bacterium
TTCAAGACTGTCAAGTGCTTTTTGAAAATCACTATCAACATATTCCACCGTCGGATCGCTCATATATTTGCCGTTTTCTTCATCGAACCACATTGCAGTAAGATATGGCAAGTCTGACTTTTGATAATTTCGTACAGTTATTCTTGAAGAAACAAGTGATTTCTCTATTAGCATTTTAAAAGTCCTCCGCTAAATTACTGTTTATTGTTAAATGATTATATCATAACAATCTTGAAAAAGCAAACGCCATATACAAACAGTGGCTTTGCAGAAGCTTGCTCTGACAAACGCAAACTCTGCAAAAACACTTGCAGGAATTTGCCGTTTCCCTGCGGGAGCCTCGACAGAGCTTAAGGCTACGCCTCCGGTACGGCGGAGCTTTTATCTCCTCGCGCAAACCGGTGTGTGTTCGTTCCAAAGCGCGGAAAACGTACAACAGAACACTTTATTGATTTGTCAAATTTTAAGATTTATGATATGATAATAAAAAGATACTAGTTTAATAAAGGAGAAAAAATGAGTACTGAAGATAAGGGGTTATTAATTAAAATTTCTATACTTCAAGAATTTGCACTAAATATTGAATCTGAGAAAAAATTATATGACCAAATGTTTAAAAATGCTTTGCAAGAAGCAAAAGTAATTAGGGATAAGTATAAATATTCATTGAAGATAGAGGAATTCTTGCAGCGCCTATCCAAATTAGATGAGGAAGATCATATAAGAGAAAAATATGCTGATTTCATAAATCAAGAAATTGATAATGGCATGAAATTTGGTGATGTATTTGACCTTGATATTGATTCAATAGTAAAAGAAAAGAAAATATCATATGGAATAAGATTAAACAAAGTTAATACGACTCTGTTTCTGCCCACTATAGGAACAGTAAAACTTTATCAAGCAACTGAGACTTTAAAGTTGATTTCAGAAAAAGTTATAACTGGAGCTATTCAAATTTTCGAGAAGTATTTCGAAAGGTTATTATGGAGATTGATAACAACTAAACCGGAAGCGTATCTTCATGATAAAGTTATTTCATATGATAAATTGATAAGCTCGAACTTGGAAAATTTAAAGAATCAATTAATAGGCAGTGAAGTTGAAAAATTGATGCACGGCGTTAGTGAAACTATTTCAAAAATAAATAAAATACATAAGCTACATTTGGAAAATTTTCAAGAGCTATGGGATAGCTATATAGAGATGGATCTTCATCGCAATATTATTGTGCACAATAATGGAAAAGTAAATAAAGATTATTTAGATGCTGTGCCTAAAAAATATAAGAATGTTAAAATAGGTGAACAAATAAAATGTGATAGAAAAATTATTGAACAAAAAACTAACAACTTGATTAAGTTTGGTTATTTATTATTTTATTTGCTTGGAGAATGTTCAAATGAGTTAACGGTATTAGAAGATACTGCTTTTGATTTTTTACAAAAAGAGCAATGGGAGTTAGCTGAATTTGCTTACGAATTATTAGAGAAAACAAAATTAACAACGCATGCAAATAAAACTAATTATGTCATTAATAAATTAAATTCAAAAAAACATATTTATGGTTTAGAAACAGTTAGAAATGAAATAGAAGATTTGGATATTTCTGGAATGCAACAGCTTTACGAGATAGCAAAAAATCTTCTTTTGGAAAATAATGATAAAGTAACAGAAGAATTAGAAAAATGCTATCCTGATACCTATAATTCGTATTTAATATGCACCTGGCCAATTTTTATAGAATATAGAAAAACAAAAGAATATAAAAATTTTCAAGAGAAACATAAAGAGGATTTCGAAGCTTACGAATTTAATGCTAATAAGTAGATTATATTGAGCAATATAATTCTAAACGCCCACATCCATATTTAGGTTATTCAACTCAAAATAAATATGAAGAATTGTATAGAAAAAATTCGGACTCAACAGGTTCGGCTCTTATACTCTTTTCTGTTTAATTTCCAAATTCGAATTATTTTTGTAAAAAACAAGCAAAATAACGGCAAAATACCGTAAAAAACAATTTAAAATATAGAAAAAGAGTATAATTCGGACATCACAAATTCGTATTACAACTCTCATTCAGTTGGTGACCCATGCGGGAATCGCGCCTTGTGCGGCGCGCAGGGTTGACAGCAAAAGTCAATTGCTGTCAAGTCTGCGGTAGAGCCCGCAGATCTGCGCATACCTTGTATGCTTGCCTCCCCTCGATTCCAACAGACGGGCAAGTAAATTTTAACGGAGTACAGTATTTACTGTACTCCGTTAAAATGGTGACCTGTATTCAGTCTTACTCGAATAGAGTTTTAGCTTTCCTGCATTGATAAAATATCGCCTAAACAAACATAAGTATGTATAATGCATTGTTCAGCATCGTGCTTGGTTATTTCAGAATGAACGCCTTTACACTGCAATAAAATTAAATTTTCAATCCAGTCTAAAATATAGATTATACTACTTCCGATTAAAGTATTTTTAGCCGATTTTTCTTCAAGCTTTTCTATTACAGCAGAAATTTTATTGATATAATGGTCGCCACTAACATCTATTTCTTTTCCTGATTTAGTTTTAAATGTCTTACCAGTAAAATCTATAAAAGTTTTGTTAAATAATTCGGTCGCAACATCAATAAAAAGCCTTCTACAGGTTGTAACAGCTTGAGAATAAAACTCGGGATTATCTGAATTTATTTTGTCATCAATCGCTTGTAATTTTAAAATAGTATCTTTAGATAAGGACGATAAATAATTATTGACCTTTTCTCTATATAAATCAAAAATTGCTTCCGTTGTGTTGCTAAATGATAATTCAATATAAGTTTTTAACGCATAATCGTAATAAGCAGATGTTAAACTTGCAATTTTTGATTTTGCCTCTGAAATTCTTTTTAATAATTGACCCGTTGAATTAGCGACAGTGCTAGTTAAATCTCGCATAGCAGATGTGGCATGTTCTCCACCAGCAGATACACCTGCTGTACTAAAATTCCCAATTGCTTTATTGGCACTAATAACGTCGCTTTCTAATTCCGAAATAATTTCGCTAAAAATTACTTTCTGCTTATCTTTATTATAGCTTCCTCTACCGTGAATATAGGCAAGTTCCCATGCTTTATTGATAATATGTCCATCATTTGTTCTTGGATAACCGCCTGTTTCACATTGAAGCCAATAAATTGAATTAATATCATTTAATAATCTTGCTATGCGTAAGCATAATAGAGCGGCGGAAGAAATAGAAAGTGTACCAAGTTCTATTCCGTCCAAAATTTTTTTACAGGTTTCTAATGCTTCTTCTGTTTTTGTCATATAAACCTCAATAAATTTTACTTTTTAAATACAAACAAGTATTCATGGGCTAACAGCAGAAAGTTATGCTTTATACTGTTAGTTTTCCAAAAACCTGTAGCTTTGCAATTGTGTTGTTCTTTAATAATGATTTCTTTCGTTTTAAAACCCGCAAGTTCGAATATACGCATAGTTTCAAAAGCAAGAGGTTGAACCATTCCTTTTTTGCGTGTATCGCCCATAAGAATAGCACAAAATTTGCCTTTCTTTAAAACCCTAAAACTTTCTTCTGCGACTCTGCCAATTTCCATTAAAAAAGGTTTAATTGAGAGCAATGACAAATCGCCGTCAATATCTTTACTATAATGAATAATATCTGCATAAGGCGGATGTGTGCAAATTAAATCAACGCTTTCATTCTCAATATATAACTTTCTTGCATCGCCCTGCAAAATATCTACTTGCGAATTTTTATCACATTCAAAATCTAATTTTCTTTTTGAAATTTCAATAGCATTCGGGTTAATATCAACGCCGATAAAATTGCGTCCTGTCAGTTTTGCTTCAACAGCCGTAGTACCACCGCCGACAAACTGGTCCAAAACAGTATCGCCCATTTCAGAATAACGCAATATTATATTTCTCGGAATATACGGCGACCAATTTCCTCTGTATTTTGCATCGTGTGTTGCCCATTTACCCCTGTTCGGGAAGCTCCAGACAGTATTTGTTTCAAGTTCAAAATTTTCGGGATGTAAAGGAATTTTCATATTATTTAAACAGCTCGTTTACAACGCCATTTTCTAAATCTGTAATGCAGTAAAGGTTGTCCAACACGTCAAAAGTTTCTTCAAGATTATGTTTTGCCGATTTCCAACCGATACCGTCCGTAAACCAAACGAACGCAAAGTTTTTAATATCCTTTGCCTCCAAAGCTATATTTTTATAGCTTCTTGCAGTTTCGTTTAATTTTGAGCCACTGCTTGCATAGAAATTTGTTTCAATTCCGTAAACGGTATTTCCTTTTTTAACTACAAAATCAAAACGCTTTTCTGTTTTACCTGTATTTGATATGCTCGACAAATCTAAGTTCCAACGCCTTTGTATATCTGATATGTACATTTCTTTAAAATAGTCGGTGCCTTTAACAAGACCTGCTTTAATAAGATAATCTTCAACAAGGTTTTCCATTAAGTGACCGCCTCTATTTTTGCGACCGTTACTGTCAAGCCCTACTTCAACGCCAGTAACGTAATCAACCAGATTATTGATAATGCGGTTTTCTATTAAATCGAATAGCCCTGTTTGCGCATAAACATTTTATACTCTTCAACAGAATAATTCATTTTCTTGAAATTGTAAAGATATTCTCCGTCGCCGTCAATAGCATAAATTTCACCACCCCTGACAGCCAAGAGAACAGGAATGCAATTTAAAATTTTAGAATATTCGGAAATCAACTTTTCAAAATCATTCTCAATGTCCTTTGAGCCGATTAAAGAATTAAGAATATTCAATTCAACTTTTATGCTGTCAACGTTGCCGTAAACTTTATCAAAGTTTACGTAATAGCTATAATCGCAAATACTCGACCTAAACGTTTTTAACCATTCGTTAAAATTTCTTTTCATAAGTTAGCCTTAATTGCAGATAAGCAATTCTTTTATTTTTCCACGACCGTCTGACTTGCTGTTTATCATACGGTTTGCTTCGACTTTTTTAATTTTATACGATCTGTAAAGATCTTCAAAGAATGTATCTTCTTTATTGACATTTTGAGGATCTGAATTGCTCAAAACAATTTTTGCGCCTGTTTCGTTTATTTCATCAATGAAATGCGCTAAACGAATTTGTTCTCTATCATCGAAAACATCAGCGGTGTATGAAGTAAATCCCGAAGTTTGTGAAATAGGCCTGTAAGGCGGATCTAAATAAACAAAACTTCTTTCATCTATTACGCTTTTAGAAAGAGAGTAATCACCGCAAACTATTTCAACGTTTTGCAGTGCTTTCGAAATGTTGCGCAAATTATCCTCGTCACATATACAAGGATTTTTGTATGCACCCATAGGAACGTTAAACTGACCTTTTTTATTCACTCTGTACAAACCGTTAAAGCAAGTTTTATTTAAAAATATAAATAAAGTTGCTTTTTCTACTGAATTGCTTTCATTTAATTCAAGACTATTAAACCTAGCACGAGAAGAGTAATAGAAATATTTGCGCCCGTTTTCATCCATAGGCAAAAACAAAAGTTGCATTTCAGTTAGCTTTGATATAAGCGCATTGATATTGTTTTTAATGGCGATATAAGCGTTTATAAGTTCGGCATTAATATCACTTATATAAATTTGCTCGAAATCATATTTTGATAAAATATTAAACAGTAATGCGCCACCGCCAACCATAGGCTCAACGTATTTTATTAAAACCTTTTCGCCGGCAGTGGGAAGCATTTTTTCAAGCTCATTAACAAGCTGACTTTTTCCTCCAACCCATTTAACAAAAGGCTTTAACTGTACCGCATTTTGCTTTTCGTATCTGACAGTACGTTTATCAACGGGCTTTTCTGCTGTACTTGGTATTATCCACATATTACCGACCATCATTGCACCCGCAATGCGATTTTCAGAGCATAGGATTGCAACACGCCTTTGAGAAATATTCCATTTTTCAGCCGCCTCTTTTGCGGAAATAAAACTTAACATTTTACACCTCAAACCACATAAGAATATTATATTCTATAACTCGAATAAAAGCAAGCAAATATTTGTTAATTTTCAACAGACGGGCACATAAATTTTAACGGAGTACAGTATTTACTGTACTCCGTTAAAATGGTGACCCGTGCGGGAATCGAACCCACGATACCACCGTGAAAGGGTGATGTCTTAACCTCTTGACCAACGGGCCTTATAAATATGTAAATCGCTTTGAAAGCGGAATTTTCTTTGGTAGCGACGGGTGGATTCGAACCGCCGACCTGCCGGGTATGAACCGGCCGCTATAGACCAACTAAGCTACGTCGCCGTTACGCCGCCATAACTAAGGCGGTCAAAATTTGGTTGCGGGGGCGGGATTCGAACCTCGCGACCTTCGGGTTATGAGCCCGACGAGCTACCTGGCTGCTCCACCCCGCGATAACCGCCTTGTTAAAAGGCTTTATCATTTTATTAGATAATTAATTTTTTGTCAACTGTTTTTCAAGTCGTTTGCAAATTATTTTGTAACAGACAAAATTTTATTCGCTCTATACGCAAAATGCTTGCAAAAAATTATAACGTTCTATATAATACTCACATAACAAACTACGAGGTGTCGGGAGTGAAGAAAGTTTCTTGCTGAATTTATAACCGTAAGTCAACGGGGTTTTTGCGCCCTTTTGGCCTATGCGAAAGCAAGAAAGATTAATCCGTCATTCCCTCAAACGTAGATAATTATATTTGAGTTTTTTGAGTTATGAGATTACTTTCTCATAACTTTTTTTGTTAAGGAGGTTATAATATGTCAGTAATAAACGTGGAAAATTTAACTTTTTCGTACCCTTCCGGCTACGATAATATTTTTGAAAAAGTGAATTTCCGGATAGACACCGACTGGAAATTGGGTTTTGTAGGCAGAAACGGCAGAGGCAAAACCACCTTTTTGAACCTGTTGCAGGGCAAATACGAGTACCGCGGAAAGATCACATCCTCCGTTCAGTTCGATTATTTCCCGTATACCGTAACCGATAAAAATATGCCTGCGCTTGACGTTTTACGGCAAGTCTGCCCCGATGCCGAAGAATGGCGCATTATGCGCGAGCTCAGCCTTCTCGACGTCGACAGCGGGGCTTTGTACCGCCCCTTTTACACCCTTTCCAACGGCGAACAGACCAAGGTTCTGCTTGCGGGGCTTTTCTTAAACGAAGGGCACTTTCTGCTTATCGACGAACCGACGAACCACCTTGACGCCAAGGCAAGAGAGCTTGTTTCGGCGTATCTTCGCAAAAAGATAAGCTTTATACTCGTTTCGCACGACAGAAGCTTTCTCGACGGCTGCGTTGACCACATACTTTCGCTGAACAAAACGAACATCGAAGTGCAGAGCGGTAATTTTTCTTCCTTTATGGAAAACTTCGAAAGACAACAGGAATACGAAAGTAAGCAAAGCGAACGACTGCAAACCGATATTAAGCGATTACAGAAAACGGCAAGGCAAACCGCCCAATGGGCTGACCGCGTTGAAGCGTCGAAAAACGAAAAAATTTCCGGATTAAGACCCGACAAGGGCTACATCGGGCACAAGTCCGCAAAAATGATGAAACGCGCAAAGTCCGCCGAAGCAAGACGGCAAAAGGAAATCGACCAAAAATCCGAGTTATTAAAAAACCGCGAAACCGAAAGCTGTTTAAAACTGACTCCTCTCGAATACCGCGCCGAACGGATTGTCGCGTTCACCTCCGTCGCACCCGTTTACGGGGATAAGCAAATATGCGCGCCTATAACATTTGAAATTAAACGCGGTGAGAGAATAGCCATCGAAGGTAAAAACGGCAGCGGAAAAAGCAGTTTGCTGAAACTGCTGTGCGGACAAAAAATCGAACACACCGGCGCGGTAAGCTTGGGTTCGAATTTAATTGTATCATACGTTCCTCAGGACGCCGGTCACCTTTACGGAACGCTGACGGAGTTCGCCTCCCTCCATCGCGTCGACGAAAGCTTATTCAAAGCCGTTCTGCACAAGTTGGGATTAAACAAACTGCAATTCGACAAAGATATATCCGATTTTTCCGACGGACAGAAGAAAAAGGTTTTAATTGCAAAAAGCCTGTGCGAGCGGGCGCATTTGTACGTCTGGGACGAACCGCTGAACTTTATCGACGTCTATTCGCGCATTCAGATAGAAAACCTTTTAGACGAATTTCAACCCACGATGATTTTCGTCGAACACGACAAAGCTTTCCGTAATAAAATAGCCACGAAAATTATAAGTTTACAGTAAAAAGAGAGCAGATTTTATCTGCTCTCTTTTATATTTCAATATTTGCTTTTGAGAAGCGAAACGCCGAATTGAGTTTTTGCGCCAGAGCCGTAATTCAAATCGTCAAGCACCTCTTTAAGCTTTTCAAGCTCCGTTGCAGAGATATTAAATGGCTGTTCCCCGTCCTGAGTATGCCATTTGAAATATTCGGTTTTCAAAACAGACGGCGAGCTGTTGGTAAACTTGTTGCCAGCATCCGACGACGAACCGACGTAAGCCGTTGAATTTGCGCCCGCCCGATAACTGCAATTGACGAGTTCGTAACCGCCGTCCACCTTAGGCGAAGAATTACTGTCGTTATTCTTCAAAAGAGTATCAATGCCATCGAAAATGCAGTTTTCCGCCTTGAAGCTTGCACCGTTACCGCAGACTATACCCTGCGACACAAGCGCGCACTTCCAACTGCCGTTCACGCCGGAAACCGCGCTTTGCGCGAAGCCTTTAAGCTTGGCGCGGTATGCGTAATACTGCGAGCTGTCAACGATGCAGTTATACATATAAGCGTTGCCGCCGCGTATCTTGGGAAGCCTGTCTTCGAGGTTGATAAATTTGCAGTTTGCAAAGGATACGCACAGTTTCAGGTTGTATTCGTAATCTTCCTTATTGTTACCGCTGTCACCGCACAAAAGGCCCTTTTTCTGCGGAATCGCAATGCCGTACAGAATATCTTCGAAGCTTGCGCCCCTGTTTCTGAGAGCGTCGTAATAGGCGTGCATTGAAACGTAGTCCGTATCGGCGGTATCCTTATGCGCCTGATAATCCGCTTCGATTTTCTCCATCATTTTATAGATATAACCGTCGGTATCGTCGCTTCCCGCGTTGAAATTGCACCAGCTTATATGCAGGCCGTTATTCCCGTCCGCGCCGTAAGGAGCGCGGAACGCTACGCCCGCGTTCGCGGTGTAATCGGGGTTGGAATAGTCTATCTGACCGTCGTAGGATTTGCCGAAGGTGCAGTGGTCTATCCAGACGTATCCGCAGAAAGCTATTTTAAAATAAGCCCAGCCGAACCAGTCATAATCGCCTATTTTGCCTGCCGATTTGTTTCCGTCCTCCCACTGCCACATTTCGTCGAATTCGAGATTTCTGAAAACCACGTTATTGTCGCTTGTAAGCTTAAAACCGCAGTGGGTAAGCCGCGCGCCGTTTTTGGAATAGATTAAAAGGTCAGACGTATTTTCCACCTTGATCTGCGACATTCCGTTTTCGAGAAATGTATCCGAGCTGTAAAGATAGTCCTTTAAATTATTATATTTTTTTGCAAAATCGTCGACCAGTCCGCTTGATTTTACACTGTCGCTAAGCTTGTAATAACCGAGGTTCAAATCGTTTTCAATCTCTATTACGCGGACCGTTCCCTTAAAATTGTCTTCCGTATAGCCGTCGGCAGGCACCTGAGTATAAGTGCCTGTTTCATCGTCCCAGACGTTTTTATAGTGATACTTCGCATCGCGGATTGCATCGACAAGCTCTTCCGCCGTCTTTACCTTGCGGTATGCGGAGGTGTTTTCGTAAACGGAAAAATCGCCTATTTTGTCCGTAACGTAACCGTCTGCCGACAAATCGACCGTCGGCTGTACCGGCTTATCGTCGGGCTCTTCCTTATCGGAACCGTCCGAGCCGTCGCCGTCGGGGTTTGGCTTCTCACTGCCGTCGGGATTTTCCTTATCGGTATCGTCGTCGGGATTCGGCTGTATTATATCCGTATAATCATCCGCAGAGCCGTCCTTATCGCCGGAACCGCCCGAACAGCCGACCGCCGTCGTAAGCGAAAGCGCCAAAGCAAGTATCCCCGCAAAAATTTTTTTCAAAGGTAATTCCTCCCTTTCATTAATTTTACGTTATCCATCCCCAATTCGACAACGTTATCGAAAATGGCGGTGTATTTACCGCTTAAACGCGCGTCTGTATGAAAATGGCCGAAATACCAGTGCTTAAAATCGGCCGTATCCTCGAAGGCGGATAACAGCTTAACCTCGGGGCACCCGCCCTTTCTGCCCGCAAGGGCGCGTATCGCAGGATATGCAAGCGCGCGCTGTCCGCAGGCGTGGGTTATAATATAGTCGATTTTATTGCCGTACCTTTTAAGGTTTGCCATACCCTCGTCAAACTCTTCAACGGTCGGAAGCTCACTTTTCCACCAGCTACGCCCCGCAACGAGGTATTCCCTGTCGATGCTGGTTGCACCGCCGAAGGTAAAAATAGTTTTGCCCTCAATTTCGAAAACCTGCCCGCGCATTAAATGAATTAAATCGGGCCTTATTTTATGCACCCTTCCGCCGTTCCATATTTCCTCGGGAAAGGAATTCAGCAAGTCGAAATTTTCGTGGTTACCGTCGATAAACAGCACCGTAAAAGGGAGCTCTTTATAATACCTGAGATTTCCGACAAGTGTTTCATTGCTCCATACCGCGCCGCAATCGCCCGCGATTATTACGAAATCTTTTTTGGTAAGAAATTGAT
Source organism: uncultured Clostridia bacterium (assembly GCA_947090365.1). Taxonomy (GTDB): domain Bacteria; phylum Bacillota; class Clostridia; order Christensenellales; family Borkfalkiaceae; genus Coproplasma. The sequence continues at coordinate 10,776 of CAMUNT010000007.1, forward strand.
TTTCGCCCGCAAAAATATGCAGTTTGCGAAAATCCTGCAGGCCGTGCGTATCGCCCGTTACAAAAATCATTTCCCGCTCCTCATTTAATTACCGCCGTATTCAGTTCGCAAGAAAATCCGTTTTCACTCTTTTTTTAAAATTACTGCCGTTTACTTCCGTTTTCTTCACGCTTTTTGGTTGCCAGAACGGAAACCTTCATATTTTCGCCCAGACTTTCGTTTACGTTTACCGAAAAGAATATATCTGCCGACGCGTTAAAGGAAGAAGCCAGATAATCGGAAATTTGCCTGATCTCGTCCGTTTGCGGCGTTTCACCGCTTTCAACCACAACAAGAAGTCTGTTTGCGCCGTCGGGAAAATTTATCGACAGCGGGCAGTCCATAGCCATTTTGGCCGCACTGAGCGCGCGGTCTTTGCCCCTGTACGCACCAACGCCGAAGTAAACCTTATCCGAGTCCGTAAGAACGTACGTCAACTCATTATATTCTATATTTATTACTCCCGGCACCGTTGCAGGCATTAAAACGGTAAGCAGTACGCTTTCAATCATTGCGTCCGCAATAAGCAGCTCCTTTTCCATAGGAAGCTTGAACGGCGTAAGAAAATTGCCGTTACCGCAAGGCACGATTATCGCCGTATCGGCAACGTTTTTAAGTTCGAATATACACCTGTCGGCATTATCCTGACGTATTTGTTCCTCGCTCATAAGCGGAGTACATACTGTGGCAACCGTTAAAATTCCGTTCACTTTTGCCTCTTCGGCAATCAACGGCGCAACAGCAGAGGCGAAGCCCCCGCCCACGCCGGCAACCAGAATAACCATATCCGCACCTTTGACGATGCCGTTCAGCCGTTCCCTATCCGACTTAGCCGTTTGTTCGCATAAACCGCTATCGCCCGCAGAGCGCATACCGCATTCGAGCTTTATTTTGTTTTCGCATTTCAGCCGCTCCATAGTAACGCAATCGTCGTCAATTGCGTAATACTCCGCAGCGCGAAGCTCAAACTCCGTCATTTTGTTTACAAGACGGCAACCGGCGCCGCCTATACCTATAACTTTTATCTTGGGTAATTTTTCCATATTTGCACCTCGAAACTATTATAACATAAAATAATTAATTTGAACACTATACTTTATAAAATTTTTTTAAATTTGCAAAAAATGTACTCAACAGGCAACTGTCCGCCGTTAAAAGCATAATTTCTTTCTGCGTACCCGACAGACGTAAAGCAAAAAAGAAACCTGTAACTTTTACAAGTTTCCTTGTCGGCGTAATTTTTATGATACGCCTTTCTTTTGCCTATCGCCGTTAAAAAAATGATAAGCCCTATCGCAAGCGTACAGGGAAAAATCGTAAACAAGAGCGGGAGGCTCGTTTAAAAGCGCGTAATCGTCGCCGTACGGCTCGCCCTCTGCACCCGACAGACTGCTTAAAAGCCATTTTCTTTTTATATCCGCCTCCGCCCCGTCACACCCACTATAACGGGAATTTTGCCATCTTCCGCTTCCGAAATTTTCCTTGGCGTTTCTAATTAATTAAATTATACAGTATTACGGCAGAAAATTCAAGGATTATCGGGCATTTTTTTTGAAAGGATGCCGTTTTTAATTGCAGACTTCTATGCCCAAAAGAATACCTATCTTTACTCCTTCGGTAAAATGCTCGTCCGCTGTCTTGGCCGCTAACTCGTCGCTGAGGTCGCAGAACTGTTCAAATTCTTTTTTCTTTTCTTCGGACAGGTCTTTTTCTACAATATCATGTTGGTTGGCAACTTTTCCAAGTATTTCTTTAAAACTCTTCACTCATCTTCACCTTTTCGCAATTCCCTCGGTCGCAGTAAAATATTTCTTTAATAATTGATTTCATAAATACCTCCTTAGTTTATTTAATAATATACCCCAGTACGGGGTATGTCAAGTATTTTACTGCATTCTGGGGTATAATTTATTTATGATTTTATTTAACGGAAGAATTAAAGAACTAAGAACTGAAAAAAAACTTTCACAAAGTCAATTCGGAGAAATATTGGGTGTAAACCAAAGAACAGTTAGTAATTGGGAAAAAAATATAAGACAACCCGACTTTGAAACTCTGGAAAAAATTGCAAAATACTTCGGCGTTACAACCGATTATTTGTTAGGTTTAGAAGATTAAAAAAATTTAAAAGAGGTAAAAAATTATGCCGTTTATAGACGTTAAGCTTTCAAAGAAAATTACAGACGGGGAAAAGGATTTGCTTAAAAGCGATTTGGGCAAGGCAATTTCCGTAATGCACAAGCCCGAAAGTTATTTAATGGTGGGTATTTCGGACGGGTACGACCTGTACTTTGCGGGCAACAAGCTTGCAAACGGAGCTTTCGTTTCCGTCAGCGTGTTCGGCAAGGCGAACGCTTCCGATACAGAAAAGATGACGGAAAGTATTTGCGGAATACTTGAAAAGCGGTTTTCGGTTGCGGGCAGCGACGTTTACGTAACCTATACCGACGTTGAAAACTGGGGCTGGAACAAAAGCAACTTTTAAAACTTAAAAAATAAGCGGATTGCACTATGCAATCCGCTATTTTAATTTTATAATCAGATTTTTCTTTTTAGTTTTTCTACCGCAGAAGCCCTGCCGTCCACGCCCAGCTTGGAATAAATAGAGCTTATATAGTTGCGTGCAGTGCCGTCGGACACCTGCATTGCGGAGGCTATCTGTCTGTTGGTAAAGCCGTCTATAATCATAAACGCGATTTCAACCTCCCTGTCGGAAAGGCCGAACGCTTTTTTCAGCTTTATTTCCTTGTCGGAAGAAACCATCATTGCCGCATCGGTAATTTTCTTGGCAATTTTCGAAGGCAGAATAGTATCGCCGGCGTACGCGTTTTTAATAGCGTCGATAAGCGCGGTTGCGCCTATATCCTTTAAAAGATAACCGCTTGCGCCGTTGTTTATCGCGCTTAAAATATAGTCGCTGTCGTCAAAGGTCGTAAGCACTATTATCTTTATATCGGGGTTTATATCCTTTATGCGCTTGGTTGCCGCAACGCCGTTCATATTGGGCATACGTATATCCATAAGCACGACGTCGGGCTTTAACTTAGAAGCAAGCTCGACCGCCTCCGCCCCGTCCCGCGCACAGCCTATAACCTGAAAATCACTGCAGGTTTCAAGCACGCTTTTAATGCCCTCTGTTAAAATGGTCTGATCGTCAGCCAATAAAATTTTAATCATTTCCGTTCCCCTTTTCCTCCTTTTTCAGCGGTATAATAATTTCGGTTTCAAAGCCCTCTTCGCTTGAAAAACAGCATCTTCCGCCCAGCTTTTCCGCCTTTTCCCTAAGCCCTTTAAGCCCGAAGCCCTCCTCTATCTTTCCGCCGGCACCGCAGCCGTTGTCGGAAATAAGAAGGCACACGTTTGAAAATTCCTTTTTCATTTCGATAAAGAAAGCGGTTGCCCTGCCGTGCCTTATGCCGTTTGAAAGGCACTCTTTTACGCTGTTGCAGATAAACCTTGCGCTTTCGCCGTCAAGCGAAATATCCTCTATATTGCACCTTATTTTCAGCTCGGTTCCGTCAATAGTCTGGGCTATTATTTCGCCGATTTCTTCCTTTAAGGTCTGAACCTGCGCTCTGCCCGCTAAAAGATGAACGCTTTCGCGCATCTGCTCCAACGCGTTTTTCGCCTGAATGTTTGCGGAAATTATACGCGTTTTGGCTTCCGACGGGTCGCTGTCTATAAGATGCTTTGCCGCCTCCGTCAGCATAATTACGGTAGTCATAGAATGTCCCGCGTTGTCGTGAATATCCTTTGCAATGCGGTTGCGCTCTTCGTATACCGCGGTGCGCGAAATTTCCTTGTAAGCCTCTTCAAGCTGAGCCTTACTTTCGTCCGCTTCCTGCAATGCGTTGCGAAGCTGTTGGTTTTTGGAATAGAACCTTAACCCGAAGTTTGCAACGGCGTAGTGAATTGCTATCATAGCAACGCCTAAAATGCTGTCGCCGAGAGTTTCGACTATATCCGCAAAAACAGTACCCACGCTTCCTTCAACCAATTTTCCGAAGACGAAAGAGATTACGAAAAGCGCACAGCTGACGCTGAAAAGTATAGTGTTTTCGCGCAGGCTGTCAACGCAAATATAAATCTGCGTAAGTACTATGCAGTACAGCGTGGACATATAAGTGTTACCGGTGAAGATACAAAGAAGAAGCACGCACACCGTATCGAACCCGAAGAAGACGTATTTTGCGGTTACGTTTTTTATCACGAACGAATCTATCCCTTCAAGCGCCGCAAGCAAAACGCAGCTTATTATTACGGTAATAAGGCCGCCGATATTTCCGCTTTCGAAATAGCGCATAGAATACTGCGCGCAGATGATTATTTCGATAACCGCAAGCAGTATATACAGCACAAGCTTTATATAGCCTACAAGCAGTTTTCTGTTTTCAATCAGTTTAAAGTTTTTATCCATTTTTCAAAATTGTCCCAGCTGCAAAGGCTTTTAACCTCGTCAAGCCTTCCGCTGTCCCTGTAACTGTAAATTTCGTCAATTCCGTTATAAATATAATGGTCCAGAAGCTTAGTGCCGTTCATATTGCATATAAACTGAACGGTGCGCGTAAAGCCGTCGTCGTATCCGGACGGCTTTGTCGTATCGTCAACGTGATTGTGCGCTATTATAATTCCGTAGGGGCGGGCAAGCGCAATGTTTCTTACTATATCGTCGGTACTGACGGAAACCCTGCTTTTTTCGGCAGAGGTGAAACTGAATATCCGCCGTACCCTGCACGCCTTGTCGACGAAGTACAGCTCGATAAACTCCTCTCTTTTTGCGTGCAGACGCAAGTCGATAAACCGCTTGCAGTCGCCCGGAGTTTTAAGCGAAGGCGAATTTCCGATACTGCCCGCACGTTCGGCGCACAGCCCTACCGTCTTTATAAAGCTTGCAACGCTATTGCCCACGCCCTCAACTTCTTTCAGCTCTTCGACGCTTGCGTTGAACACCTCGGACAAAGTCACGAACCTGTCTAAAAGCGCGTGCGCAATCGGGTTGGTATTTACGCGCGGACAGACGCTGTACAGAAGAATTTCAAGCGCCTCGTGGTCGAACAGGTTGTCGTCGTTATTCAGTTTTTCGTACATCCGCCGTCTGTGTCCTTCGTGCAAAATATCACCCGATAAAAAATTATAGTCAAAATCATTTTACCATAAAAAAATAAAAGTGTATAATGATTTCAGCTAATATTTTAAAAAGGTAACGCTATGGAAAATTTATTTGAAAAAACGATGCACAGTATTTCTGAGATTATCAGGTTCAACTCCGCAAAAAGTGCGCCCGAAGAGGGTATGCCCTTCGGCAGGCAGACCGCGGAATGCCTTGAATATTTTCTCGGCCTCGCCCGTTCGTTCGGGTTCGAAACGGTAAACTACGACAATTACGCGGGCGAAGTCATTTTCGGCGAGGGCGAGGATTTTGCGATACTTGCCCACCTCGACGTAGTCCCCGCGGGTAGCGGTTGGTCGCACGACCCGTTCGGCGGTGAAATCGATTATGCAAATAAAAAAATCTGGGGCAGGGGCGCAATGGACGACAAGGGCCCCGCAATTATTTCGCTGTACTGTTTAAAACAGCTTAAAGACGAAGGCTTTAAGCCCAAAAAGAGAATACGGCTTATAGTCGGCTGTAACGAAGAGAGCGGTTGGGAATGTATAAAGTATTTCAACGCGCACTCCGTAATGCCCGAAACGGGCTTTTCGCCCGACGCCGATTTCCCGGTAATCTACGCCGAAAAGGGAATAATGCACGTTAAATTCACTTTCCCCGCCGACGGGGATTTCAGCACGCTTAAAGGCGGAAACGCGCCGAATATGGTGTGCGACGAATGCGTAGTAAAGGCGGACGCGGACGAAGCGAAGTTAAAAAGCTTAAACCTTACGTACGAAAACGGCTTGGTAATTTCCCGCGGGAAATCCGCGCACGGCTCCACACCCAAACAGGGCATAAACGCCATCGGGCCCGTCTTGAAATATCTCGGTCTTGACGAAATATACGGTAAACTGTTCGTCGGAAAATTCAATCTTACCGAACTTAAAGACGAAACGGGAAATCTGACCTTTTCGCCCGACGTCGTAAGGGGCGGAAAAAACTTTATTACCGTCGTATGCGATATACGTTATCCCGCAACGCTTTCGCGCGAGAGCGTAATTAAGGCATTCGGGGGCGAAAATTACGAAATTCTTTCAGAGCAGGCCCCTCTCTTCAACGATAAACAGTGCGCCCTTATTCAAGTGCTTTGCGGTGCATATAACGAGGTGACGGGCAAGCAAGTGAAGCCGATTGCTATCGGCGGGGGAACGTATGCGCGCGCGCTCAGATGCGGAGCGGGCTTCGGGCCCGAGGAAGAAGGCGAGGAAAACGTAATACATCAGCCGAACGAGTATATAACCTTTGAAAAAATAGAAAAATGCCTGAAAATTTATAAGCTTGCAATAGAGCGGCTTACAAAATGAACGACAACAGAACGGCTTACAAAATAAACATCGGCGGAGGGCCTGCACCCTCCGCCGTTTTTTTTATTCTATTTCAGTAATCGATTTGTGTTAATTGCGAACCCGCCGTTTCTTTTAAAGCCTTACCGTTATCGATTATACCTTTGATATTCAACCCCGCGGCCGTAACCGAAACTACGAGAAAGGGAATAAAAATCGAAATTACAACCCTCTGATACGCCTGAAGATACGTATAGTCGTAATAAACCTTTCCGTCGGCGTAATAATCGTTAAACCGCGGTAACGTATCGATAAGGGCAAACGATTGGTTTAATAAAATTACGGACAAAACGAAAACTCCGACCAACACTGCCGTACACACTGCGCAAACCGTTAAATTGAACATTTTAGCGGTTTTTTCATTCTTGATAAAACGGCTGATTAAATATAATCCGTTTAACGCCGTCAACACGAAAACGATATACGTAATAATTATCGTTTTTAAAGAAACGTCTGCAAATTTTTCAAGTACTGAATCACTGCCCATCTGCCCGTAACCGCTAACCACTAGTTGAGTATTTACCATTTGGTTGTAACTGTGCAGGCCGACTAATCCCGTTAAAGCCGACAGTAAACAAATCACGAAAATTACCGTCACCGCCGTTTTAAAGGTAGCCGAAAGAGTTTTATTTTTATCCATAACCTCATACCCTTATATAAACTTATTGCTTTTTAAGCTTCCTCTTCCGTTTCTGCCGCAACTTCCGCGCTCTTTTGCTTTTTTGCGCCGTAAATCAGATAGCCTAAAATAATTCCGCCCGCAATGAGCAACGGCAGGAAAGTTGAAAGCATTGCCGAAAGATAGGTCTGATAATAAACGAAGTGGGTGGAACTCACGCTTCCGTTACTCCAACTCCCGAAAACACCGAATTTTTTGTGTTTAAATACGAACAGCGTAAAGAAAGCAAACACGATAAGCGCTGCGGATATTACAACGGTGGCAATAAGAAAACCAAACGTTAACTTCTTTTTATCCCCTTCCCTTTTCTTTGCAAAGAATACCGCCGTCACGACAATAAACGAAATACACGCTATCGCGCAAACCAATTCAGCTGAGGTTAAACCCAGATAAACCTGACGCGCCTCTTCATTAATGTTTCTCGAAGTAAGGTCTAACGTCAACATCTGTATAAGTGAAATAATGCTAAAAACGCTTGCCACCGCCGAAATCATACAAAAGCCGACAAGCGTCCAAAGCACCGCCTTTTTCCAATCCTTCATAAAAACTCCTTTATTGTATAAATTTATATTATTATATATAATCACAGACTGATTGTCAACGTCCTCCCCGCGCATTTATTATAAAAATTATCCGACTAAATCGATTGACAAAAAAAAATATATTTACTATAATTATTAAGCTGTCAGACAGCATAAATAATTTATGCACCTTTAGCTCAACTGGATAGAGCGTTGGTCTACGGAACCAAAGGCTAGGGATTCGAATTCCTTAAGGTGCACCAACAAAAGAGAGGCGGAAAACCGCCTCTCTTTTGTTGGTGCACCATACGCAACCTTATTCGAATACTGTCGGGTTTAGTTTCATAATTCTATTTTATCAGAACGATAGCTATTCTTCAGGCACCCGCCACAGTTCCAAAACTAAAAATCGTATTTATCGTCTATCTCGCCGACTAACTCCTCTAAAATATCTTCCATAGATATAAGACCTACTACATTACCGTTATCGCATACAATAGCTTGCGGTACTTGCTGTTCTTGCAATATTTCAAATAAATCTGAAATAACACTTTCCGGTGTAGTAAACAAAGCTGGTTTAAGAATTTTTTTTATATCCGTTTTTCCGCTCAAAAGCATTTCGTAAAAGTCCGCACGATAAAGAATCCCCAAAACCTGTTGCCGGTTCTCATCGAAAACGGGAACACGCGAATAGTTACTCTCGACATAAATTTTTTTAATGTTTTTCGGGTTATCCGTAATGCAGACGGAAGTTATATTTTCGGCTCTCGTCATTACCTTTTTAACTTTCGTTTCGTCGAACTTAATTGTTTTTTGTATAATTTCAGCTTCACTTTCGGCAAGTATGCCTTCATCTGCAATATCGTCAACCATTAATGCAAATTCTTCTTCGGTCATAGTCGGTCTTTTTTTGTTAAGACGAAAAATTTTATTTACAAGTATTTTCCAACCCTCGAATATCAGTGTTAAAGGTGTAAAGATCATCTGAAATACATAAAGTATTCTTACCGAAAACATAGCAAATTCTTCGGGACGTTCTTTTGCAATACTTTTAGGCGTAATTTCGCCAAAAATAAGCACTAAAACAGTCATCACTACCGTTGACAAAGTTACACCCAAATCTCCAAACCAAAATGTAAATACAATGGTGGCAATAGAAGCAGAAGCTATATTTACGATATTATTTCCTATTAGTAAAGTTGATAATAACTTATTATAATTTTCACTCGTTTTCAGAACAAGTTGTGCCGACTTTTTTGTCTTTGACAGACTTTTTATTCTAACCTGCGATATGCTCGTAAACGCCGTTTCACAAGCTGAAAAAAATCCTGAAAAGACAAGCAGAATAAATAAAACAACTATAAGCACTATGGCTGTGCTTGTATTCATTGAAATTTTCCTCCTGAATTTTAGTTTTATTTTTGAAAAACGTAAAATTATTACACGCCCGTACACCCCCGAAAAACATAGCAAAAAAACACAGTCCGCTTTTTTAGCAGACTATGTTTAAGAAAATAAAAATTTAGTTTTACAATATTAACGGCGACACTACTTGGGCCGTCATCCATATAAGGTAACTCCTTGAATAAGATATACCTATATTAACATACATTTTATATAAAGTCAAATAAATGATATTAAAAACGCAATCCGATTCGAATAGTCGGGTTCTGTTGCTTTAAAGCTTAAAAGCGATAAAACGCAAAAATATTTTGAATAAATGCGGGACAAAGGGCGGTTTCAATTCGTTATAAAGGTAAATACAACAATCTTTTTAAATACGGGGGAGATTTATGAAAACAAAAAAACTGTTTTTACCGTTGATGCTGATTTGCATAGCTCTTTTTGCAACGGCAGGCTGCACGTCCAACAAGATTCTTGACAGACCCGAAGATACTTCGCTTGAATACTGGGTTGCGCAGGACGTTTCGGGCGCGGATTTCAGCGGAAATTATCAAGTCCCCTATGCTTTCGGCGCAGACGTTTATTACGGCAAAGGTTACCTGCCTGAGGAAATAAATGAAGATTCGGTAATAATTCAACCCGAACACTGCGTCGTATATACCGTTACGGCTTATCCCGATTATTCAAGCGGAGGACGCTTCGTTACGCGCATAGAGATAACCGATCCGCAAATCAGCGTTTACGGCATAACCTGCGATTCGGATTTGCGGGATTTTGACGAAACCTTTAAAAATCTGGGCTGTACCGTTCAGGATAAAGGGCTTTTGCACATAGCAACGTACGGAAGGTTTAAAATCGCTTTGGCTTCATACGGCGAAGAAAATACCCTCACCGTCTGGGTAGAGGTAACGAACAAGCAAGGCATAGTTTTCTGAAAATTAACGGCACGTGGCTGCGCGCCGTTAATTATAAACCGCCGACAGAGCAAATTGCACTGTCGGCGGTTACCGTTGTTTGCGTCTTTATACGCAGTTTCTACATTAACTTTTGCGCTCTCGCTTCCATAGCGCGTGTACAAACAGATAATAAAAATACGTAAATTGCGGAAGGTGTTGATTTTTGAGATTTCGTGTTGTATAATAGATATATAAATATCTATTTAAGGAGAAAAACTTTGGGAGAATACATATTCGAATGCGAAAACGTTTTCAAAAGCTACGGCAGTACCCTTGCGCTTGACAACGTTTCGTTTAAAGTGAAACCCGGCGGAGTAGTCGGACTGTTAGGTCCCAACGCAAGCGGAAAATCAACGCTTATAAAGCTTGCAATGGGAATGCTTCAGGCGAACGAAGGCAGGCTGCTGATCGACGGCAAAACGCCCGGTGCGGAAACGAAAAAGATAACCGCATACCTGCCCGACGCAAACTACCTTTATAACTGGATGACCGTTGAACAGCAGGTAAAATACTGTGCGGACTTTTTCAAGGACTTCAATATGGAAAAGTGCGACGCATTGTTAAACAGACTGCAAATTTCCAAAAAGCAGAAAATCAGGGCTCTTTCCAAGGGCACTAAGGAAAAACTGGGGCTTATACTTACTATGTCGCGCGATGCCCAGCTGTATATTCTGGACGAACCTATCGCCGGCGTCGACCCCGCCGCGCGCGACTTCATTCTCGATACGGTTATGTCGAACCGTGCGGAAGGCTCGACGATATTCCTCTGCACACACCTTATCGCGGATATAGAACCGATACTTACGCACGCGATATTCTTGAACCGCGGAAGAATTGCCTTGGACGCACCCGTCGACGAGGTTAGGGAAAAAGAGGGCAAGTCGCTTGACGAAATATTCAGGGAGGTGTTCAAATGGTAGGCAAGCTTATTAAACACGAGCTGTTAAGCATAATCCGCGTTGCGGTGATACCCGCAATAATTATGGTTTTGCTTGCAATACTTTCGAGAATTATGATTGAAACTTCAAGCGTAGAGCTTGCCGTAATAATAGTCGTATTTTACGTTTTCTCTATGCTTGCAACGCTATTCGTAGGTTATTTATTCGGAGTTTACAGCTTTTATCAGTCACTGTTTACAGGAACGGGATATTTAACCCTGTCCCTCCCCGTCACTCCCGACCAGCTTATATGGTCTAAGCTGATTTCGGCGATTGTAGCTATGTTCGCAAGCTCGATAATTTGTATACTTTCAGCGTGCATTTTCTTTATAGGACTGCCTGCCGAAATTTTAGACGCGCTTGCCGAGTCACTTTCGGTTATCGGCGAAGCAATCACTTACATTGCATCAAACGAACCTCTCTTCCTTGCAGAACTCGTCTTATACGGAATACTTTCCATACCTATGACGTTTTTGGTATTCTACGCCGTAATGTGCGTAGGTCAGCTGTTCACCGTAAAGAACCGCAAAGGCATTGCGATTCTGCTGTATATCGGTTTGATTTTCGTATGGAATATTATCAGCTCGACGATAGGTAAAGCCATATTAAACGCGGCGGCAGAAGTTTCCGTTCACCTTGACATCTGGCTGAGAATTATATTCGTTGCCGCAGTCAACGTCGGTTGCTACTTCATCGTAAGATACATAATCAAAAACAAAGTCAACCTGCTTGCATAATGAATATAGAAGATAACGTTAAACTGCTTTTAAACAGCCTGCCCGAAACCAACCCGTTCGGCGAAAAAATAACCTTGGTCGGAGCAATTAAAACGCAGACGCCCGAGGATATAAACACCGCAATCGAAGCGGGAATTTGCGACGTGGGCGACAACCGCGTTCAGGAATTCTGCGAAAAGTACGACAAAATTACGGGCAACCCCAAACGGCATTTTATAGGCAGACTGCAAACCAACAAAATCAAGTATCTTTTAGGCAAAGTCGATTTGTATCACTCGGTTGACAGAATGCACTTAGCCGAAGAGCTTTCCTTACAAAGCGCAAAAAAAGGCTTAACCTCCGAAATACTCGTTCAGGTGAATATCGGAAACGAGCAGACCAAAGGCGGGTTCGCCTATGAAGAGATTGAAGCCGTCTATGCAAAAATCAAAGATTTGCCCGCGCTGAAAGTAAAGGGGCTTATGGCAATGCTTCCCGATACGGACGATATTCCGCTTTTATGCGCCCTCGCACATAAGTTGCGCGGTGCATACGACAACCTTAAAAGTGCGGACCCGGACATATGCGTGCTGTCTATGGGTATGAGCGGGGATTATAAGCTTTGTATCGAGGCCGGAAGCAATTTAATACGCCTCGGAACGGCAATTTTCGGCGAACGACACTACAAAAAATAACAAAAACGGCTTTCCGTAAGGAGAGCCGTTTTTTCAGTTTAAAAATCAATATATTAATTATAAATTGTAATCAATAGTTTTCCTCGCGCACTTCGAAGTAGCTTTGAGGATGAGCGCATACGGGGCAAACCTCGGGAGCTTTCGTGCCCGTAACGATATGTCCGCAGTTACGGCATTCCCATACTTTGACTTCGCTTTTTTCGAATACGGACGCCGTTTCAACGTTCTTTAACAGAGCGCGGTATCTTTCCTCGTGCGCCTTTTCAATAGCGCCGACCATACGGAATTTACCGGCAAGCGCCTTAAAGCCTTCGGCTTCGGCGGTTTTTGCAAACTCTTCGTACATATCCGTCCACTCGTAATTTTCACCGCCGGCGGCTGCCGCAAGATTTTCTGCAGTATTGCTTATTCCCTCCAACTCCTTGAACCACATTTTAGCGTGTTCCTTTTCGTTTTCGGCAGTCTTTAAGAACAGCGCAGCAATCTGCTCGTAACCCTCTTTTTTGGCAACGGAAGCAAAATACGTGTATTTGTTTCTTGCCTGAGATTCGCCTGCAAACGCCGCCTCGAGATTCTTTTCGGTCTTTGTGCCTTTGTATTTGTTCATAAAATTCTCCTGTGTTTTATACTGATTTTATTATAATATTTATCAATCGATTTGTCAATTGCAAATGAAAAGGCACCGATATTTTCGATACCCGCTTTATAATCTTCAAATATTGCCTTCCCTACTCCTGCCCGCTTTGTACACCCAAACTCAACCTTTACGCTTTTTTTTATAGTCAAAAAGCAGTTCCTGTAAAGCTTCATCGTCATCTTCTTCTAAAATTTGCTTTAATTCCGCCAAAACGTTTATATGCTCCGCAATTGCCAACAGCGCCGATTGCCTTCTGTCAATACGCCCGTAAAACATATTTGCATATTTATCGCAAACCTCGTGCCTTTCAACCGTAGTTTTCTTTTTAGAACAAAGCCCTATATCGCACCTGTCGAACTGTGTATATCCCTTTGTGAAATACGGCTTATAATATTTACAGCCGTAGCAATGCTTATTTTCGTTTTCCATAACCTTTCCTTTTTATTTTGAATTTAATATAAGTTTATAGAAATAAACTATCTAAGTCAAGTGTTTTAGATAGTTTTAGTCTAAAATTTAATTATGAATATTGTTTTCGCCGAAAGACTAAAAAATTTGAGAAAAGAAAAAGGATTAAGCCAAGCAGAACTGGCAACTGCACTCAATTTAACGCAACGCAAAATATCCTATTTGGAAACAGGACAATTTGAGCCTGATTTAACAATTCTTTGGGAAATAAGCAATTATTTTGGTGTTAGTTGCGATTACCTCATAGGTAAAACAGATTACTAAGAAAGGTTGCCAATTGGCAACCTTTTAAATTTGTATTTAATTTAAATCCGTCCATTTGTGTAAATTTTATTCTTCCGAGCTTTTGACAGGCTCGGACGAGCTTTCAATGGGTTCGGGTTGTTTCTTTTTGATAAACGCTTTGAAGTGGGCGCAGTTTAATATGAGCACCTCCCTTACTATCATCATAGCGGTGAAGGCAAGCGTTCCGCCGACCAAAACGTCGGAAAGATAATGTGCGCCGACTACTATTCTGCACACCGCAACGGTCACCGTATAAACGACGGGAACTACCCAGCACAGCACCTTTATATAGGTCTTTTTAAACCTGTCGATAAGGTCGGGCAGACACACGAGCGCGAAGGACATTGCCGCACAGTAGGTGTGTCCCGACGGGAAGGAGCGGCACGTATCCGAAGCCGCGCCAACGAAAGAGGAGGAATCCGCTCCGCCGGTAACTATTCCGTTTACGGTCAAATCCCTCGAACCGTTGATTACGTACCAGGGAGTGTAATACGAAAAATCGCCTAAGGCGTTCATTGCCCTGTACCTTACTCTGCCTACCTGTCCCTTTACCGCGCCGACTACGGCAAGATAAAGAGCTTCAACGATAAGTATTGCGATTGCAAGCTTTAAAAGCTTTAAAATATCTTCCTTTTTTACGCGCAGTAAAAGGGCAAAAATCAACCCGCCGACTAATAACGCCAGAACCAGCTGAACCGCGGTAAGATATGCGGTATTAAGCGTAAAGCTTACGCCCGAGCCGATTAGCGCGCCCTGTAAAATCCTGTCGGTATACTTAAAAGCATCGTGGAAAAACTCGTACAGCTCATAAACGGCAAACACCGAAAAACCGATAATAAGAACGACTTTAATTATTTTATACGCAACGCCTTTAAGCTCTTTTATAAAGAAAAACCTTTCGTTTTCCTGCATCTTTATAGCCGAGCACAGGCAAATCAGCGAAGCGGCCCCGCCCGCAATATATACGAGCGAACCGCCCATTACCTCGAAAAATAATGCGAACTGATTTGAAGCGTAGTACTCGCCCTCCGCCAGACTGCCGCTTGTCATAAATTTCGAAATGCTCAAATCGTAAAATGAAGCCAGCGTAAGAATTACGGCGAACACAACGGCGGTTACCGCTACGCCGAGTATCAGGTTAAGCTTCAATTTTTTGTTATCCATTGTTACTCCTTAAAAAAAAGTTGTGACCTTAGCGGGCACAACGTTTTTATAATTTTTCTATATTACTCCGCCTTGAAGGGAAGCAAAGCCGAAACTCTCGCACGCTTGATTGCGGTGGAAAGCTCGCGCTGGTGTTTTGCGCACGTTCCCGTCATTCTGCGGGGCATAATTTTTCCGCTTTCGGCAACGAATTTCTTTAAACGGTTAACGTCCTTATAATCGATTTCCGTTACTTTTTCCTGACAGAACACGCAAACTCTTCTGCGCTGCATTTTTTTATAAGGCTTTTTAGGGGCAACAGCCGTCTTATTTTCTTCCATTAAAATTCTTGACCTCCGTTATTTTCTCTTAGAAAGGTATATCGGTGTCGTCGTCAAACGCCTGCAAGCTTGCCTTCTTCCGCTCAGACGGCATAGAAGGCGCTTCGGCAAAGCCGTCGCCCGAACCTTTCGGCGTCAGGAACTCTACGTCCTGCGCTACAATGTCGACGCCCGTGCGTTTTACGCCCTGACTGTCCTCGTAATTCCTCAGTTCTATCGAACCGCTTACGGCAACCTTGTTGCCCTTCTTTGCGTAGCGTGCAACCGTTTCACCTAAACCGCGCCAGGCGACTACGTTGAAAAAGTCGGTTTTTCTTTCGCCGTCGGCAGAACCGTAATTTCTGTTTACGGCGATTGCAAAACGGCAGAGTGCCACGCCCGAAGTAGTTTCAGTCAATTCGGGGTCACGTGTTAAATTTCCGATTAAAAATACTTTATTCATCTTTTGTTCCTTAATTTTTTGCTGTAATAACTCTTCTCAAAACTTCGGAAGAAAGACCTGCAACTCTGTCAAGCTCTTTCACAACCGAACCGTCTGCTTCGAAAGTCATCAAAACGTAATAGCCGTCGTGCTTATAGTTGATGGGATAAGCAAGCTTCTTTACGCCCCACTTGTCAGTGGAAACGACTTTACCGTTTGCCGATACAATATCTTCAAACTTTTTTACAAACGCTTCCTTTCCCTCGTCGGAAACGGACGCGTCCAAAACGTAAAGCATTTCGTAAGTTTTCATAAATTTCACCTCCCGGACTTAATGGCGTGCCACCTGCGGCACGCAAGGTTATTAAGATTTTACATTATATATATAAATTTGTCAAATGAATTTGCCCTCTGCAACCGCCTTTTTAACGCGGGCAAGCAGAGTTTTTTCATCGTTTAAGGCGGGATTTAGCGCACATTCGTACAAAAGCCGTTCAAGCATTTTTCCGACCGATTTTGCGGGCACGCCCGCGTCCAACAGTTCACCGCCACGTATTTTAAGCTGTTTCAAATTGGTCGGCGCGCCTTCGGACTGCATTTTTTCGTAAATCGAGCGCCATTTCGTGACGCAGGGCGCTTCGCTTAAATTATCGCGGCAGGCGGAAAAATCGGCCTGCTTGACAAGCAGCAGCTTTTCGAAAATATCGTAATTTCCGAGGATAAGTCTGCGTATCTTGCTCTCGCGGGCGTCACCCGCCAGATCGTACATATGCAGGCGGGTCAATCTTTCCGTTTCCGAAGCAAGCTTTTTCGGCACCTTTAAACGCTCGCATACCTTCAAGACAATTTCCGCCCCGATAATTTCGTGGCCGTAAAATCTTCCGACGTCGAGAAACGCGCGGGGTTTGCCTATATCGTGCACAAGCGAAGCAAATCTCACGCTTTTATCCGCGTAAAGGACGGCGCGCAAGGAATGCTCCAATACGTCGTGGCTGTGGTATTTTTCGTTTTGCGCCATTCCTCTGCCCAAAGTCAGCTCGGGCAAAATTGCGTCTAAAACGCGCGTTTTACCGAGAATTTTCAAACCTTCGTACTGCGCGCCTTCCACGCCGTACTTCCCGTCGGCGTGCAATATCGCGTCAAGCTCGGCGTAAATTCTTTCAGCCGAAATATCGACGATTAATTTGCTGTTTTTCAACGCGCCCGCAAGACACTCCTCCGTCGGCGTGAAATTAAGCTGCGCCGACTGTCGGGCAAGGCGCATTAAACGAAGCCCGTCCTCACCGAACACCTTGTCCGCATCCGCAACAGTACTCATTCTCTTGTTTTTAATATCGTCCGTTCCGCCGAGCGGGTCGCAAAGCTCCCCCTTAGCGATATCGTAGTAAACGGCGTTGCACCTGAAGTCGCGCCGCCGCGCGTCAAGCATAATATCGTCCGTAAAAAAGGATTTTACGGGGGTATGGACCCCGCGCACGTACTTGTCGGAGCGGAAGCAGGTAAACTCGTACTTTTCCCCCCCGAACCCTAATTTGACGGTGCCCGTATTTGAGTATACCGCGTCAATTTCCGCCCCGCACTTTTCCGCAACGGACAAAAATTCTTCTGCCCCGACGGGCGCGCAGACGTCTATATCCTGCCCCTCGGCCTTCAGTCCCGCCAGAGCGTCGCGGACGTAACCGCCGACTATATAGAGCGGAAAAGGACACGCCGAAGCTAAATTATAAAGTTTTTCCGACACGCATATTTCCATATATTTTATTTTACCACTTTTTCAAAACAATTGCAATAATAAAATATTTGGTTTATAATGTTTATATACGAGAGGATAAAGCAATGCATCACCTGATTATCAGCGAAGCAAATTTATATAAGAAGCGCAAGTGCTTCGAAACCGTAAAATCGGTATTCGAAAAGGCGGGCGTACGGTACGACCTGCACGTAACCGACACCAAGCAGTCGGTGCGGGATATTACCGCTAAGCTCACCTCTGCGGACGGCAATTCCATAATAGTTCTCGGCGGTGACGGAACTCTTCACGACGTAATCAATTCCTTCGTTAATTTCGGCGGAAACTGTCTGGGCCTCATTCCTTTCGGCACCGGCAACGACTTTGCCGAATCGGCGCATATTCCGTTCGACGTGAAAAAGGCCGCCGAGCTGATAGTGAACAACGAACCGAAGTTTGTAGACTTTATAGAGTTTGACAGCGGGCTGAGAAGCCTGAACGCTTTCGGAATGGGTATCGACGTGGACGTCGTGGAGCGCGCGTATTCGGGAAAAAATTTAAAACGCTCTAAATATCTGCGCGCCCTTATAGTAAGCCTGATAAAATTCAAAAGCCACGATTTTACAATCCGCTATAACGGCAGGGAAGAAAAGCATTTCGGGCTTATTGCCGCAGTCGGCAACGGCAGGCAGTTCGGCGGGGGAATTAAGCTTTTCCCCGACGCGGCCGTAGACGACGGTTACCTGGACCTGTTTATGGTAGACTTTATTTCGAAGCCTAAAATGATAGGCGCGTTCATAAAGCTTATGCGCGGAAAGATAAACAAGGTAAAGCAGGTTACGGCGGTTAAAGTAAAGGAAGTTGAATTTATCCCCGACAGCGAAAATTACCGTTTTCAGGCTGACGGTGAAATTTACGGCAATATTCCCGTAAAAGCGAAAATAGTAGAAAAGAAACTTAAATTTTATACGGTATGACAGGCAAGTATTTAAAACGCATTATTGACGGAGTGCCTACGGCGGTAGTCGTCATAAATAAAAAATTAAAGGCGGTATTTTCAAATACCGCGTTTAAAAATCTTTTCCCCTTTAAAAAGTCGGACTGTCTGGGGGAAATAACCTGCTGTGCCCGTTCCTCCTCGCACTGCGGAGGCGAAGATTGCCGCGGATGTCAGCTGAAGGAGGCGTTTACAGACGCAAGCCTTTCGCAAAAGGAAGTGAACCGCAGAATTTTCCAGAAGGTTATAAACGACGGAGTGTGCCACGACGTTTCCTATTCTCTCACCGTAAAACCCCTTGGGGGCGAGCTGTATATGGGAATTATAGACGACGCGTTCGAGCTTGAAATAGCGCAGGAGCTTCAAACCGCAAAGGATATTCAGCAACGGCTTCTGCCTGCCGGAAACTGGGCGGGCGGAAAGCGATACGCATATACCTATATTCCCTGCCGCGACATCGGGGGAGATTTGCCCGACGTATTTACCGTCGGAAATTCCGCCTGCGGAGTAATTGCCGACGTTTCGGGCAAAGGAATTTCCGCGGGAATGCTGTCCGCATTCGTCAAAGCCGCTTACGATAAAACCGAGTTTTCGCCAGCAAAGGCGATTGAAAACCTCAACCGTAAATTCTACGCTTTAAACCTTGACGAGAGAAATTACGTCACCGTTGCCGTAGTGAGAATAGACGAAGACACGATAACCTACTCTATGGCGGGGCATAACGTGCCCATACTTTTAAAGACGGGGACGGGAATAACGAGGATAATGCTCAACTCCCCTCCCGTTTCAAGCTGGTTTGAAAATCCGTCCTATTACGAGGACGTTATCCCGTATAAAAAAGGTGATATTTTAGTGCTTTTAACCGACGGCGTTACCGAGTGCAAGAATGCGCGGGGCGATATGTTCGGCGCAGACGGTGCGATTAAAACCCTGTCCGTTTCGCGCACCGCCGAAGAATTTATTAAAAATCTCGAAGTAAATCTGAAAAACTTCAAATCGAGCTTCGACGACGACATAACGGCAATAGCCTTCGATTTATAAAGTGAGTTGCGGTTTTGCAATTCACTTTTTAATTTTTCAGCGCTAAATTAAGGAAATTTGCCCGATAGAGCAAAACCGTACGATTGTCAAATACTATTGACAAAGGCATTTTATGAGTATATAATTTAAATACGTTAATATATAGGAGAGTTAATTATGAAAAACAAGAAAAGAATATTTACCGCTTTTGCGTTGATATCGGCGTTATCCGCTCTTGCGTTTACAGGCTGTACCGGCGATAAGCCCGAGGGCGACGGCAACAAGACGCCCGCAGGCGTTATCGAAGGCGATTACAACGATAAGAGCGACGAGGAAGTAAAAGATATAATCGATAATATCAATCCCGACGACCTTTTCGGCAATGCCGACGCCGAAGACGGTTCCTTTACCTTGCACGTAACCGAAAATACGGAAGCAGGTATGGCGTTGGGGGCATATATGAACGTAAACGGTTCGATGAACGTCGATTACAAAATGTACGTCGATGCAGACAGCAAATTCACAGGAGCCGGCACGCTGGGCTTAAAAGCAAATTACTTTAACGCGTTGACGGAAGACGGACAACCGCAAACTATGGCCTTCGACGTATCGGCGAGCGTTTACAACGATATGCAGTTCGTATACGGCTCGTTCGAAGGCTTAGACGAAAGCGCTTTGACGGGTAAGCTGGATATAAATAAGCTTATGGGAAGCATAGGCGGTATTCAGGGAGGAATCTCTCTTTTAGATACCTCCGGAATAACTGGCTCAGGCGAAATCAATATAATGGATATGCTTGCAATGGCAAAGCAGTTTGACGTTGCCGTTACCTTCGATACCTCGGACGGCGTCAAGGTTAAACTGAGCGCAAGCGAAGAAACTGTATGGAAATTACTTATTGCAAGCGAAGTCGAAGAAGAAACGGTTAATCAGATTAAAGAGCTTGTTACCTTCAATAAGTTCCTGTTTGACGTATACCTCTCGATTGACGCGAACGGCAGATTCGACTGCGCAAGCCAGGTTATGGATATCGGCGTTTCTATGCCTATACCTGCCCCCGGCAGCCCCGCACCCACCGACAGCACGTCAAGTGTACCTACGGTAACCGCTTTCGTCAAGGGTTCGACAGTGATTAAGTCTATCAATGAAAAAGTAACCGTTCCCGATTCCGTTAAAGAATACAAAGATATGACCGACGAGCTGCTTGATATGATTAAAAGCAAGTTTCCGCAGGAGCCTGCGCCCAATCCCGAAGAAACGGTTTAATATACTGATTTAAAAAACAGGGTCCGGAATTACGGTAATTCCCATAGGGAATTTAATAAAACGCAAATAAAAAGATTTAGGCA
>CAMUNT010000008.1 GCA_947090365.1 uncultured Clostridia bacterium
GTTGAAAAATGGCTCGTGTTGAAATTCAGGAGAAAAAAAGACAACGCTAACGCAGAAGAGGAGAAAGAAAAAGAAGAAACCGAAACCGAATAAAACACATAAATTTCAGCTGTTTCATAAAATAAAGTGTACAAAAGTATCACTCAGGAGAAAACAGTGTGGAATGGTTTATAAATTTACAGGGCTGGCAGCAGGCGCTTATCGCTACGACGTTTACGTGGGCGTTGACGGCGCTGGGTGCTTTGCCCGTTTTTTTCTGTAAAAGCGTAAGTAAAAACGCTTTTTCATTTATGATGAGCAGTGCCGCGGGCATAATGCTTGCATCAACTTTTTTTTCGCTTCTTTTGCCCGCAATGGAAACTGCAACCGATTACGGATATTTGATACTTACGTTCGGTTTTATACTCGGCGGACTTACTATTATCTTAACGGATATAATAACTTCGAAACTGCATATATTTGCCGATAACGCAAAAAAACAGAGCTGTGCCGTAATGTGCATTGCAGTTACGGTACATAATATACCCGAGGGGCTTGCGATAGGTATAGCGTTCGGTGCGCTTGCATTCGGCAGCGGTATGGAAGCCGTTGCGGCAATTATGCTTGCGGTGGGTATAGGAATACAGAACTTTCCCGAAGGCATGTGCGTTGCGTTTCCTCTTCGCGCCAACGGAATGGGCAGGGCTAAATCGTTTTTTATCGGGCAGCTGTCCGGCGCTGTGGAAATAGTTGCGGGGGTGTTTGGCGCGTTTGCCGTTTCTATTGCAAACGGAATTTTGCCTTATGCACTCTCGTTTTCGGCAGGTGCGATGGCTGCGGTGGTCTGTTCGGAACTTATCCCCGAAAGTTTTTCGGCGGGAAAAGTTAAGGCTACGATAGGCGTAACGTTCGGTTTTGCACTTATGATGATTTTGGACGTCGCGTTCGGGTGATTTAATTTCATTATATTAAGCACAGCGGGTGGAAACCGCTGTGCTTTCTTTTTAAATTTTTTTTTACGGAATAAATAGTAAAAATTTTCCTCAATATATTTGTATGAAAAATAAAAGAACTGCGATAGTTATCGGCGGAAGTTCCGGTATAGGCTATGCCACCTGTTCGAAACTGATAAGCAGGGGCTGGAACGTAATCAATATTTCCCGCACGCAATGCAAAATAGCCAACGTCGAAAACGAAATGGCGGACGTTGTTTCGGGCAGTACGCTTTCGGATATAATTACGCGTACCGGGAATAAATTCGGCAGTATCGACGTGCTGATTTACAGCGCGGGTTTTTCAATGGCGGCGCCTATCGAGTACGCGAAGGAAAGCGATTACAGGTATCTTTTCGACGTAAATTTTTTCGGCGCGTTAAAAGCTATGCAGGCAGTAATTCCATTTATGAAGACGAATGGAGGCAAAATTATTTTAGTCGGCTCTCTCGGTGGAGAGTTGCCGATACTTTTCGATTCGTTTTATTCTGCTTCGAAAGCTGCGCTTGAAATGCTTGCGCGTGAAGCTTATCTTGAATTGAAACCTTATAATATTAAGGTTACGGCGTTTTTACCTGGCGGTACGAGGACGGAGTTTACTTTCAAACGCAAGGTTTATTCCGAGGATGAAAACAAATCGTATTCGCAAAGCGTTTCAAGGGCGGCAGGGGCTCTTGCCGATATGGAGCAGAATGGAATGTCGCCAGGAGAAGTGGCGGACGGAATATGCAATATCGTATATGCGGATAAGCCTCCCGTAGTCAAGGCAAGCGGGTTTAAAAATTCGGCGTACAGAATTATGTCGCACGTTTTACCCGAAAAGCTGACTTTATATTTCGATGACAGGATGTACAGGTAATGAGAAAAGAGTTTGATTTATCTCGGCGCGACGAGCGCGAAAGCTTAATAAAAAACGTAAAGGAAAGGGGAGTTAAAAATGACAGGCAAGACGACTGAAAATTACAACAGCAACTATCTTAACTACGTTAAAACGCAGGAACCGCCCACGAGGCATTTCAAAAACTGTCTGTCCGCATTCGGCGTCGGCGGATTGATTTGCTGTATAGGCCAGTTTATAAGGTATATGTTCGAATATCTCGGCTTGTCTGGCGACGAGCTGGCCGGGGCAACCTCGGTAGTGCTTATTTTTTTAGGTTGCCTTTTAACGGGCTTCGGCGTATACGACAGAATAGGCAGGCACGCTGGCGCGGGGTCAATCGTCCCCATTACGGGTTTTGCAAACAGCGTAACCTCGCCTGCAATAGAATTTAAAACGGAGGGTTGGATTTACGGAATGGCGGCGAAAATGTTTACGGTTGCGGGCGCAATCATAGTTTTCGGTGTATTTTCCGGCGTTCTCGTAGGTCTTATTTATTACTTTATATAATGAAAAAAGGAAATACAGTATTTTTTAAAAATAAGCCCGTAATAGAATCCTTTGCCGCCGTTTGCGGAAGCAAAGAGAAAGAGGGTATAATAGGACAGTTTGCCGATATTACTCTGGACGACGATATGTACGGAGAAAGCACTTACGAAAAAGCTGAGTGCAAAATGCTGACAACGGCAATTTCGCTGTGTATGGAAAAGAGCGGAAAAACCGAAAAAGACGTAGACGTTCTGTTTTCGGGCGACCTGTTAAATCAGATTATTTCGGCAAGCTTTGCAGCACGAGATTATGATTTGCCGTATTTGGGGGTTTATTCGGCTTGTTCTACGATGTCTGAAAGTATGATGCTTTCGGCAATGCTCGTAAACGCTGGTTACGTTAAACGCGCGATAGCCGCGACAGGCAGTCATTTCGCTTCGGCGGAAAGACAGTATCGTTATCCGCTTGAATTGGGCTGTACACGTCCACCGCAGTCGCAATGGACGGTAACGGGTGCGGGCGGATGCCAGATATCCGCTAAAAACGAGGGGATAAAGATAGTAAGCGCAACTATGGGCAAGGTGTGCGATTACGGTGTAACCGACGTAAACAATATGGGGGCGGCAATGGCCCCCGCGGTTGCTATAATTACACCATAGCAATGAAAGCGTTTTATTGCGGATGATGGTAAAAACGGCGGGGTTAAACATTTTAACACGAAATTAAATAAAGGAGGGGCGGACGAAATCCTGCCGGAAAGAAAAAAGGGAGGCGAGTTTTTCTCGCCTCCCTGAGATTATTTATTGTTCGGTTTTTTCCTGCGATTTGTCCAGTATCGCAATTAAACTGCTGTAAATAATTGTGGGGAATATATTGAATATATGGTTGTCCATCAGGCTTAGCAATAAAATTGAAAGAATAGTCATCGCAATAAACGTTCTTTCAACGGTAACCTTTTTAAAAAAGCATAATACCGTTTGAATTCTGTGGCCAAGATATACGATAAGTCCTACCATTCCGCACGAGCTCAATAATTCCAGAATAGTATTGTGGCACATCAACGGCATAAATCCGAGCCCCGAATTGCCGTGATAACTGAAATAAACGAAAAATCCTGAACCGAATATCGGGAATTTTTTAAAATAGCCGAGTGCTTCGCGCCACAGTCTCATTCTTCCGCTTCCGTTCAGCTCACCGTCGACGATGAGATTCTCGAAAATTACCTGAAAAAATTCGAATACGGCTTCGTGGTAGACGGCAATAAGTACAATACACGCGGCGGCGGCCGCTATTAAAACGCACATATTTGCAAATCTGTTTTTTCCTTTAACGAAAAGCGTTGCAATGCAGAAAATATAGACGAACGCACCCCCGACCATAGTTTGTCTGCTGCAAGAGAAAAACAGTGCGGTAAAAAGAACGAATGAGTACAGGGTATAAACAAATCCGAAACTTTTCTTACCGGCAAGATAAATAGTCGCCGGCAGGCACATTAACAGCATTACTCCGTACGTATTGTACACGCCCCAACCGAAAATAAGTTTACCGCGGTTTATCACTCCGTCGGTGAACA
Organism: uncultured Clostridia bacterium; assembly: GCA_947090365.1. Taxonomy (GTDB): domain Bacteria; phylum Bacillota; class Clostridia; order Christensenellales; family Borkfalkiaceae; genus Coproplasma. Next base: position 3,911 of record CAMUNT010000008.1, read on the forward strand.
ACCCTTCTGTGGTTGCATACGCTTCGATAAGCTCTATTAACAGCACCACGCTGAATGCGAAAAAGCTGTAAGCAATTCTTTCATAGCCTTCCGGGTTCAGCTTAACGTTATCTTTAAGGCAGGAGTAGATGATAACAAGACTGGATGCCAGTATAAAAGCGAAAAGTAAATTTTTCGCATTGTAATCGGGCGTAAACAGTCCGTTTAAAAGCAAAACAAACGCAAAACCGCACATTCCGAAGAATATAGGCGTAATTTTGAATTTCCCGGTTACAATGGTTTTTATCAGCCTGTAAACCGCAGTTGCAATAAACAAACTTAAAATTATAAAAATCTGAATGAATATTTCCGGGCGGCGGTAATAGTCTGAGTTGCCCATCGAGGAACTGGGGGTGTTAATAAGTGAAATCGAGATGCTCATAAAAAGCAGTAAGGAAATAAACGGGGTCAGGTCGTCCAAAAGCAACAGCATTAAAATGCCGACGAGTGCAAAGTAGTAAAAAAGAACTACGTCCAACCCAAGATAGTAGCTCATAAGCGTAAACGCCGCCGTTATAAACGGAAAATATTTTGAAGAAAGAACGGCTTGCACAATCTTCACGAATTTACATTCTTTTAATTCGGCAAATTTATTCATTGGTTCACTTTTTTCTTTTAATAATTAAAGTATAAACTTTTAATTTTTTATTGTCAATCAATGTGCGCATTTTTTAAAAATTAATAACTGCGGACAGACGATAGGTATTGCGTCAAATTTACAGGGCAGGGTGTCAACCGAATGTAATAAAACACTTATTGCTATATGTTTATAATATTTTGCACATACTTTTTCTGAATATTGCATTACGGTTGCCGAAATAATGAAATTATTCGACAAAATTCACATAAATTTAACAATTTATTATTTAAACCTTGACTTTAATTTAAATAAGTGTTAAAATATTACACACTTGCAAAATAGTGGTATTTTCGGCTTTTGAGGAGATTGACTTGAAAATTTCTGAACTTTACGATTTGCGTTTTACGTTAGCTGAACATTATCTGAAAGGTTTTGAGTATCCTTGGGAAGCTCTCGGCGGTATCGGGGAAACGATAGTTAAACTCGGAAAATCACTTGACAAAAGCGAATATACCGAGGTTTCTGAAACAGTCTGGGTTCATAAAAGCGCGAAAATTGCTTCTACGGCGTATTTGGGCGCTCCCTGTATCATCGGGGAAAATAGCGAAGTAAGACATTGTGCCTTTATTCGCGGAAGTGCACTTATAGGCAAAGGTTGCGTGGTGGGTAATTCTACCGAACTTAAAAACGTAATTCTTTTCGACTGCGTGCAGGTGCCGCATTACAATTACGTCGGCGACAGTATTCTAGGGTATAAAGCCCATATGGGTGCGGGCTCGATTACGTCAAACGTAAAGTCCGATAAGACGCCCGTTGTCGTAAAGGGCGAAAATAATATTGCTACAGGTCTGAAAAAATTCGGGGCGATGCTCGGCGATTTCGTTGAAATAGGCTGTAACAGCGTTCTTAATCCCGGTACGGTAATAGGAAAGAATACCGTTGTTTATCCGTTGTCGAGCGTAAGAGGGGTTGTGCCCGCCGACAGCATTTATAAGGGCGAAGGAAAAGTCGTCGCTAAAAAATAAGAGAGAAAAAAATGGGAAAATATTTCGGGACGGACGGTTTTCGCGGTGAGGCGAACTTAACGCTGACCGCCGATCATGCATATAAAGTAGGGAGGTTTCTCGGCTGGTATTTCGGGGAACTGAAGAGAAGAGCGGGCGATAATTCCGCTCCGAGAGTCGTTATAGGTAAGGATACGCGCAGGTCAAGCTATATGTTTGAATATACTTTGATTTCGGGGCTTACTGCTTCGGGTGCCGACGCGTATATGTTGCACGTTACTACCACGCCTTCCGTTGCGTATCTTGCAAGAGTTGACGCCTTCGATTGCGGAATAATGATTTCTGCAAGTCATAACCCCTATTATGATAACGGCATAAAGCTTATCAACTCGCACGGCGAAAAAATGGAAGAGGATACTATAAGTCTTATAGAGGATTATATCGACGGGAAGCTGAACGTTTTCGGACAGGCTTATGCCGAGCTTCCTTACGCGATGCGTGACAAGATAGGCAAGACCATTGATTACTCTTCGGGCAGAAACCGTTATATCGGTTATCTTATTTCGCTCGGAATGTATTCTTTCAGGGGAATGAGGGTCGGCCTTGACTGTGCAAACGGTTGCAGTTGGAATATAGCGAAATCGGTTTTTGAAGCGCTCGGCGCGACTACGTTCGTAATAAACGCAGAGCCCGACGGAATGAATATCAACGAGAATGCGGGCTCTACGCATATCGAGGGTTTGCAGAAGTTAGTTAAAGAAAAGAAACTGGACGTCGGCTTTGCTTATGACGGCGATGCGGACAGGTGTCTTTGTGTAGACGAAAAAGGCAACGTCGTCACAGGCGACCATATTCTGTATATTTACGGCGTTTATATGAAAGAGCGCGGAAAGCTTGTATCAAATACGGTAGTGACTACCGTTATGTCTAATTTCGGGCTTTACAAAGCGTTTGACGCGGCCGGAATAGAATACGTTAAAACGGCCGTTGGCGATAAGTACGTTCATGAATATATGGCGCAAAACGGTTACAGGCTCGGCGGTGAACAGTCGGGTCATATAATCTTCTCGAAGTATGCAACCACAGGAGACGGAATACTGACAAGCCTTAAAGTTATGGAAGTAATACTTGCAAGAAAGACAAGCCTTTCCAAACTTATCGAACCGTTTAAAGTTTATCCTCAGGTTCTGTTGAATATACGCGTAAAAGATAAGGAATCGGCACAAAACGACGAAGACGTAATTACAACTGTTAAAAATACGGAAGAAAAGCTCGGTGACCGCGGAAGAATTCTCGTGCGCGCGTCGGGTACTGAGCCTCTCGTAAGGATAATGGTAGAAGCCGAAAGCGAGAAGTTATGTAAAGCTTACGCAAAAGAAGTTGCGGAAGTTCTTCGTAAAAAGGGGCATACTGTTAAATAAGAGGATTTAATATGTGTGGAATAGTGGGTTATACAGGCACAAAACAAGCCGCACCCGTCATACTTGACGGACTTACCAAACTTGAATACAGAGGTTATGATTCCGCCGGTATCGCCGTATGCGATAACTGCGGAAATATCGATATAATAAAAGCAAAAGGCAAGCTGAAAATTCTCAACAAAAAAACGGACGCGGGGAAGAAGCTGAAAGGCTGTTGCGGTATAGGTCATACACGCTGGGCAACTCATGGCGAACCTTCCGAAAACAACGCTCATCCCCATTGCAACGATGAAAAAACCGTCGTAGCCGTCCATAACGGCATAATAGAGAATTACGCACCGCTGAAAGAAAAGCTTATGCGTCGCGGTTATACCTTTTATTCTGATACGGATACGGAGGTGGCGACCAAGCTTGTGGATTATTACTACAAGAAGTATGAAAATCCTCTTAAAGCCATTTCGGAATTTGCTTTACACGTGAGGGGTTCTTATGCTCTTGCGGTATTGTTTAAAGATTTTCCCGAAGAGATTTTTGCAATCCGTAAAGACAGCCCGATGGTAGTAGGTTATACGGACGGAGGAGCGTTACTTGCTTCGGACGTGCCTGCAATTTTAAAGTATACGCGCAATATTTACTATACGGAAAATCACGAAATAGTTCTTCTTAAAAAGGACGGTGTTACTTTCTATAATCTCGATCGGGAAGAAATTCATAAAGATGCAACTGTAATTTCCTGGGATGCGGAAGCCGCGGAAAAGGGCGGCTGGGAACACTTTATGCTGAAAGAAATTCACGAACAGCCTGACGTTGTCAAAAATACTGTCAGCTATTTCCTGCATGGCGGAAGGCTCGACTTGTCTGAGTTGAATCTTTCCGACGGGTATTTAAAAGATATAGACAGCATTACGATAACCGGATGCGGCTCGGCGTATCACGCTGGGGTAGTGGCGCAGTATGTTATCGAGGACCTTGCACGTATACCGGTAAAGGTCGATATTGCGTCCGAATTCCGCTATCGTAATCCTGTGCTCAACGGAAAGGAGTTGGTAATAGTAATCAGTCAGTCCGGTGAAACGGCAGACAGTCTTGCGGCTTTAAGGGAGATGAAAAATCAAGGCATCAAGACGCTTGCTATCGTAAACGTAATAGGTTCCTCTATCGCACGCGAGGCCGACAGCGTATTCTATACTAAGGCGGGGCCGGAAATTTCCGTTGCAACTACTAAGGCGTACAGTGCACAGCTTATAGCAATGTACTTAATTGCACTTAAACTTGCAAAAGTACGCGGTACGGTTTCTGAGAAGTATTATTCAACGCTGATTAAAGAGTTGACCTCGTTGCCGAAAAAAATAGAAAAGGTTTTGGAAATCAAATCCGAAATACAAAAATTTGCTTCCGAAATGGTGGACAGGAAAGACGTTTTCTTTATCGGAAGAGGCGTTGATTACGCTGTAAGTATAGAAAGCAGTTTAAAATTAAAAGAGATAAGTTATATTCATTCGGAAGCTTATGCCGCCGGTGAGTTGAAACACGGCACGATAAGCCTCATCGAAAACGGGACACTCGTTTTAGGGACTCTTACACAGAAAAATTTAGTGGAAAAAACCGTCAGCAACCTTGTGGAAACAGTAAGCCGGGGTGCGTACGTCGCGGTGCTTGCATCCGAAAAAACGGACGGTATTCCGGATAAATTTAAAAAAGTATTCCGTATTCCGGAAACGGATGAACATTTTTCTGCAAGTCTTGCAGTTATCGTAACGCAATTATTTGCCTATTACCTCAGCGTTTTGCGCGGTAACGACGTTGATAAACCGAGAAATCTTGCAAAAAGCGTAACGGTAGAATAAATTCAGGTACACCCAGATGAAAATTGACTTTAAGCAGTACAAAAAAATAAAAGACATTTTAATACTGATAGGACTTGATCTGCTTGCGATTATCGCATCTACGGCACTTTCCGTCCTTATCGTGAATATGCGTATTGATTTTACGTTGGATTTGCTGTATTGGTTTTTAATCAACGTAGCAATAACGTATCTGTTTTTTGCCGTATTCAGGCTGTACACGATTGTGTTCACTTCGGTGGGCTTGATAGATATGCTCAGAGCGCTTTGCGCTATGCTGTGCATTTATTGTATAAACGTCGTGTGCGGGCTGTTCCTTAACGTGCCTGTAGGCTTCAGGGTCTGTTCGACGTACTGCATTTTTATGTTCGTTTTCATACAGCTGATACGTTTTTCCAAGAGAATATACATTGCTTTCAGATATTCTATTTCGAGGAAAAACAAGGATAAAATAAGGGCGTTAATCGTAGGCGGAGGTAACGCCGGTTCAATGCTCATCAGGGAAATTCAGACGACGGATAAAATCGACTATCTTCCTATTTGTGTCGTCGACGATGACCCCACTAAGCTTTCTAAAAATATTAACGGCGTAAAAATTTTAGGTACTACCGACGATATACCTAAGCTCGTTGCAAAATATTCTATTGACGAAATACTTATCGCTATGCCCTCAGTTCCAAAAGCGCAGATAAAAAGGGTATACGAGATATGTGAAAAAACCAAGAAAAAGGTAAAAACGCTTCCCGGAATTTACCAGATTGTAAGCGGTGATGCAAGCGTAACTGCTCTTCGTCCCGTACAGATTCAGGACCTTCTCGGACGCGATCAGGTAAGAGTAAATCTTGACGAAATAATGGGATACATCGAGGACCGCGTCGTTCTCGTAACAGGCGGAGGCGGTTCTATCGGCAGTGAGCTGTGCCGTCAGATAGCTACGCACAGCCCCAAACAGCTTATAATTTTAGATATCTACGAAAACAATGCGTACGATATCGAGCAGGAGCTTAAACGCCGTCATCCCGAACTTAATATGCTCGCTCTAATTGCAAGCGTCAGGGATATCGGTAAAATGGAAGACGTTTTCGAAAAATATCACCCCGAAATTATTTTCAATGCGGCCGCGCATAAGCATGTGCCGTTAATGGAAACAAGCCCTAACGAAGCAGTTAAAAATAATGTTTTCGGTACATTAAACGTCGCTAAATGCGCGGATAAGTATAAGTCGAAGGTTTTCGTGCAGATATCTACGGATAAAGCCGTTAATCCTACTAATATAATGGGTGCGACTAAGCGTATCTGCGAAATGATAATTCAGACTATCGGTAAGCACAGCAAAAATACTAAATTCGTTGCGGTTCGCTTTGGTAACGTTTTAGGGTCTAACGGTTCGGTAATTCCTCTTTTTGAAAAACAGATACAGGAAGGCGGGCCGGTTACGGTTACTCATAAAGACATTATACGTTATTTTATGACAATACCGGAGGCTGTTTCGCTCGTATTACAGGCAGGAGCTTATGCACAAAAGGGGCAGATATTCGTTCTCGACATGGGCGAGCCCGTAAAAATTTACGATCTTGCTTATAATCTTATAAAGCTTTCCGGCCTTGAACCGGACGTCGATATCGAAATTAAGTGCACAGGTTTGCGCCCCGGTGAAAAGCTGTACGAAGAACGGCTTATGGACGAAGAGGGAATGCAGAAAACTGCAAACGGTATGATAAGCATCGCAAATCCTATCGAGCTGGACGAAGCGTATCTTTGGTCTACGCTTGAAGAACTGAAAGCCGCCGCGTATAACGAAACGCCGGAAATGAAAAATCTGGTTGCAGGGCTCGTTACAACGTATAAACCTCAAACGTAATAAAAAGCAGGAATAATTTCCTGCTTTTATTTTTAATTGTCACAGTTACGAAATGGCAAAATTCTAATATTTTTATCAAAAATTAAACAAAATAAATATGAAAGCTAAATGGAAATTTTATGTAATTTTATTGATTTTATTTTCGCAGTATAGTATAATAAAATCTATAACAATGGCGTATTGCGCCAATTAAGCTAAAATTTCCTTTGGAGACAAAAATGAATATTAAATTTTCACCTCCCGATATATCGGAGCTTGAAATACAAGAAGTCGCCGATGCATTGAAATCGGGTTGGATTACTACGGGGCCTAAAACAAAAGAGCTTGAAAGACAAGTAGCGCAGTTTTGCGGTGTTAACCGCGCGGTATGTCTTAATTCGCAAACCGCTTGTGCCGAAATGGCTTTGCGTCTGCTCGGCATAGGTAAAGGAGACGAGGTTATAACGTCGGCCTATACTTATTCGGCGTCGGCTTCTGTTATAGATCACGTAGGGGCTAAAATCGTACTTGTCGATACGCAGAATGACAGCCTTGAAATGGACTACGACCGTCTTGAAAGGGCAGTAAATAAAAATACCAAAGCAATTATTCCCGTTGATTTAGCGGGTATTCCTTGTGATTACGACAGGATTTTCGATATCGTTAACCGTAAGAAGGGGCTGTTTAAACCGTCGAATGAAATTCAGAAAGCGATAGGCAGGGTAGTCGTATTGTCTGATACGGCTCATGCATTCGGGGCGGAATGGCATAATAAAAACGTAGGTTGTATTGCGGATTTTGCGGCGTTCTCTTTTCACGCCGTAAAGAATTTTACTACGGCAGAAGGCGGTGCGTTGACCTGGCGCGATATAGAAGGAATAGACAACGAAGAAATTTATCACAAATTACAGCTGCTTTCTCTGCATGGACAGTCCAAGGACGCGCTTGCAAAAACCCAGCTTGGCGCGTGGGAGTACGATATCGTCGGAACTTGGTTCAAGTGCAATATGACGGATGTTGCCGCGGCAATAGGGCTTGCGCAGATGAAGCGTTATCCCGAGATGCTTAAACGCAGAAAAGCAATTATCGGAAAATACGATTCCGCATTTAAGCCACTCGGCGTAAAGGTGCTGAATCACTATACGGAAAATTACAGTTCGTCGGGACATTTATATATTACCCGCGTTCCTTACGTGTCTTTGGAACAGCGCAATGAAATAATAATTAAAATGGCAGAGCGCGGAATAGCGTGTAACGTGCATTATAAGCCTTTGCCTATGCATACGGCGTATAAAAATTTAGGGTTTGATATAAAAGATTATCCCAACGCATACGCAAATTTTGCAAACGAAATAACTTTACCGTTGCATACTTGCCTTACTGACGAAGAGGTCGATTATATAATTAAAACTTATTCCGAAATAGTAAAGGAATACGTCTGATGCTGGTAAAAAATTGGAAAAAGTTACCGCCTGAAATGCAAAATGAAGCTGTCAGACCTTACTATGAAAGACTGAGAAAGAGAAATTTCAGTTTATTCTGGAAACGGTGCTTTGATTTTTTTGTGTCGACGCTTATGCTGATAATTTTTTTGCCGTTGTTTTTGATTTTAGCCTTAGCAATCAAAATAGATTCGCGCGGGCCCGTATTTTTCAGACAGGAACGCGTTACACAATACGGTAAAAAGTTTCGTATATTCAAATTCAGAACAATGGTGAACAATGCGGACAAAATGGGTTCGCAGGTGACTGTCGGAAACGATATGCGCATTACGCGTGTGGGTAAATTTATCCGCAAGTGCCGATTGGACGAAGTCAGCCAGTTAATTGACGTTTGGCGCGGGACAATGTCTTTTGTCGGAACCCGTCCCGAGGTAGCTAAGTACGTTGAAAAGTATTCTGAAGAAATGCTTGCAACATTATTATTGCCTGCCGGTGTGACGAGTGAAGCAAGCATTAAATTTAAGGACGAGGCGGAACTTTTGGAGGGGGCGGAAAACGTAGACGATACTTACGTTGATGTCGTGCTTCCTCAGAAAATGGAATACAACTTGCAGTCGTTAAAAAAATTCGGTTTCTGGCGTGATATAGGAACGATGTTTAAAACGGTATTTGCAGTATTGAAGAGGTAATTAATGTACGGTAAAGTTTCTATAATAATGCCGAATTATAATTGTGGAAAGTTTTTGCAAGAAACGATTAATTCGGTTTTAAACCAGACTTATCGGAATTGGGAGCTGTTAATAGTGGACGATTGCTCTACCGATAATTCCGTTGAAGTTATTCGTAGCTTTTGCGATAAAGACGAAAGAATTAAACTTTTTGTAAATGAGAAGAACAGCGGTGCCGCGGCTTCGAGAAACCTGGCTATGCGTGAAGCGACCGGTAAGTGGATAGCCTTTTTGGACAGTGATGATTTGTGGCTTGCTGAGAAGCTTGAAAAACAACTTGCTTTTATGGCGGATAACGGGTATAGGTTCAGTTATACTTCGTACGAGCACGTTGATGAGCAGACCGAGAAACTCAATATAAAGGTAATAGGTCCGAAAGTACTTTCAAAAAGGAAAATGTTCCACTATTGTTATCCTGGATGTTTGACGGTGATGTATGACTGTTCCGATATAGGAACAGTGCAGATACCAGATGAAATAGCTAACGGTGAAAACGATTACGCCATATGGTTAAAAGTCGTTAAATTTTATAAATGTTATTATTTAAGCGAAATACTGGCGCTTTATCGTGTTAGAAATGCTTCGCTTTCGCACAAAAGCAGTAAGCTTAAATTAACGAAAAATCAATACAAACTTTTCAGGGTCAGCGAAAAAAGAAATCCCGTTCGTGCATTTTTTTGTGTATTACGAATTCTGTTTTACGGATTCTGGAAAAAAGTTAAATACGTAAAAAAGATTAAACTGAAAGTATAGGGTTAAAGAATTTAATTTTACGAATTATAGAATAAATTATTATAATCAACAGGAGAAAAATAATAATGCGTATTTTACACGTTTTATCAACTATGAATATAGGTAGCGGTATTGCAAACTTCGCAATGAACTATTATAGATCAATAGTCAAAATTACGGGGGGGGGGTGCAATTTGACTTCTTAGTATTTGCAGAAGTAGAAAAAAGTTTTACGGCAGAAGCCGAGTCGTTGGGTGGCAGAGTATTCTTTATTGAAAAGCCGTCTATAAGAGTAAATGTTTATAAGAAAAAGCTAAAAAATTTCTGTTTGGCGCATAAAAATGAATGGCAGTACGTTCATATAAGTGAAATTCTTGTTCAGAAGTATATAAAGAAATATTCAATAAAGTACGGCAATGTAAAGCATATTGCAGTTCATTCCCATGCTACTAAGTTCGTTTTACCTTCTCACGGTATTTCCGCAATAAAGAATGCAGTTAAAATGTGCATAAAATCGGTGCGGAATAAAATTCTTTTGAGTGGTATTAAGAAAAAAACCGATAGATTCTTTGCTTGTTCGGTTGAAGCGGGACAAGCGCTATTCGGTAAAAAAATAATTAAAGATAAAAGATTTTGCGTCCTTAAAAATGCGATTGATTTATTATTATATAAATTTGACGGTGAAATACGGGAAAAATACAGGAAAGATTTTGCATTAACAGATAAGAAGGTTATAGTTTTAATCGGACGGTTATGTAAAGAAAAAAACCAAATATTTTTTCTTGAAGTGTTAAAAACCGTCTGTCGGGCTGATAGCTCGTATACTTTAATGCTTATAGGTGAAGGCGGTCTGAGGAAGCATATTGAAAATAAAATAACCGAATATAATTTAAAAGAAAACGTTATTTTGACCGGTAACCGCAACGATATTCCGAATTTGTTGCTTTGTGCTGACCTGATGGTTTTACCGTCAACTATGGAAGGTCTTGGTATTGTTCTTGTTGAAGGACAAGCAAGCGGTTTACCTTGTATAGGTTCCTCCTGTATTCCGCATGAAGTTAAAATTACTCCTTATTTAGAGTTTGCTGAGCTTGAAAAAGGCGCTGAATATTGGGCTGATTTAATTTTGAATACACCAATAAAACGGTTTGACGCTAAACAGTACGTTTATGAAAGCGGATACGATATAGAAAGTAACGCAAAATTACTAATAGATTTATATTCAGAGGTACTTTAAATTTAAGTCGGTGAAATATGATGAGTGAAATTGATATAGAACAACTGAAAAAAATTGAATTGCAGTTGTTGATTGCAGTTCATAAAATTTGCGAACAAGAAAATTTAAGATATTCTTTGGGTGGGGGGACTTTGCTTGGTGCCGTTCGTCATAAAGGCTTTATCCCTTGGGATGACGACATCGATATTATGATGCCCCGCCCCGATTATGATGCGTTTATTTCTTACTGCCTTTCGAATGAAGTCCCTTTTAAAATTTTGTCGTGGGAAACTGATAAATCTTACGTTGACTTATCGGCTAAAATTTATGATCCTGAAACGGTTTTAGAGGACGATAACATCGTTAACGGAGATAAAATAGGAGTAAATATCGATGTGTTTCCGATTGACGGATTGGGTAACACTCGTAAAAAGGCAGTTAAAGCATTTAAATCAACTTCTTTTAAACGCAATTTGCTTGTAGCCGCCGGCTGGAAAAAATTTTTCAAATCAAAAACTCATGCGTGGTATTATGAGCCTTTCCGTTTCGCCTTTTTTGTTTTAAGCAGATTTGTAAATAAAAGCAAATTGTTTGCATCTATTCAAAAGAAGTATACTAAAATCGATTTCGACAGCGTAGAATTTGCTGCGGCGGTAGGCGGGTCGTACCGCGAAAAAGAGATATTGCCCAAAAGCGTATTTACCGAATATACCGAATTGCCTTTTGAAGGCGTAAACTTTAAAGCAATATCACAGTACGATACTTATCTTTCAAGCATTTACGGCGATTATATGAAATTACCGCCTGAAGAAAAAAGAGTATCGCATCATACTTTTAAAGCGTTTTACAAAACAGAATAAGACGTGTAATGCAAGCAAATATAAAATACTAACAATAAATAATTAGGAGGATCTGATGAAAAAATTTTTAAGTGCCGTTATGGCTACTGTTTTGGCTATGGGTGTAGTTACGCTAAGTGCCTGCGGTAATGAAACGCCCGCAGAGGATCACGTTGCGCCCGTTATTGCAGGCATAGGCAACGTAAACCTTAACGTGAAAAATGCTACGTTTGATATTTATGAAGGGGTTACCGTATCCGATGCCGATGACGAAGGGAAGGTATCGGATATAACGTCCTCATTAAACGTCATTACTCCCGCGGGTGTTGCTGAAACTGACGGAAAAGTAACGTTTGATAAAACAGGCGATTATATTTTTACTTATTACGTTAAAGACAATGCAGGCAATTTAACAGTAGAAAACCGAAAGGTAACGGTCGTTAAAGAAGCACAACTGTCAATAGTCGGCTTGACTTCTGTTAGAATTGACAGAGAAACGGAAGAATTCGACGTGTATGGCGGCGTAACCGTTTTGGATACAGACGATGAAGGCAATATAGATGATTTGACTTCGGCACTGACAGTGACGGCGCCGGAAGAAGTTACCATAAAAGACGGTAAAGTTAAATTCGAAAAAACGGGTGATTATATTTTTACCTATTATGCAAACGACGGTGAAGGTAATTTTGTCGTAAACAGCCGTAAGGTTGAAGTACGCAATATTTATAATTGCTATTGGGTTAACGCCACTATACCGGTATTGTACTGCGCGCTGGATATGGTAAGCAACGATTATAAATCGATGCTTGTGTTTACGAGAACCGATACCTTGAATATTTCCGAAATGGATGACGATAGGTTCATATACAAGGCAAACGGCGCGGATGTGGCCGAGTTGGATAAAGCTAAGAAGTATATGGCGCGTATAGCGAACGCGGACGAGCATAGCTATTTCAGGGCATTTATTTGTGATGCATTCAATCAGATTGAATTGTTCTCGTTTGTTCAGTACGGTATCCCCGAGAGCCGTTATGAAGTAAAGCTTGTTTCGGACGGCTCCTGGACGTATAATACTGCTTTCCCGTACAGAGATGCAAATTCATGGGAATTATGGCAGTCCAATTCCGAATTGTATAACGGAATCAGACATCAGGCTTTTTTAAACGAGTATGTCGAAACAAATACGATAGCCGGTGTTCAGCATTATCAGCTTACTTTTGAAAGCCTTGTAGCAGGTTCGCATTATTATAACGACGCGCAATTGAGCACAATGGCGATTATGGCTGCTCAACGTAGCAATATTGAAATGTGGTGTGCATATCCCGAAACGCTTACAAGTGCAAACGCGCAAGTACAGGCAGAAATTGATAAAGCAAATATGCCCAAAATGGCGCCCGATGCAATGTACGCTAAGCTTTCGGCAGAACAAAAAGCAGAGTTTTTAAAGATTTGCAATTTTGATAAAACTACTTTCGATACCGAGTACTTCGATAAAGCAGGTGAATATCTGATTATTACCGGTACAAATCCTTTTACAGGTGGCTTGACTGACGCGGAATTTGCGGATATACTGAAGCGCATTGTTGCGGATTATGAAGGCTATAATATACTTTATAAACCGCACCCTGCAGTCATTGCTCCCGATGATAGCTTACCGCTTACAAAAGCAGTTTTAGAAGAAAACGGAATTAAAATCCTTCCCGGAAGATTACCTATGGAAGTAATATCTTGGGTATACAATGACGTTAAGCTCGGCGGTTTCGATTCCTCGTTATTTATGGCCGTACCGCAGGGCAATACTCAGTTCTTTATTGCACAGGGAGTAGATTCCTTATCCGTACTTTCAAAACAGCTTTATAACAGCGGAGCATTCGGTACACCGAAATTCTATTGGAAGCCAGTATAAATTGCTTAACAGATATTTATTATGAAAGTTGCTGTAATTATGAGCACGTATAACGGAGAAAAATACCTCGCCGAACAGCTTGACAGTATTTTAAATCAAAGCGACGTAGAGGTTGAAATTTTCGTGCGTGACGACGGCTCGTCCGACGGGACCGGAAACGTTCTCGTCGGATACGCCGAAAAATTTTCGAATATTCATATTGAACTTGCCCAAAACGTAGGCGTTGGCAACAGTTTTATGAATGCGCTGTATTCTGTGCCGGATATGTTTGACTATTACGCGCTTGCAGATCAGGACGATATCTGGGAAGAAAGAAAAATTATTGAAGCGGTGCAATTGCTTCAAAAAAGCAATAAGCTTTTATATGCTTCTAATCAGGAATGCGTAGATAAATCCGTTAACTCCCTTTGTTTAAGGTATAAAGAAGATGCCGATATTCATTTATCGCCCGTAAGCGTTCTTTCCGAAAATATGATTGCGGGCTGTACGTTCGTTTTTTCAAAAGAGTTTTTCAATATTCTTAAAAAAGAAGAGAATAGACCTGAACCTTTGTTACTTAAAAACAGAATACACGATGTCTGGATTGCAATGGTTGCTTCTTTGTTTGAAGGAATTGAATATGATTCGAGGTCTTTTATAAAGTACAGACAGCATGAAAATAACGTAGTGGGCGCAAAAAGCAGTTTTGCTAAAAAAATTAAGGGAAGAATTAAAAAAATCCGTAAGGCGGAATTCCGTAACGGAAGAAGTCTGCTAGCAAAGGAAATAGTTGAAAAATTTCCTCAGCAGGCTGAAAGGTATCCGTTAATCAAAGTTTGTTCCAAAGCAAAATCGTTGAAAGATAAATATAAAATTTTAAAAAATCAGAAAGAATTAAGGTCGTACACAAAGGAAAGTTATTTCGGTTTTTTTATTAAAGTACTTTTCGGTTTGTTTTAACAGTGTAAATTGAAGTTCGGAGATGGTATGGCATTTTTAATGTGTGCGCTTTTAGCGGTGTTCGTAATAGTTGCATATTTTACAGGGAAAAAGAATTTATTGTCTCCCTGGTTTTTGTTATGCTTTATGTTCTTCGTAACTTTCTTAATCGTGCTTTTTAACTACGTAAATTGGGAAGTTAAAATCAACGGAATATTTGTTCTTTACGTCTGTACGGCAATTATATCGTTTGGGTTAGGCGGAAAACTTATAAGCAGAATTATGCATTCTACTTCCGTAAATGCGCAGTCGTCGTCAAAAATAAGCGTTGACGATGCTAATTTAAAAAGGCGCTATCCTATATATTTTCTATTAATACTATCGGCTTGCTTATCCGTACTTTATATGCATAAGCTGTTATCCGACGCCGGCGCAGGTTCATTAAGCGACAAACTGAGAAAAATATATGACAGCATTGTTGAAAATAATTATACACCTGGATTTATTTATAACCAGATGCGGGAAATCGTCACCGCAATTGCGTATATAAATACTTACCGTTTAATGATAAAATTATTTTCACGCAAAGATAAAATAAGCGTTATTGCCCTGATATTGCCTATACTCAATTTTATAGCGACTGTTTTAGTTGCGTCCGACAGAAACGTTTTTATCCGTTATGCGTTCTATTTTATTTGTCTGTACGTTTTGTTTTTTACAGAGAATTATAAAAAAAAGAATGCAAACGTTAAAATAATCAAAAGAATAGCGATAATGGGCATAATTGCAGTAGTTTTATTTTTCTTGTTCGGAAAAATGAAACAGTACTCATCTGATTTCGTACGTTCAATAAGTATTTACGGCGGGTCGGGACTTTATAATTTCAATCTTTGGGTGAAAGATTATAACGAACCGTTAATGTACGGTAATGCGACGTTTTCAACGTTTTTAAATTCTTTAAAAACTATTTTGGGTTATGCGGGCATCAATCTTGACGTGCATACGTTTAACCGATTTGACGTGTTTATCAAGTTTGAATCGGCTAACGGATATAGTTACAGTTCGAATATTTATTCGGCGCTTAAACCGTACGTAGAAGATTTCGGTTATTTCGGAGTAATTCTTTTTCCGTTTATTATCGGCGCTTTATTTCAATTGCTCTTTATTAATGCGAAAAAAGTTAAGTACAATTTCGCATGGTTAGTGTACTGCATGATGATTTATTCGGTGCTGTTTTTCCCTATTGCAGAACAGTTCTTCGGACGGTTCACATTGGGCTTCATTTATGAAATTGGGTGGTTATCTATTTTCTATTTCGGTATTTTCGGTATAAAAAAGCGTAACGGTTACGTTATACGATATGGTTTGGTAGAAGGGAGCGCAGAATGGAAAACGGTAAAATAATTAATATAGGTGTAATTTTTGCGGGCGGTGTCGGAAGCAGAATGCACAGTAAAGAAACGCCCAAACAATTTTTGAAGGTGCACGGTAAACCGATTATTATTCATACCTTAGAGCATTTTCAGAAGAACGAAGAAATTGGCGCAATCGTCGTTGCCTGCGTTTCAGACTGGATACCGCATTTGGAAAAGCTTTTATATAAATATCGCATTGAAAAAGTAAAAAAAGTAGTTAGCGGCGGCGAAAGCGGACAGCTGTCTATTTATAACGGACTTTGCGCCGCAAAAGAGGTTGCCGGCGGAAGCAAGGCTATTGTATTAATTCACGACGGTGTCCGCCCGCTTATAAATTCAAAACTGCTTTCGGATAATATTAAGTGCGTAAAAGCAAACGGTTCCGCTATCACCGCGGGCATAGTAAAGGAAACTATCGTCGTAGTCGACGGGGACGGTAAAGTTGAGCAGGTTCCTTCAAGAGATCATTCGCGCGTTGCAAAGGCGCCCCAAAGCTTTTGGCTGGACGATATTCTTTCCGTTCACAAGCAGGCGATGAAAGACGGAATAACAAATTCCATAGACTCCTGTACGTTAATGAAGCAATACGGATATGCTTTATATATGCTTGACGGACCGTACGAAAACATCAAAATAACCACTCCCGACGATTTTTATACTATGCGTGCAATACTCGACGCGAAAGAAAACGCCCAGATTTACGGCTACGGCGAAGAGGTGGACGATTAATGGAAATTTCGGATTTTGAAGGCAGTAAAATACTCGTTACGGGGGCAAGCGGTTTAATAGGAAAAGCGCTTGTGAAACAACTTGTTTCGCACAAAGGGAAAAAGCCGATAGAAGTGTATGCTTTGGTACGTAACAAGGAAAAAGCAATTAAAATATTTTCCTCGCTTCCGCAAGAGCATATTCATTATATCGTTTGTGACGTTTGTCAATTGTCACCCGAAAATTTAGGCATAAACTACATTATTCACGGGGCAAGCAAAACGGCGAGTAAAGAATTTATAGCGGAGCCCGTTGAAGTAATACTTAATTCCGTTTACGGAACTAAAAATTTGTTGGAGTTTTCGCGTGTAAATCCGCTTAAAGGTTTCGTATATCTTTCGACTATGGAAGTGTACGGAACGCCTGCAACCGACGAAAAGATAAATGAAGTTTTTGCTTCGAATATAGATGCTATGAGCGTGCGTTCAAGTTATCCGGAAAGTAAAAGATTATGTGAATCGCTTTGTTCTTCATACGCTTCGGAGTACGGTGTACCCGCAAAAGTTGTTCGGCTTACCCAGACGTTCGGCGAAGGGGTAGAGTATAACGACGGCAGAGTATTCGCCGAATTCGCCCGATGCGCTATCGAGGGCAGAGATATCGTTTTGAAAACCAAAGGTGAAACGAAACGAAACTACGTTGATATAGACGATGCCGTTTGTGCGATTTTAACCGTTTTACTTAAAGGAGCCGTAGGCGAAGCGTATAACGTGGCTAACGAAGAAACCTATTGTTCCATTTATGAAATGGCTGAAATGGTCGCAAAAGAGTTCGGTGAAGGAAGGGTTAGCGTTAAAATCGAAGACAACGGCGACGCAGAAAAATTAGGTTACGCCAAAACGTTAAAAATGAATTTATCCACGCAGAAATTACAAAATCTTGGCTGGAAGCCCGAAAGTACTTTAAAAACCGTTTATGCCAAGATGATAGATTATATGAAAAAGAACAGGAAATAAATTAAATAATGGCGCAAATTATAACGTCAAAAAAATTTGCGAAAAACGTTGTTTATTCGATAATAGCGCAAATCATATCGTTGGCCGTAAGCTTTGTTTTAACGCTTATAGTTCCTAAATTCATAGACGAATATCAGTATGCTTATTGGCAGACTTACGTTCTGTACGTCGGGTACGTCGGTATTTTGCATTTCGGAATTCTCGACGGCTTGGTGTTAAGATATTCAAAATACGACTACGAAGAATTAGATAAGGCACGTTTGCGCTCACAGTTTATTATTCTGTTGGCCTTTACCTGCGTTATTACACTTTTAATGACCGTAATATCGTTGTCGGTCTTAGATTATCCAGATAAGATAATTTTTGCGCTCGTTGCCGTCGGGATTATTTCTAAAAATATCGTAACGTATAGCTCTTATATGTTTCAGATAACGAACCGCATAGACAAGTACGTGTTTTTGACTATCGCGCAAAGACTTACCTACGGGGTTTGCGTAGCAGTACTTTTACTGCTGAAAGTTAACGATTTTTATTGGTACTGTATTGCGGATTTGATAGGTGACGCCGTAGGGTTTACCATAGGCGCGATATTCAACCGTGGGTTATTTTTGGGAAAAAGTCTGAATTTAAAGGAAACCTTTTCCGAGTTAAAGACAAACGTCGCGTCGGGAATTATCTTAATGATGGCAAACTGGTCGTCAATGTTAATGGTGGGCAGTGCCAAAATGCTTATTCAATGGCATTGGGATAAGCTTTTATTCGGAAAAATCGCGTTTGCGTTCAGTGTTTCGAATATTTTTCTCGTTTTTGTGTCGGCAATCAGTGTCGTAATGTTTCCGTCGTTGCAACGGATAAAACCTGAAAAATTGCCAGAATTATATAAAACGGTAAGGGGAATGCTTTCTCCTATTCTGTTTTTTATGATAATATTCTATTTTGTCGGAAGCTGGATTTTGAATTTGTGGCTTCCCAAATATTCGGAAAGTCTTGTCTATCTGGGTATTTTATTGCCGATAATAATTTATTCGTCAAAGGTGAGTCTGCTTACCAACAACTACTTAAAAGTTTACCGAAAAGAAAAGCTGATGCTTCTTGCAAACGGTATTTCGATAGCCGTCGGCATAATTATGTTCGTGCTGTGCACTTACGTTTTTAATAACGTAACTTTACTGCTGGTAAGCGTTGTTTTTGTAATTATGCTTAACTCTGTCCTTTCCGAAATTTTTGTTTTAAAGACTATCCATATAAGAATAATAAAAGAATTTATCATCGAAACCGTTATGACGGTCGGCTTTATTCTATGCGCAAGCCTGCTTAGCCTGTGGATAGGTTTAGCCGTATACAGCGTTTTATTCGCTGTCTATTGCGTCGTTAATTATAAAAGTTTATTAGCTCTGTTCAGAAAACTTATTAAAAAGCAAAATCCGCAGGAAGACGAGCCCGAACAAGAGATGAATAACGAGCAAGAGGAGAACATATGAAAGGAATAATTTTGGCGGGAGGAAGCGGAACAAGATTGTATCCGTTGACAAGAGTAACAAGTAAGCAATTGCTGCCTGTGTATGATAAGCCGATGATTTTTTACCCGCTGTCGGTTTTAATGAATGCGGGGATAAAAGAAATATTAATAATTTCTACGCCGCAGGATACCCCGAGGTTTGAAGAGTTGTTGGGGGACGGAAGCGCGTTCGGAATTTGTTTGCAATATGCGGTTCAGCATTCACCTGACGGACTTGCGCAGGCGTTTATAATAGGCGAAAAATTTATAGGCAATGATACCGTCGCAATGATTTTGGGCGACAATATTTTCTACGGCCACGGTTTTACTAAAATGCTGAAAGAGGCGAAGCAGAATGCAGAGCGCGGTAAAGCGACCATATTCGGCTACGGCGTAAAAGATCCCGAGAGGTTCGGTATTGTTGAATTTGACGATAAAGGAACCGTATTGTCCGTTGAAGAAAAGCCTGAAAAGCCCAAATCGAATTACTGTATTACGGGTCTGTATTTTTACGATAACCGCGCTGTGGAATTTGCGAAAGCAATTAAGCCGTCTAAACGCGGTGAGCTTGAAATTACGGATTTGAATGCAAAATATCTGGAAGCTAACGATTTGACTGTTCAGCTTCTTGACAGGGGCTTTGCGTGGCTGGATACGGGAACTATGGACAGCTTGTTCGAAGCGGCAGAATTTGTGAGGGTGCTTTCACAGCGTCAGGCTGTTACCATTTCGGCACCTGAAGAGATTGCATACCGCAACGGCTGGATAAGCAAAGACCATTTAATCACAATTGCCGAAAGCTACGGCAAATCACCGTACGGCGAACATCTGAAAAAAGTTGCCGGCGTTAAAATGAGTAAATAGGAGAGAAAATATGACTATAATAGTAACGGGCGGAGCGGGATTTATAGGAAGTAATTTTATCTTCCATATGTTGAAAAAATATCCCGATTACCGTATCATTTGTCTGGACAAGCTGACTTATGCGGGTAATCTGTCTACTCTTGCTTCGGTAATGAATAACAAAAATTTCCGATTTGTTAAAGCCGATATTTGCGACAGAGAGGCGGTTTATAAGCTGTTTGAGGAGGAAAAACCCGAAATTGTCGTAAACTTTGCGGCCGAAAGCCACGTTGACAGAAGTATAGAGGACCCCGGAATATTCCTCCAAACCAATATTTTAGGTACGGCAACGTTAATGGATGCTTGCCGTAAATACGGAATTAAGCGCTATCACCAGGTATCTACGGATGAAGTTTACGGTGATTTACCGCTTGACAGGCCCGACTTGTTTTTTACTGAAAATACTCCCATTCACACCAGCAGTCCGTACAGCAGTTCAAAAGCTTCTGCCGATTTGTTGGTTTTGGCTTATCACAGAACGTACGGCTTGCCCGTATCTGTCAGCCGTTGTTCAAACAATTACGGCCCTTATCATTTCCCCGAGAAATTAATACCGCTTATGATAGCGAACGCATTGAACGATAAACCGCTTCCCGTATACGGAACGGGTGAAAACGTACGCGACTGGCTGTATGTGGAAGACCATTGCAAGGCAATAGATTTAATAGTGCATAAAGGGCGCATCGGGCAGGTTTACAACGTCGGCGGTCATAACGAAATGACTAATATCGACATAGTAAAATTAATCTGTAAAGAACTCGGTAAACCCGAAAGTCTGATAACTTACGTTGCGGACAGAAAGGGCCACGATATGCGGTACGCAATCGATCCCGCTAAAATTCATAACGAACTGGGATGGCTTCCAGAAACGAAGTTTGCGGACGGAATAAAGAAAACGATAAAATGGTATCTTGAGAACCGCGAATGGTGGGAAACGATAATTTCCGGCGAATATAAAAATTACTATGAAAAAATGTACGGAAACAGAAAATGAAAGTTTTAGTAACGGGCGTTAAAGGGCAGTTGGGTTTTGACGTAGTCAACGAGCTTGAAAAACGAGGACACGAAGCCGTCGGGGTGGATATAGAAGAAATGGATATAACCGATAAAAAAAGCGTAGCCTCGGTTATGAATAAAGTCCAGCCCGACGCTGTAATTCACTGCGCCGCGTGGACGGCGGTTGACTTGGCGGAGGACAATGAAGAGAAGGTTCGCCTTGTCAACGCTGTCGGAACGGAAAATATTGCAAAAGAGTGCAAAGCGCTCGGTTGCAAAATGACATATATTTCAACCGATTACGTCTTTGACGGACAAGGTGAAGAACCCTGGACGGAAGACTGTAAAAATTATAAACCGTTAAGTGTTTACGGAAAAACCAAGCTTGAAGGCGAATTTGCGGTTGCAAATAATCTGAATAAGTATTTTATAGTCAGAATTGCGTGGGTTTTCGGCAAAAACGGCAATAATTTTATAAAAACTATGTTAAAAGTTGGCAAAACACACGATACGGTAAGGGTGGTTAACGACCAGATCGGCACGCCGACTTACACTTACGATTTGGCGCGTCTGCTTGTTGATATGATTGAAACGGAAAAATACGGCTATTATCACGCGACGAACGAGGGCGGATATATAAGTTGGTACGATTTCACGAAAGAAATTTACAGGCAGGCGGGTTATAAGACGAGCGTAATTCCCGTTACTACTGCAGAATACGGATTATCTAAGGCGGTAAGACCGTTTAACAGCAGACTTAGTAAAAGCAAGCTTTCCGAAAATGGATTTGAACCTTTGCCTACGTGGCGCAATGCGCTTGAAAGATATATGAAAGAACTTGGAGTGTACAATGCAGATTAAAGTTGAAAAGAACGTCGGCGGTATAGAAGGCTTGCATATTATCGAACCTGCCGTCCACGGCGACAGCCGCGGTTATTTTATGGAAACGTACAATAAACGCGATATGGAAGAAGCGGGACTTAAAATGAACTTTGTTCAGGATAATCAATCAATGAGCACAAAGGGCGTATTAAGGGGCTTGCACTTTCAGAAGCAGTATCCTCAGGGCAAGCTTGTCCGCGTTATTAAAGGCAGGGTTTTCGACGTTGCGGTCGATTTGCGCAAGGGCAGCAAGACTTACGGCAAATGGTACGGGGTAGAGCTTACCGAAGAAAATAAAAAGCAATTCTATATTTCAGAAGGTTTTGCACACGGCTTTTTGGTTCTGAGCGATGAGGCCGAGTTCTGTTATAAAGTAACCGACTTTTATCATTCCGGCGACGAGGGCGGGCTTGCGTGGAACGACCCTGCCATCGGTATAAAGTGGCCGGAAGTCGTCGGTGAATATAAAGGCAATGCCGATGCGGAGGGCTATTCTTTGCTTGACGGAACGGCGCTCAATCTTTCCGATAAAGATAAAAAATGGTCAACGCTGGAAAACACTTTCAAATTCTGAGCATTAACTTTAGTAAAAAAAGGAAGTTCGAAAAGAACTTCCTTTTTTGTTTTTGAAACGTAAGTAGCGATATCGCGTATAATCAAATTCGATAATGGTAAAAAATTAAATATGCAATCTGAAAATATTGATTTAGCCGAAATCGAAAATTTGGAAATAGACGGTAATTTGACGGTTATCGACAGAATTAAGCAGTTTTTAATTAAAGTTAATAACCCATACGAAATAAAAGTTAATGACACGAAAGTCAAGGTGGTGTTTTCACGTAAAAAGAATGCGCCGGAAATCGAACGCTTATTGGTAAAAATTGCAAGTAACAGAGGTAAGTAAAATACTTGAAAATTCGTCGCGCAAAGTGTATAATCAGCTTAGTGTTAAAGTGTTTTTGTCTGTCGACGGCGTACATATATGGCAAGAACAAGCAAATATCAATCAATAAATACAGCCTTTTTACGTTCTGAAAATATCTGGAATGCGGGGCTGTATATTCGTTTATCCAAAGAGGACGGCGATAAAGCCGAAAGCGAAAGCGTTTCGTCGCAGAAAGCTATTTTAGAGAGATTTATTTTCGAGCATAACGAAATTAATTTGTATGACGTTTATATCGACGACGGTTGGAGCGGAACCGACTTCGAGCGTCCGGCGTTTCAGCGAATGCTGGGTGATATTACAGGCAAAAAATTAAACTGCGTAATCGTAAAAGATTTGTCCCGTTTCGGGAGAAATTACGTTGAAGCGGGAAAATATCTTGAAACGGTTTTTCCGCTTTTTAAGATAAGATTTATTTCGGTAAACGACAATATCGACAGCAGTGCAAATCCTCAGTCTGTTAATAACGTGATAGTACCGTTTAAAAATATTATAAACGATGAATATTGCCGTGACATTTCGTTGAAAGTGCGCTCTGCACTGGATATAAGGCGCAGGCAGGGGAAATTTATCGGCTCTTTTGCGCCGTACGGCTACAAAAAGGATGTGTCGGATCACAATAAGCTTATAGTCGACGAACAGTCCGCGCAAACGGTCAGGTTTATTTACGCCAGATTTTTAGACGGATACAGTATTTTAAGTATCGCCCGCGAACTGAGTCGCAGAGGGATTTCGAACCCGACGGATTACAGAAAAGAAGCAGTTAATCAGAGTGCGTGGAGCGATTCTACGGTGCGCAGAATTCTGACAAACGAGTTATATATAGGCAACCTCGTACAGAAAAAGAATGAAACCGTAAGCTATAAAATTCACGTATCGAAAACCGTAGAAGCAAACAGAAGAATAACCGTTGAAAATACACACGAAGCGATAATTTTAAAAGAAGATTTCTATAAGGTTCAAGCCCTGTTGAAGCGCGATACGCGCACTTCTCCGAACGGTACTTCTCTTTCGGTATTTGCGGGTTTTATAAAATGTGCAGACTGCGGAAGGGCAATGCAGAAACGCGTCGTTAGGCAGAATAACAAGGTTTACGAATATTTCGTTTGTTCTTCGTATAAAAAGCTTCACGAGTGCTCTAAACACGCTACACGCGTTGATTTGCTTGAACATACGGTTTTAACTTTTTTAAATAAGTATATAGGCATAGCAGTAGACTTTGACCGCGCCGTTGAAAAAATGAACGAAGAGGAAAGAAAAAACAGCAGGTTTGGGGCGTTGAATGCAGAGTTTGAAGTGCGTTTGAAAGAGCTGAATAAAACGAAGAAAATTCTGGCTGATTTATATCCCGACTACAAGGACGGCGTACTCGGAAAAGAGCAGTATTTTGCTTTGAAAGAGGAGTACGAGAAAAAAAGCGTAAAAATTCAGGCAGAATTGACGCGGATCGGAGATGAAATAGAAAACGGTAAAAACGGAGTAGGCGGAGCTAACGAGTTTATCGAAACGTTTAAAAAATATCGCGGATTGAAGACGTTGACGCGTGACGTCGTCGTGGAGCTTATAGAAAATATATTTATTCACGAGGACGGAACGATAGAAATTCATTTAAAATGCAGGGACGAATTCACCGCCATTAAAGAATACTTACTGCAAGACAAAACCGAACAAAAACGTATTGGTTAATAAACGGGAACTTCCGAACGGAAGTTCCCGTTAGGTTATAATGCTTTAAATGAATATCAAAATGCTTTAACCGAATACTTATACTATTGCTTGTATTCATTTAAAGCATTATAATATTTATAGGTAGCAATATGATTGACATTAAGCAACGTGTTAGATATTATATGAATATCAAAAAATTGAATAATAATAAACTTGCCAAAGCTTCGGATCTTAATCCTTCGGTTATCAGTTCGCTGTTCACAAGGTCGGGCGAGCCCGAAATAACTACTCTTTATTCAATTTGCAATGGCCTGAATATAACGTTGTCAGAGTTCTTTGCCGAAGGTGGTCAATGTGATTTGACTGCCGAACAGCGTGAAGTTTTATATTTATTCGAACAATTAACTAAAGAAAATCAGGAACTTGCCCTTTCTGTTATGAAAGCATTTGTCGGCAATTAGAAATTAAATGACGTCGGAAAATTTTAACACTTGTCTTCAATTAATTGCAAACGGAAATAAGTATGCATTGAAAGATATATACAATTATTATCATCCCAGACTGTTATTTACTGCTCGGCTTGATGTTAAAAATAAGGCCGATGCCGAAGATATCGTTTCCAACGTGTTTATGAGCATTTTGAAAAATGCCAAAAATTATGGTCCGGTCGAATGTCCTAATGCCTGGATGCTCGGTTCTTTGAAGTATGCAATTCTTAACTTTAGAAAGGGCAATTCGAAATACGTTTACACGGAATTTATTGACGAAACGTATTACTCGAAAGATTTTAGTACGGAATTCAAAACCGAAATTAATTATGCAGTTAGTAAATTACCGAAAAGACAGCAGGAAGTTTTTCAACTGTTTTATCTTTATGATTACGATATCGAAGAAATAGCCAACTTTTTACTTGTTTCAAGAAGTACGGTAAACAGAGAGATTGCTGTAATAAAGGAAAAATTAAAATATTTATTAGAGCGATAAATATTTGAGACTTTTTTAATTGATGCGTAACCTTAATATATAGAATATTTTATTGAAGAGGTGATACTAATGAAAAAGTCTTTAAGTTTAGTTTTTAGTTTTGTGCTGTTTCTTTGCTGTTGCTTTTGCGTAATCAACGTCCCGATCGTTGCCGATGCGCATACGGTTGAAAACCGTTATGCCGGAACGGCAGTGCCCTACGGCGGGCTTATCCAAAGCTATGAAGAAGAAACCGTTTATTATGCGCGCAAAGACGAAACCGATAAGTACATCAATTATTATAATTTGCCCGTTTATATGGCAAGCGGAATAGAAAATGCCTGCGCCATTACTGCCGGCGGTGCGATAATAGGCCATTTTGACAGAGTTTACGAAGAGTTAATCCCTAATCACAACGGCAGTATTTTTATGGGACAGTTTGTTTACGGCAGTCAGGGTGCTGGGGTGAATGCAATGCACCAGGAGCTTTATAGAAGAATGGGTTCTACTTCTGAGGGAACTACTATTCCGGGCTATATAAGCGGAATGACTTCGTACGTGAAGAGTAAGGGCAGAAATATCGAAATATCAAGCATTTACAGCAACTCTTCGCTTAACAGATCTGCCTATATGCAGGCCTTGAAGGCTGATAAACTGCTTACCGTATTTATGGACGGCTTTTCTATAGTAGGTTTCGGTAGCCTAACAACTTACGACGGGTACGATACGATAAACAGTACTGTTGTTAAGGGTTTACATACTGTTGCGGTTTACGGGTATAAAAATATAAGATATTACGACGCGTCCAATAGATTGATTCAGGAAGATAACTATCTTTACGTACACACCGGTTTTTCTACGGCAACTTTGGCAATGATACGCCTGAACAAATATATTACAATTGAAGACGGATATATAATTAATATTACATAAAAATATGAAAGAAAACGACGAATTGAAAGAAAAAATTAATAAAGAATTTTCAACCCCCGAAAAGCCGTTTGAAGAGTGGGCGAAAGAGAACGGTATTTTTGCCGAGCCTGATGAAAGAAGCGCGGCTGTCGTTCCTGTGTACGAGCTTGCCGATAACGTCAACGGGCGCGGAGTATCGGGCAACAACAAAAGGAAAAAATTTATTGTTTCTTTGGTTATTGTCCTTTTGGCAACAGCTGGTATATTGCTCGGAATTTTTTTACCGCGCGGTAATGCGAATAATCTGCCGAAGGTTTTTGGTGCAAACGATGCGGTTACTCTTGAAACAGAGTTAGAAGAAATTACAAGCAGGGAAGATATTTACTTGTTCGATATGACGAAAGTTTTTCGTACGGAATTTGCAAGTAAAGACGTCTTAAAGAGTGATAATAATTATGTATTACTATATACTTTAAATCGTTGTTTATTATCCGTCGAAAACGGCGGTGCTTCCGATGCTTTTTACGTAACTTACCGCATAAGAACGTATCCGAACTATGAATTTTATAACATAGGCGATTACGCTAAATTAACTGAAAGCGTAGCGGTAAATAATTTGAAAATTGATTATAAGCTGACTATGAATGAATCGATGCATGCATACGCAAGCTTTAAAGTGGATAATAAAGAATATTACCTTGAAGCTTACGGAATGGATGGGATAACCGTTTTAAACGAAGAAAATTTTATAAATTTACTTAATAAAATTTTATTATAATTTTGTGTTCAGTTAAGAAAAACACCGTTTTTTGCGGTGTTTTTCTTTTTTTATGAAACTTTTTGCCCGCATACGTAATCTATATTGATGGACGAATATTTTTATTTGGCGAATTATGTCTAAAATTGCAAAAAGTTGGGAATTTTTGCGGATAAAAACCATTTATAATGTGTAATGACGGAATAGTTACTGAATTATGACAAAAAAAGTGGTTGAAATCGTAATAAAAAGATACCGACACGTTTCCGATGCAATTGAGCAGGAT
>CAMUNT010000009.1 GCA_947090365.1 uncultured Clostridia bacterium
GAAATCCTACCGAACCTAAACCGCAAAGTTTATTTAATATAAACCACTATATTACTTATATACGCACATAAAGTGCGTATTATTTTTAGAGATAAGGAAATGGATAAAGAAGAGGAACAACCAAAACAAGAAAAATCTACCAAAAAGAAGAAGCAAAAGAAAAAAATAATGCCGTCCTGGCTCTCTTGGGGTTTAAGCGTATTATTTTTGTCTTTTGCTTTAACCGTTTTATTCAGCTTTTTAACTGAAATATCAATAAAAGGCAGTCCCGTATATATTTGCGTAATAGTATTAATAGTACTTCTCGTATTGAATATAGGGTGCGACGTATTGGCAAATGCAGTAATTACCTGCCAGCTTGATGCATTTCACGCAATGGCTTCGAATAAAATAAAGGGAGCAAAACGCGCCGTTACGCTTTGCAAGAATGCTACTAAGCTCGGAAGTATTTTTGCCGACGTAATAGGCGACATCTGCGGTATCGTCAGCGGTGCCGCAGGCGCAGTGCTTGTGGTTTACATCTCTGCATATGCCGACGGAAATATATGGGAAATTGTAGCTTCAATAGGGGTTAGCGCCGTTATAGGCGCTTTGACCGTCGGCGGTAAAGCAATATTCAAGCACTTTGCAATGAAATACAACAAGCAAATTGTATTTTCGTTTGCGAAATTTACAACGTTTTTCAAAAAGGAAAAATAAATGCCTGAATTTTACAGCGGTAAGCAACTGAAAAGCTTAAATGCGTCGCAGTTAAATTCGTTATGCGAAAATTTACGTCAGAAAATTTTGTCCACCGTACTCAAAAACGGCGGACATTTGTCGTCTAATTTGGGCGCAGTAGAGTTGACGGTTGCCATGCATTACGTTTTTGATTTTCCTGAAGATAAGGTGATATTCGACGTCGGGCATCAGTGTTACGCCCATAAGCTACTTACGGGAAGAGCCGAAAATTTCAATACTCTACGCAAAAAAGGCGGTATTTCCGGTTTTCCGAAAAGGGAAGAGAGCCGATTTGACTGTTACAACACGGGACACGCGGGTACTTCGATTTCCGCCGCTTTGGGCATCGCAAAAGCACGCGATATTTGCGGTAAAAATTTTAACGTAATTGCTGTTATAGGCGACGGTTCGTTCAATAACGGATTGATTTATGAAGCTTTTAACAGTTTAAGGCTTTTGAATACTAATATTCTGGTAATATTGAACGACAACGGAATGTCGATTTCTCCAACCGTCGGCAGTATGCACGAATATCTTGAATTTCTTAGCGAAAACGACGAACATATTGCAAAAAAGAATAAGCACGCAAATATTTTCGACAGATTTGGCTTCAAATACGACGGAGTTTACGACGGAAACAATTTAGAAAATTTAATTGATAAGCTGACCGAAATTAAAGAAAGATTAAAACACGAGTCCGTAATTTTACATATTATTACAAAAAAGGGTAAGGGATACGAATTTTGTGAAGAGAATCCCGAGAGAACTCACGGCATATCGGTTTCAAGCGCTGATACGGTTTCTACCGAGTACTCGAAGGTGTTTGGTGAAACGATGTGCGAATTAGCTGAACATAACAGCAAAATAGTAGCGGTTACGGCGGCGATGACTTCCAGTTTGGGACTAAGTGAATTTTTCGAAAGGTATCCTCAAAGATCCGTAGACGTCGGAATATGCGAAGAACACGCTACAATTTTGTGCGCTTCAATGGCAACGGAAGGATTAAAGCCGTATTATGCGGTTTATTCAACTTTTCTGCAACGTTCTTTCGATGAAATCTTGCTTGATATATGCAGTCAGAATCTTCCTGTAACGTTGTGTATAGATCGGGCGGGAGTATCCGGTGCTGACGGCGAAACCCATCAGGGCGTTTTCGATTTATCATTTTTAAGT
The DNA here is from genome assembly GCA_947090365.1 of uncultured Clostridia bacterium. GTDB lineage: Bacteria > Bacillota > Clostridia > Christensenellales > Borkfalkiaceae > Coproplasma. The sequence continues at coordinate 1,894 of CAMUNT010000009.1, forward strand.
ATGATTCCCAATCTTACGATTGCCGTTCCCAAGGATATTCGTGAATTTAAAGCAATGCTGGAATTCAGTGCCGATTTCAATTATCCTTTTGCAATCAGATATCCCAGAGAGGGGAAGAGTGTTTTTAAAGTACAGACTGATATTATACGCGGTAAATGGGAAATATTGTCGGCAAACAAAAACGCAGAAGTTGCAATTATTGCCTGCGGAGAGCGTGCAGTGACCGATGCCTTGGTTGCAATGCAGATACTTGAAGGCAAAAACATAGGAGTTGAAGTTATCAATGCAAGATTTGTTAAGCCTGTTGACAGTGAAATGCTTGATAATCTTAAACAAAAACGTATAGTAACGGTCGAGGACAATATGCTTGCAGGTGGCCTTGGCTCGCTTATTAACACGTTTTATTCCGATAAAGACAAAATTATCAAAAATTTTGCATATCCCGACGAATTTATAACGCACGCAAGCGTGTCTGAGCTTATGAACGATTATAAAATTACAGGCGAATATATTGCGGAATACATAACCAATGCGATTAGATAAATATTTATCGGAGCAATTCGGGTCGAGGACGAAAGCCGCAGTTGCAATATCAAAAAAACTTGTTCTTGTAAACGGAAAATCAATCGAACCTTCTTACGTATATAAGCCCGGGGACAAAATTGAAATTATTACTGCGGAAGAAAACTATGTTTCCGCGGGCGGATTTAAGCTGAGCAAGGCGCTTAAAGAGTTTGATGTTTCCGTCAACGGGAAAATTTTTGCGGATATCGGAGCCAGCACCGGCGGTTTTACCGATTGTCTGTTACAAAACGGTGCAGAGAAAGTTTATTGTATCGATATTGGAGAAAGCCAGCTTGACAAAAGCCTGTTGGATAAAAACGTTATCGTAATAGACAATTATAATGCAAGGAATCTTGACGAAAGTCTTTTTTCTGAAAAACTTGACGGTATCGTAATTGACGTAAGCTTTATTTCGCTTACTTACGTTCTGGAAGGTGTAAGCAATGTTCTAGACGACGGCGCCATTGTTTTAGCACTTATAAAACCTCAGTTTGAATGCGAAAGCCGTAAAGTGGGTAAAAACGGAATACTGCGTGACAGCAATACCCGTAAGAACATTTTAAATAAAGTTTTAAATTTTGCGGAAAAGTGTAAATTAATACCGCAGAAGCTGACTAACGCCCCGATCGTCAGCGGTAAAAATTTTGAATACGTCGTTTTGCTTAAGAAAAATGCCGAATGCAAAAATATAAATGAAATATTAATAAAGTCTGTTAAATTATAAATTTAACGGGCTTTTTGTTTGCATATTTGTATAAAAAGATGTATAATCAGTGAGATGAAAGTCGGGATTTACTATAATAAAAATCATCTTAAAGAAAACTTAAAATATATAGAAGAGATTGAAAGTTTCTTTAAACCGAACGGTATAAAAACTAACATTGTATCAACGCCAGACGAGCTTGACGGACTTGACGTTTTACTTGTTCTCGGCGGTGACGGTACCATTTTGACGGTGGCTTCGGAATGCGCAAGACGGTACGTTAAAATTTTGGGCATAAATTACGGGCATCTCGGCTTCCTGACGGAATTTGAGCAGGAAAGAATAACTGATGCGCTTAAACTTATCTGTAACGGTAATTTTGCAACGAAAAACAGAATAATGCTTGAAATTTCATACGCAGATAAAAAATTTTATGCATTGAACGACTTCGTAATTCAACGGAGTACGGGCGGGCAGAATTTCAGCAATACCGTTTCGTTAAATGCGGAAATTGACGGAGTTACTGTGGATAACTATTCTGCCGACGGTATAATAGTAAGCACTTCTACCGGGTCAACGGCGTATTCGCTATCTGCCGGAGGGTCTGTTCTCGCCCCTGATTTAAATGCTTTTATTCTTACGCCTATATGTGCGCATTCCCTGCATTCGCGTCCGGTAGTATTTAATGCGAACTCGGTTGTAACCGTCAATTCGTTAAGTCCAAAAACTCAGTTAAACGTAGTTGTAGACGGCAAAATTCTCGATACCGTCAGCGGTAACGCTCGGTTTACTGTTAGAAAGTCTGATTTTGTTGCGGAATTCATTTCACGCGGAGACAAAGATTTCTTTGATAAACTATTAATTAAACTCAACATTTGGAGTAAATAATGTATAGAAACGCAAGACAACAAAAAATTCTTGAACTGATAGCATCAAAAGAAATAGATACTCAGGAAGAGCTTTGCGCCGAACTGAATAAACTCAATTTTAATGTTACGCAGGCAACTATTTCACGCGATATTAAGGAATTAAAGCTGTATAAGATTTCGGGTTCTACAAAAAAGTATAAATATGCTTGTCTTGAAAACTCTTATGAATCTGAACTTGATAAAAAGCTGAAGCTTTTCAGAGAATGTGCGCTTTCAATCAATTACGCCAACAATATAATAATAATCAAATCGATGCACGGGAACGGTGGAACCGTATGTATATTCATTGATTCGCTACAAATTAAAGAGATTCTCGGAACTATTGCTGGTGACGATACGTGTTTAATAGTTGTCGATACTAATGAAAATACGCCTGCGGTAGTTAACAAACTTAAAGAGTATATATAAATGTTAAATAGACTGTACGTTAAAAATATAGCTTTAATTAAAGAAGCCGATATAGAATTTGATAGCGGTCTTAACGTATTATCAGGTGAAACGGGGTCGGGTAAATCGATAATTCTCGACTCTATTAATTTTGTTTTGGGAAGCAAGGCAGATAAAACGATGATACGTTATGGTGAGCGTGAGGCTCTTGTCAAGGCGGAATTCAAGGTCGACGAAAAGAGTGAAGCCATTGCATTGTTGAAAGATTACGACATTGACAGTGAGGGCGAAATTATAATTTCGCGTAGGTTGGGCGTTGACGGAAAAAGTAATATAAAAATTAACGGAAACACCGTTACACTATCAATGTTAAAGTCTGTAACTGTTCACCTTGTTGACGTACACGGTCAAAGCGAGCATTTTTTTCTTTTAAACGAAAACAATCAGCTTAAAGTCATTGATAATTTACTTGGTAATGATGCTGAAAGTATTAAAACTGAAATTGCGAACCGTATTACGGAAAAACGCCAGCTAAGAAATAAAATATCTTTGCTTGGCGGAGACGATACGGAGCGTGAAAGAAAGCTTGATTTACTCGAATATCAGATCAGAGAAATAGAAAATGCCGATTTGAAGGTCGGGGAGTTTGAAGAACTCAAAGCACGCAGAAATAAAATCATTAACGTAGAAAAGATATTAAACGCAATTAATGCCGTAAAGGAATTTATTAACAATGACGGCGGGGTTTCCGATTTGCTTTATTCTGCTTCACGCGAATTTGGAAAAATAAGCGGAATAAGCGAAGAGTATAACAGTATTTTAAACAGACTCGATGCGGTAAACGCAGACGTTTCGGATATTGCCGTTTCGTTAACCGATATTGCGGACAATCTTTCATTTGACGAAAATGAGGCTCAAACCGTAGAGGACAGAATAAGCTTAATCAAGTCGCTTATTAAAAAATACGGAGCGACAGAAGAAGAAATAATATCCTATAAAGAGCGAATAATCGCTGAGCGCGACGCTATTTCCAACAGTGCCGAATTAATTGAACAATATGCCGAAAAAATAAGAATTTGCGACGATAAAATATATGAATTATGCCTAAAGCTTTCCGTTTTAAGGAAACGGGCGGCACAGTTATTTAGCAAAGCTATTGAAAACGAGCTTAAAACTCTCAATATTCCCGATGCGGTTTTCAATATCAAATTTAATGAATTTTCAAGACAATCGGCAAATTTGCAAAACAATAACGGCTGTGATGAAATTTATTTTGAATTTTCTGCAAACAAAGGTGAACCCGTTAAACCTTTAAGCAAAGTTATAAGCGGGGGAGAAATAAGCAGATTTATGCTTGCCGTTAAAACTCAGCTGAAAAATTTGAACGGCATATCAACCTATATTTTTGACGAAATCGATGCCGGTATCAGCGGGTATACAGCAGATACGGTTGCAAAAAAATTTAAAAATATTGCAAAAACCACGCAAATCATTGCCGTTTCACATCTTCCGCAGATATGTGCGGCAAGCGATACACAGTTTTTAATTTTTAAAAAAGAAGAAGACGGGAATACGTTTACTTACATTAATAAACTTAATGGTTCACAAAAGGTAGACGAAATAATCAGATTGATCGGAAACGTCAATTCTCAATCGGCAAGGCAGCATGCCGAAGAGCTTATAAATCAATATATAAATTAAGACGGTAGATTTACCGTCTTTTTTTGTATAATCCAAAAAGCGTTGCACACAATACTACTGTTATGCTTTTCAGAAAAAAATTAACCGGAAAACTGATAATTTTATTTTTATTGATACTCTGTGTATTTTCATTTACTCCGATTAATGCAAATGCTCAGACTGAATCTTTATATTTGGGCGGATTTCCGGCAGGATTCACACTTAATACAAAAACAGTTGAAGTAATAGGCATTTGCGATGTGCTGACCGCAGACGGTATGGCTGCTCCTGCGCGAAATTGCGGAATAAAAAACGGCGATATTATAAAGAGTATAAACGGCGTAAAAGTAGAAAGTGCGTCTGATATAAACCGAATTATTTCCGACGATTATAAAAAATATAATATTGAAATTGTGCGCGGTGGTGAAAATATTACGCTTGATATCGTTCCGGCAAAAGATTTGACGACAGGCAGTAAAAGAATTGGCGTATTAGTCAAAGATACTGTAAGCGGAATCGGAACCGTCACCTATATAGATAAAGCCAACAATAAGTTTGCTTCATTAGGGCATCCCGTCGCCGATTTAAAGAATAACCTTATAGAAATAAACGGAGGTACGGTTTACAATTGCCTTATTTACGATATAAAGAAGGGGGCAAAGGGCGCACCCGGAGAACTGCACGGGGTTTTTGAAAACAACAGCATTTTAGGAAGTGCGAAAATAAACTGCCGATGCGGTATCTACGGTGACCTTGCAAGCAATTACGATACGTCCAGGCTTGTTAAAATTGAAAAGGGAAGCGTAAATGACGTAACGATAGGTAAAGCCTGTATTTATACTACTCTGCGCGGAAACAGCGTTGATAAATACGACATTTCTATTATAAAAACAGACAAGGATAACAAGGACAACAGAAACTACGTAATTAAAATCGATGATAAAAGATTAGTTGCGGGTGCGGGCGGTATCGTTCAGGGAATGAGTGGCAGCCCGATAGTGCAGAACGGAAAACTTATAGGTGCAGTAACACACGTATTTGTAAACGACCCCACGAGAGGTTACGGAATAAGCATCGACAAAATGTTAAGTTCATATTAATTAATAATTCCTCATATAATTGTATATGAGGAATTTGTCTTTTAAGGAATTTTCTTGTGATAAAAAGTATATTATTGCTTCGATAATTACTATTATTTGCTCAATTATATGTGGCATAGTACTATATAAACTGTCAAATATTAACATTAACTTCGTTAGTTTTGCAAACGATTACATTTTTTTCATCTTCAATTTTAAAAACAGTAAACTTATATTTCCTCACCTTCTGAGCGAGTTATTTTATCTTTATTTGTTCTTTTTTGTTGCTTATTTCACAAAATTTAAATATTTGACCCTGATAATTCTTTTTTTCAGAGGCATATATTTTTCAGTTTACGTGGCAATTCTTTTCAGCCTCAATTCATTGGGCGGAATAACGGTTGCTGTCATTGTGTTTATTCCGTCTTCGTTATGTTCGCTGATATTTTGCTATTTAATTGCCGAGTCTTGCAGAATTATAAATAAAAAATACGCTTTCTTTGTTCCTGCAATCTGCGCGCTTATAAATACTTTAATTTTTATTTTACTTGTAAACCTGTTATTCAGACTGATAATCGTTATAGTATAATTTTATTTACTTTTAACATAATAATTGTATGAAAAAAATTATATCGATTTTATGTTCCCTAGGTTTAATAGGTTGCTATACGGCAACGTCCGGTTTTGAAATAGATAATTCTGACAAAAATTTTGTTGTAGGCTGCAAGTCTGCATATTTAATGGACAGCATTTCCGGTGAATGCATTTATAAGCAAAACGAATGTGAACGCATGCCCATTGCAAGTATGTGTAAGGTTATGACGTTAACTTTGGTTTTAGATGCAGTTGACAACGGTAAACTTTCGCTTGACGAAATGGTAATCGTAAGTGATAACGCGTCTGGGATGGGCGGTTCGCAGGTGTTTTTGGCAAGCGGTTGCAAGTATTCGGTAGATCAGCTGATAAAAAGTATAGTCGTGTGCTCTGCAAACGACAGCTGTGTCGCACTTTCGGAAACCGTTGCGGGTAGCGAGGACAGTTTCGTTGCATCAATGAACAAAAAGGCGGTAGAGCTCGGCTGTAACGATACCTTATTCGCAAACTGTACCGGCTTACCTAAGCCGACACAGTATTCATGTGCAAAAGACGTTGCGATAATGTTCCGTAACCTCCTCAACTATGAAAACTATTTCAATTACAGCAAGGTTTGGCTTGAAGACTTTGTTCATCCGGACAACCGTGTTACTTCAATGACGAATACCAACAAATTATTGAAAAAATACAAATTGTGCGACGGCGGTAAGACCGGTTTTACGAACGAAGCAGGCTTCTGTTTTACTGCAACTGCAAAGAAAGATAATTTAAGGCTTATATCTGCAGTTTTGGGCGCGGACAGCAGTAATCACAGGTTTAATTCAACCGTCAATATGTTCAATTACGGTTTTGCAAATTATAAAAATAAGATTATCCTGGATAAAGACGTACCGCTGAACAATGAATTTGCGGTTTCCGGAGGTAAAAAGCAAAGCTTTGAGGTTTATCCCGAGAAAAACTGCTATGTGTTTACCAAAAACGGCGTGGAGCCTGAAATTTCATACAACGTTATTTCAAATTCCGTTAAAGCGCCGATAATTAAAGGTCAAAACGTGGGAGTCATCGAAATATATAAAGACGGCATTTTATATGAAACAGTGAACGCAGTTTCGGCCGAGGACGTTAAAAAAGCAGGCTTCGGCGATAATTTCAAAAATATTTCAGGTAACTGGGCAATTTAAAATTATTAATTTGAGTACGGCATCCGCAATGCGGATGCCCAAATTTATTTGACTAATTTATGCGGTTTTGATAAAATGACTGTATACGTTTTACGGAGACCGCAATGAACGAAAGAGAAACTCTCAACATAAACGGAAAAGGCCACCTGGAAATAGGCGGAGCTGACACCGTTGATATTGCAAAGCAGTACGGCACTCCCGTATACGTTTTTGATGAAAAACATATCCGCAATATGATGCGCGTATACAGAGACATCATTAACGAAAAATATTGCGGAAACGGTCTGGTTCTGTACGCATCCAAAGCGTTTTCGTGCAAAGCAATATATAAAATCGCCGAACAGGAAAATATAGGGGTGGACGTAGTTTCCGGCGGTGAACTGTATACGGCGCTTTCCGCGGGTTTTAATCCGGATAAAATTTATCTCCACGGTAACAATAAGCTTATCGGCGAACTTGAATTTGCGCTTGATAGCAGAATTGGCGCTATCGTCGTAGACTCGCTCCGGGAAGCGGATATACTGGACAAGCTTGCCGCCGAACGCAATATAAAGCAAGACGTTCTGATTAGAGTAAACCCGGGAGTTGAAGCGCATACGCACGAATTTATTCAAACTGCAAGAACTGACAGTAAATTCGGATTTTCCGTTTATGACGGAACTGCCGAAAATATGGTGAATCACCTGTTAAATAAAGGAAACCTTTGCCTTAAAGGATTTCACTGTCACATCGGTTCTCAGATATTTGAAAAACAGTCTTTCGTACTTGCAACGGAAAAAATGATTTCGTTTATGGCTGATATAAAAGAAAAGTTCGGCTATGAAGCAGACGTTTTAAACTTAGGCGGGGGCTTCGGTATATGGTATAACGATGAAGATCCGAAGCTTAAACTAAACGATTACCGTAAATATGTGAATAGTATAATAGACGTTCTGAACGAAAACACCGAAAAGCTGAGCCTTAAAAAGCCGTTTTTGATAATCGAACCGGGGCGCTCAATTATCGGTGAAGCGGGGATAACGTTATATACGGTTGGCGCTATCAAGGAAGTTCAGGGAATTAAAAAATACGTTGCCGTAGACGGCGGTATGTTTGAAAACCCCAGATATGCACTCTATCAGTCGAAGTATACGGCTATTTTGGCAAACAGAGCCGACGAAGAATGTAACGATAAAGTCACTATTGCCGGAAAATGCTGTGAGAGCGGAGATATTATAGCCAAGGACGTCAATTTGCCTGTTGCGCACAGCGGAGATATTCTTGCTGTCCTGTCAACGGGTGCTTACAATTATTCGATGGCAAGCAACTACAACCGAAACTTTGTTCCGCCCGCAATTTTAGTTAATGAAGGCAAGGCCGATTATATAATTAAACCGCAAACTTACAAGGATATCGTAAGAAACGACGAAATTCCCGAAAGATTAAACGGTAAACAGGACTAATTACAATCACGGATTATAAATTTATGGCTAATAATTTGGAAAATTTTGAATCGGTAGTAGATTATAACACTGTCCTTGACGACTTCGAAGGACCGCTTGATCTGTTACTGCATCTGATAAATATTGCTCAAATACGGATAGAAGACGTTTTCGTATCAAAGGTTACAGAACAGTTTTTGGACTACATAGAGTTTATGAAAACTCAGCCTAACCGTGACGTAGATAAGGAAAGCGAATATCTTGCTCTTGCCGCTCAGATTATTTATATAAAATCTAAAAGTTTAGTTCCCGTCGTTGAAGTGGCGGGCGAAGAAATGGGCGGAGCGGAAGAAGAGAAGAAAGCCCTTATCGAACAGTTGAAGCAAAGAGAATACGAGCTGATAAAAGGCGAAACCCCTAAACTTAAAGACCTTGAAACGATTGGATATTACTTTAAAGAGCCTGAATCGGATTTCAGCAAAATAAAAGTAGTTTATAAGGATTTCAACATAAATGCACTTTTAGAAGCGTTTGCAAACTTAATGCTCAGAAATGAGAGTATGCACCGTGAAAAGGAAAACATCAAAGAAATTCCGAAGGACGTTCATACGGTTGAAGAAAAAGTTATGCTTATAAGAGAACGCCTTATCGAAAAGAAAGAAATCGTATTCGACAGTCTGTTCGTTACGTATTCCAGAAATGAAATTATTACAACGTTTCAGGCGCTTTTGGAGATGCTTAAACATCAGTATATAATGGTTGAGCAGGAACGCTCATTCGGAACGATAAATATTAAACTCAATCCCGATTGGGATATAAAGGAAGTTTCAAGTGGAGAATTTGACGAATATAATTGAAGCAATAGTTTTTGCATCGGGCGAAGCCGTTCCCGTTAAGTTTATTGTTGAAAAGCTTGACTGCACTGTAAAAGAGGTCAATGCAAGTGTCAGCGAACTCAGAGAAAAATACAATGAAGAAAGCGGTATTCACCTTTTAACCTTTAACGGGAAATTGCAGTTTGCAACAAATCCGAAATATAAAAACGAAGTATCCGCCGTAATTACGCCTATAAAGGAGAAGGAGTTTACCAAAACTATTTTGGAATGCGCTGCATTAATTGCATATAAACAGCCCATAACTAAACCCGAGCTTGAAGATATCAGGCAGGTAAGCTGTGACTATGCAATACATACCCTTTTAGAACTTGAAATGATAGTCCCCTGCGGCAGAAAAGACGCCGTCGGTAAACCTATTATGTATGCAACCACCGACAATTTCCTTAAACGCTTTAAGCTTAATTCAATTGACGAACTCCCCGATTATGACGAATTGATGGCACAGATTGCGGAACTGAATAATTCGTTGTTAGCTAATGACGGCGAAGACGCCAGCTATTTGTATCATAGAGAAGAGTATACGGAAGAATCAGGCGATGGCGGCGTACCTGAAAAAGAAGCCGAAACCGTTACCGAAGACGGCTATGAAATTCCTGATTTTATTAATGATGACGACGATGTTATCAAAATTGATTAATTTATAGTATAATTAAAAAAGAGTGCTTCGGCGCTCTTTTATTTTTGTATATTTTACTTTGGTTTACAAATAATAGTAATGTGAAGGAAGCAATGATCTATATTGCGGCGGTAGGATTTTTGATATCCGTTTTTCCTATACACGTTTTCAATTATATTTATATAAATACAGAGGAAAAGTACGCCAGCATTAATGTTACAATTTTCAGATATATAAAAATTTTTAACATTAATACCGTTAAGAATAAGCCGAACGAAATGCAGATAAACGGTAAAAGTAAAAAAATAAGTTTCGATATGCTGAAACTTAATTTTTACAGAATTTTTAATAAACTATGCATTCATAAAGTAGTTCAGCTGACGGATTTCGGCGTAAAAAAAGAAAGTAATGCTTATATTGCTCTTGCTCAGCACGGAATTACGACGGCGTTATATAAGTTTTTACAAGTAAACGGAAACACAGTAAAATTACGAAATTACACAGTTTTAAATGAAGAACATTCGGAAATCAGATATTATGCTAAGGCAGTAACGATAATAAATTTATTAGTCGTAGCAAAAATTATTTTAATAACTTTAATGGAGAAATTAAATGAACTCAAAAATTAAAAAGAACAGAGAAAAAGATTTCAGTCAGCCCGCTTTATCTATCGATAAAGTAGCAGATGCAAATACGGTTATAGGTAAATCTATTATAACGGTGAGCGGTTCGGAAGTAATTCCTCTTTCGTCTGTTACCGTCGTTAATTTAAGCGGAGGAGGAGAATACGGCGATATTAAAACGTTTAAAGAGTCAGACGGGTTTAAACTTGCCGGCGGTAACGGTACGGTGATTACCGTTAAGCCTAAAGGCTTTCTTGTAGACGACGGCAAGGGATGCAGATTGCTTAAAATGGAAGAGGGGGCAATCGATACACTTATCGACAAGACGGGTGAATTGGTTAATAAGTTATCAGACAATGCGTAAAATTCTTATACCTTTACTGAGTTTTGCAATCGTGCTTTCCGGTATAAATTTTTTATCCAACAGTAAAAAAGGATATGCAAGCGCACAAGCCGAAATAGCAATGGAGCTTTCAACTGGAACAATACTGACAGAAGGCAATGCCCACGCACGTCTTCCTATGGCAAGCACGACTAAAATTCTTACGGCAATAATAATTATCGAAGACTGCAATCTTGACGAAGAAATTACAGTACCGGACGAAGCTGTGGGAGTGGAAGGTTCCAGCATATATCTTAAAAAAGACGAGAAAATCGATATAAGAGATTTGCTGTACGGACTTATGCTTCGTTCGGGAAACGACAGTGCAACAACACTCGCAATACACCACAGCGGAAGCATAGAAAAATTTGCCGAAGTTATGAACGAACGCGCTAAAATAATGGGTGCGGAGCATTCTCATTTCAAAAATCCGAGCGGTTTACCTGACGACGAGCATTATACAACGGCGTATGATCTTTGTACGATAGCTTGTTATGCGATGAAAAACGATATTTTCAAAGAAATCGTTTCCACAAAAAATTACACCGGAAAATACAAAAGTTTTGTAAATAAAAATAAAATACTTTATAAATATAATAGCGCAAACGGAGTTAAAACAGGCTACACGTTAAAGGCTGGCAGATGTCTTGTATCCTCAGCCGAACAAAACGGTATGGACGTAGTATGTGTGGTGCTCAACTGCCCCGATATGTATGAACGTAGTATTGCGATTTTCGAAAACTGCTTCAATAAATTTAAACTTATCAGATTAAAAGCAGATAAAGTATTTGATTTTAATAATAGGCTTTGCAGATTGAAGAATGACGAAAGTTTCGTGATTGAGAATACGGATAAAATTTCTTACCGTATCGAACCAGTCGAAAACTGTGAAGAAATTGCCCAACTTCTCATTTACAATGAAAATAAGTTGATTTTTACGGGAAAATTATATAGTATATAGTTAATAAACTTTAACGGACTATATATGAGAATTAACAAATATCTTGCATCTTCCGGTATTGCATCAAGAAGGGAATGCGACAGGCTTATTCAAGAAGGAAAAGTAAAAATTAACGGAAAAACCGCTGTTCTGGGAATTGAAGTTAACGACGGCGATGAAGTTTCCGTTGACGGTAAGCTTATCGCGTTGAAAAAGAACGAGTATTATTTACTGAATAAGCCCAAGGGATATATATGTAGCGTTTCCGATGAAAAGGGCAGAAAAACCGTTCTTGACTTAATGCCCGCAACCGCGGGGCGTATTTATCCTGTTGGCAGGCTTGATTACGACAGTGAAGGACTTATAATTCTGACTACAGACGGCGAGCTTGCACAGCATCTGACGCATCCGTCAAACAACGTTCCGAAAACGTATCTTGTAAAGGTAGAGGGAAAGCTGACTGAAACAGACCTAAACCCAATACGCAGCGGTATAGAAATTGACGGCTACGTTACAAAAAAATGCAAAGCGCATATCGTTGAAACCAATAAAGAGTATACGAAAGCGCATATAACCCTGTTTGAAGGTAAAAACCGTGAAATACGTAAAATGTTTTCTGCGATAGGCAAAGAAGTTATGCTGTTAAAGCGCATTAAAATAGGCGAATTGTCGCTTCGCGGTTTAAACCGCGGTGAGTACAGAAAGCTTAGCAAACAAGAAGTAGACTATTTAATGTCAATTTAAAAAAGTTCCCGGACATCAGTCCGAGAATTTTTTATTGCTTTCTATAAAGAATATGCCAGATATCGTTACCCGTAAAACCGCACCTACGATACAAAGATTCAGGTCTTGACGGACTGTTTATTTTACCAGAAACGGTAGCAAACTTTGCAATTCCTTTCATTCTATTAAGCAGATGATTAACAATATAACTTCCATAACCACGACCACGGTATAACGGAAGAACCTGTATCCATTCCAAAATCAGTTCGCCAATATTTCTATCGTAGTCAGCTATACCGCAACCGACAAATCTTTCAGACGCCTTATCTCTCAGTAGCACCCATAAATCAGGACAGTATACGGGAGATTTAGTAAAGCTCTCAATTTGTTCATTTGTTACTGACAAATCAGTGTAGCTTGCATTTATTATCGCAACAAATTCCGCAAGTAAATCAGGATTGGCATTAACAATTTCAACATCGTTTAAATCAGTTTGACAAATGAATTTTAAATCATGATACAACCTAAAATACGGTTCATCTGAGTAATTTGTAAATTCGTTTACGGTGTAATTATCGTTGTGCACGATTTTAACGTTATCGGGCATTATCAGATTTTTTTGCTTCCAATAGGGGATACTTGACGAACTGCATGGTGACTTCAAATATTCCGATAATAACAGTTCTTTCATATCAGCTAAATATTTCTCATTAAGCCGACGACTTTACCTAAAATCTGAACGTCGTCAAATATGATATCCTGCATATCGTCATTTTCTGGGTGAAGTATTATTTTACCGTCTCGCTTAAAAAATCTTTTAACGGTCGCGCTGTCGTCAACGAGAGCAACAACGATTTCGCCGTTATAAGCCGTTTCCTGCTTTTTTACGACGATTTTATCACCGTCAAACATACCAATATTAATCATCGAATCGCCCTTAACGTTCAGCATAAACAAATCGTCACCGATAAAGAAATTATTAGGTATAGAATATATACCCTCATAATTTTCGGTAGCAAAAATCGGCTGACCTGCGGCAACCGTACCGATTAGGGGCACGTTAACCACTTTCTGGTTTAAAGACACCGCTCTGTTTCTGTTATCCGCTTTTTTAATTACTCCGCGGTCAGCAAGCTCGTTAATATACGTAAATACGGTTGCAGTTGATTTTATTCCGCACGCTTTGCATATTTCTCTGACAGTGGGGGAGTAACCGTTTTCTGAAATGAATTTCTGCATAAATTCGAATATCATTTCACTCTTATCTATACGTTTCATAAATTTATTATAACATATCAATTATATAAAAGCAAACATTTGTTCCTAATTTTTTACTTGTTTTTAAATCGATTTTGTATTATAATATTAATATGGATAAGAAAATCGGTCAAAAATGCGTATTATATGAAAGGGAGTGCACAGGTTGCCTTGAATGTGAGATATGCGATATGGATAAGAACAAAATATGCGATAACTGCGGAAAATGTCTGAACATACAGGATTCCGCAGTAATAAGAATCGATAAAATTTTGTTTGATAATAATGAGGAATAATACATATGAAGATACTCATAAGCGGACTTTTAAATACTGAAACCGACGTAGCTGTGCGTCACTTCCCGATCCAGTATTATCCGATAGACTACAACTTTTTCGGCATAGACACGTTTGTAGGCGGAGTAGCTTTTAATATTGCAAAAGCATTGACTGTTTTAGGTGATAGCGTGCGTTTAGCTTCGTTGATTGGACGTGACTTACCTGCAAGCCAAATCAAAAGCGAGTTGCAGGAATTAAAAATTGATACTAAATATATTAAGCAAAAGCTTAAAAGAACGCCTAATTCTGCGGTCTTATACGATAATGAAGGTAAAAGACAGATTTGCTGTGATTTGAAAGATATTCAGGAAACGGAATATGAATTTGACCCCTCAATGATAAAAGACGTAGATTTAATCGTAGCCTGCAATATCAATTTCAATCGTCCGCTTTTGCGCATAGCAAAGGAAGAGGGGAAGCCGATAGCCACAGACGTACACGTACTTTCGGATATCGATGACGAATATAATTGCGAATTTATGAAATATGCCGATATCCTGTTTTTAAGCGACGAGAATATCGGCGGAAATTATCGGGAATTCATTTTTCGGTTGGCAAAAACTTATAAAAATAAAATAATAGTTTTGGGGCGTGGAGCAGAAGGTTCGGCAATTTATACCCGCGAATCAGGCAACGTAACCGAATTTCCAGCTTTCAAAACCGAGAAGGTACTAAATACCGTCGGAGCAGGTGATTCGTTGTTCAGTGCTTTTTTACACTATTACGCTAACGGATACGAAGTGTATGAAGCTTTGCGCAGAGCGCAAATTTTCGCCTCACATAAAATTTCCTGCAACGGAGCATCAAACGGCTTTTTATCGGAAAAAGAAATAAACGAAATAGCAGAAAATCAATGATCTTCGGGTTTCAATTTCACTTTGCCTGCAACGGCGCGTCTGTTGTCGTCACTTATAGCGGCGTAATGCTTTCGTGTCGTATTTACGTCCTTATGCCCTAAAACGTCTGCCACAATATAAATATCTCCGGTAGCCTTATAAAGCTGTGTACCGTAAGTAGAACGCAGTTTATGGGGCGATATTTTTTTTAAAGGGGAAACTATTTTCGCATATTTCTGAACAAGATTTTCAACTGCCCTGACAGTAAGTCTACGCGTATTTGAAGAGAGGAAGAGCGCGTTAGGCTCTTTAACAATCTGAGTAGTTTGTTCCTTATAATCAAGATATCTTTTTAAGGCCTCAGCAACTTGTTCGTCAAAATATAATATTGATTTGCTTCCGCCTTTTCGCGTAACGACAAAAGAATTATCCTTAAAATTCAAATCGTCATTATTCAATCCGACAAGCTCGCTGATTCGGATTCCCGTTCCCAAAAACAGCATTAAAATAGCGGTATCGCGAACTTTATTTTTTTCGTGATAAGCCTTTTGGTGAGGAGTAAGACCCGATCCGCTTTCCGCAGTATCAATAATATCAAACACTTCAGTAGAATCAAGTCTGATAATAGGCTTTTCGTGCAACTTGGGAGTGGCGACCTTTGCAGAATTATCAACGCTTATAAATCCCTTGTTAAAGAAAAATTTGAACATAGCTCTTACAGATGATAACTTGCGTGCTTTTGCCCGTTCATTGCAATTATGCTCTTTACCTTCAAAACGATAGTGGGATAGGAAGCTTAAATAATATTCAATATCGTTACTTGTAACCAACTCTAAGTCGTTCAAAGTAAAGTCTTTTACGCTTGACTTATTTCTGAATTTTCTTTGCATTAAAAAATAAAAAAATATTTTTAAATCGTGCGCATAATTCAAACGCGTAAGCGTACTTGTCTGACTGTCGATGGCAAGAAAATAATCATAACAAAAAACAGGCAGATCATTGTCAAGCAATCTGTCAATTGTTTCAAGGTTTTTATTATTTCTTTTTACGTAGTATTCGTCGCCCATAATTTTTAAATGAAAGAAGAGTATAAATTTAGTACTTTGAAGTATATACAATTGTTCGTAAAACGCAGCTTTTACGAAGTGTTGAGGGTATAATCAGAATATCACAAGGAAGAATACGTTGTCAAACGTTTTTTTAATAAAATAAATAATTTTGGCAATATTTTTTAAATAGAATTAATTTTTCTATATTTACGGTCAAAACCGTCAAAAATGCCGATTATGTCAGACATAGTACAGTAAAAACGGGGCATTGCCCCGTTTTTACTGTTAACATATTATTTATCTGATCCGATTGATTTTAAATGCCAGATATTTTCAACATATTCTTTGACAGCTCTGTCAGCCGCAAATATACCTGCCGAGGCAATATTCCGTAAAGATTTCTGATTCCACGAATATTTATCTTTTGTATAAAGCTTCGAAAGTTTTTGCTGTGTTGCGCTGTATGCGTTAAAATCAGCCATACACATATAAGGGTCTGCCACAGGCGAGCCCGTCAAAAGATAATTAGCAATATCCGTGAAATGTTCGCCGTTAAAGCCTATAATCAACGATTCGATTATTCTTCTCAGGCGGGGCGACTCGTTATAATATTTGCTAGCATTATAACCGGATTGCCAGATCTGATCAACTTCGTCGGATTTTAAACCGAATATAAATATGTTTTCTTTTCCTACAACTTGGGACATTTCAACGTTAGCGCCGTCAAGCGTGCCGATTGTCAATGCACCGTTAATCATAAATTTCATATTACCGGTTCCGCTTGCTTCTTTTCCTGCAAGCGAAATTTGTTCTGAAATTTCAGATGCAGGCATAAGCTTTTCTGACATTGTTACGTTGTAATCTTCCATAAATACAACGTTTAATTTTTCGTGTATTTTGGGATCTTTTTTGATTTCTTCGGCAAGATAATTGATAAGCTTGATTATTTTCTTTGCCATATCGTATCCAGGTGCGGCTTTGGCACCGAAGATATACGTCTTAGGTACAACATTCTTATCGGGATTATCCTTTAAATCAAGGTAAACGTCTATAATATTCAACACGTTAAGAAGCTGACGCTTATATTCGTGAAGACGTTTTGCCTGAACGTCGAAAATCGAATCGGGATTGATGATAATCCCCTGTTTCTTTTTAGCATAATCAACAAACTGTAGTTTCTTTATTTTCTTTATTTCGTCTAATCTGTCAATGACGGTTTTATCGTCCTCGAACTTTTTAAACTCTATTAATTTTGAAGCATCTAATTCAAATCCGGACCCTATACAATCGGTAATTAATTCCGAAAGCTCGGGATTCGATTGATTCAACCACCTTCTGTGAGCAATTCCGTTTGTAACGTTTGTAAATTTTTCCGGCGTAAAATCGTGGAAATCTTTAAATACGGAATTCTTAATAATTTCACTGTGCAGAGCAGACACGCCGTTTACGCTATGTCCGCCATAAATGCAAAGGTTAGCCATTTTTATGCGGTCGTGTTCAATAATCGACATACGCGAAATTTTAGCCCATTCTCCGGGGAATCTGCCCCACAGCTGTTCACAAAGCCTTCTGTTTATTTCTTTAATAATTAAGTGTATTCTGGGAATAGTTCTTGCTACTAAATCTTCCGACCAAGTTTCAAGAGCTTCCGCCATTACGGTATGATTTGTGTAGGCACAAGTAGAAGTTGTAATTGCCCATGCTTGATCCCAGTCGTAGAAATACTCGTCGACAAGCACTCTCATAAATTCCGGAATAGCCAATGCGGGGTGCGTATCGTTTAAATGTATGGCCGCAAGCTTAGGCATATCTCTTAAATCACCATACCTGTGCTTATGGTCTTGAATGATGTTTTGGATAGATGCCGAGCAAAGGAAATACTGCTGTTTTAATCTGAGGGATTTGCCCGCAGTGTGATTATCCGAAGGATATAAAACTTTGGTTAAAAGATCAGCGTCGTTATCTTCTGACATTGCCTGATAATAATCACCTTGAGAAAACAATTTCATATTGAAATCCTGTACCGGTTTTGCTTTCCAAAGCCTCAAAACCGACACAGCTTCACTGTTCTTTCCTGATATCATTAAATCATACGCAACGGCCTGAATTTCTTTACAGTTTATATAATTAGTTTCAAGCCCGTTCGCAGTCCACTTCTCTTCTATCTGTCCGCCGAACCTTACTATGAACGATTTATCAGATCTCTGAGTCAGCCAAGCTTCTCCGCCGGGAAGCCACGTATCGGGAAGCTCCATCTGCCAGCCGTCTACTATCTTCTGCTTAAAAAGACCGTACTCGTATCTGAGTGAATAGCCCATTGCCGGATAATTGCCGGTTGCAAGTGCGTCTAAAAAGCAAGCGGCAAGTCTGCCTAAACCGCCGTTTCCAAGACCTGCGTCGGGTTCAAGCTCGTATAATTCTTCAAGTTTAAGCCCGTAAGCGGATACTGCCTTTTCATAAGCGGAAGATAAGTTCAGATTATACAGGCTGTTTTTGAGCGAACGGCCGAGCAAAAACTCCATACAAAGATAATACACCCGCTTTGCGCGCTTTGCCTTTATTTTTTTGTGAAATTGCTGGCGTTTTTGCAACATTATATCTCTTACGGACATAACCACAGCTTTATAAACCTGGTCCTTAGACGCTTCGGCCTGACTGACGCCGAAATATCTTGCAAGTTTATCTTTTATTAAGTCTTTTACTTCCTTTTCTGAAATTGTATTATTCATTTCGTTCTCCTATACAGTAAAATTTATTTTAGCATATCATTATAGAGAGCTTCATATTCTTTTGCCGAATGGCTCCAACTGAAATCGGTTGTCGCGACTCTATACATAAGTTTTGCCCACTCTTCTTTGTTTTTATAATCGGCGACCGCCTGTCTTAAAACGTAAAGCATATCGTGCGCATTGTAATTCGTGAAAGTATATCCGTTCTCAAGCGGTTTGATACTGTCGTACAGTCCGCCTGTTTCTCTTACCACAGGTACAGTGCCGTATCTGCACGCAATCATCTGGGAAAGGCCGCAAGGTTCCGACTTGGACGGCATAAGGAAAATGTCAGAGCCCGAATATATTTTTCTTGATAAATCGCCGTTAAACACAATATTTACACTGAGTTTTTCTGGATATTTTCTTGCAAGACTACTGAAATAACCTTCGAAATGCGCGTCACCGGTTCCGAGAATTATAACCTGTACATCGTCCTGTAAAAATTCTTCGATGACAGCCGTAACAAGGTCGAGCCCCTTATGCGAAACAAGACGTGTTATCATTGAAATTATGGGAGTATCGGGCTTTTGCGGTAACGAAAGCATTTTTTGAAGTTCACTTTTACATACCGCTTTATTTGAGAAATCGGACGGCGTAAAGTTTGCAAACAGATGACTGTCAAGCGCGCAATTATAACTTAGATCGTCAATACCGTTTAAAATTCCCGTCAGCTTAAATTCGTTTCTGCGAACGATATCTTCAAGTCCGTGTGCAAAATATGCTTCTTTTATTTCCTGTGCATATCTCGGACTTACCGTTGAGAAGCGTTCACAGCACTCGATAGCTCCCTTCATAAGGTTTATTGAATCCTTATATTCGACAAGATAGCGGAAACCGCCGAAAATATCGAATAAATCGCAGAGCAAATCTAACGAATATTTGCCTTGATATTCTATATTATGTATTGTAAAAAGCGCCCTTATAAACTGATACTCTTCCCTGAAACAATAATTCGTTTTAAGATAAATTGCCGCAAGCGCTGACTGCCAGTCGTGACAATGCATTACGTCGGGATAAAAATTAATGAAAGGCATAATTTCCAAAACACATTTTGAAAAGAATGCGAATCTTTCGCCGTCATCAAAATATCCGTAGCAACCGGGACGCTTGAAGTAATATTCGTTATCTATAAAATAGAACGTAACGCCGTCTTTTACGTATGAGAATATTCCGCAATACTGATTTCGCCAGGCAAGATGAACGTAAATGTAGCCCAAATACGTAAACTTTTCTCTGCACTCATATTTAATGTCAGAATAAAGAGGAATTACAACGCGTACATCGAAATTCTTTGTATCGGCAAGAGCCTTTGACAGAGAGCCTATCACTTCGGCAAGTCCGCCCGTTGCAATAAACGGAGTTGCTTCCGAAGCAACGAATAAAATTTTCTTTACGTTTTTAGCTGTTTTGGGCTTTGCGGTAGTTTTAACAGATTTCTTGGTTGAAGTTTTTGCAGATTTTTCCGTTGATTTTGCTGTTGTCATAATTACATCCTTGTTCCTTTATTTATAAAGTAAGGCTGTAACCCGCACCCTGCTAATGTCCTGTTATCTGAAATAAAACACTCTTTATCACTTACTACGTATTGCAAATTGCAGTTTTCACCTATGATATTTTCAGAGAAAATTATGCAATTTCTAATTATTGAGCCCTTTCCTATCTTTACTCCTCTGAAAAGTATACAGTTTTCAACCGTACCCTCGATGAAGCACCCGTCGGAAATAAGAGAATTTTTAACCTTTGCGGTATCCGTAAACTTCGCAGGTGCGCTGTCGTTTATTTTTGTATAAACGTCGCGCGCACCGAAAATTTCTTTTCTGATATCTTTATTCAGTAAATCGTAATTTGCTTTAAAGAATGATGCGAGCGAGTCGATATTTTCATAATAACCATCTAACTTATAACCGTAAAGCTTTAAAGTTTTAACGCCGGGGCTTAAAATATCTTTTCCGAAACTCTTATATCCGCACTGAATGGCTTTTTGTATCAGACTTAAAAGAAACGAAGTGCGTGCAACCATAACATTTATATAGTTTTTCTGCAATCCTGTTGCCGACGAGTTAATTTCAAGCTCTGTTATTCTTCCGTCTTTATTCGTATCGAACGTGACGTAATAACGGGAATGTTTAATTTCGTGCTCGTGGTAAACCATCGTTATGTCGGCGTTTTTCTTTATATGATATTCTATTACCTTGCTGTAATCGAGTTTATATACCGCGTCACTGTCGGCAAGAACAACAAAGTCTTGTTTTGCTTTTTTGAGAAACGCCGTTGCGCCTTTAAGCGCTTCGAGACGGTTATTGTAAAGCGTTTCCGTATCGTCGCTGTAAGGAGGCAGTAATATCAGTCCTCCTTCTTTTCTTGCAAGATCCCAGTTTTTACCCGACCCTAAATGGTCCATAAGTGATTGATAGTTATTCTTGGTTATCATACCTACCGTAGTAATGCCTGAATTAACCATATTTGAAAGAGCAAAGTCAACCAAACGGTATCTTCCGCCGTAAGGAATTGACCCGACTGACCTTACTTTTGTAAGTTCCGGAATATTCTGCTCATTTAAACTTGAAAAAATCACTCCGACTGTTGAAGCCATATCATCTCTCCCCTTATACGTTTTTATCCACTATTTCACCGGCATCGACTTTACCGTTCTTTTTAACGCTTACTCCCCTGCCAAGCACTACTATACCGCTCGTCTTACCGTCAAGTTTACCGGATATTTCCCGAACCTCACCAATCAGGGCGTTTTCACCAATGGTAACGTCTTCGTCAATTATCGCATAATTAAGCTTAGCGCCCGCTTTTACGACAACGTGTCCCATAAGAACGCAGTCGGTAACAACGGCGCCGTCTTCTATAATACAGTCAGTACCTATAACGGAATTAATGACTTTACCGCCGACTTCACAGCCCGTTGCAACTATCGAGTTGACGACTTCACCTTCGATATATGCAGGAGGAGCCAACGGACTTCTCGAATGTATGACTCTTTCACTATCTCTTAAATCGAACTTAGGCACAGTACCCAGCAAATCCATATTCGCTTCCCAAAGTGAAGCTATCGTGCCCACGTCTTTCCAGTAGCCTTCAAACCTGTACGAGAACATTTTCTCACCCGCGTTCAGCATTGCAGGCAAAACGTTTTTGCCAAAATCTTTTTCCGAATCCGGATCAGCTTCGTCAAGTTCAAGATATTTGAACAGCTTTGATGCAGTAAAAATATAAATACCCATCGAGGCCAGATTGCTTTTGGGTTTTGCAGGCTTCTCCTCAAATTCGTATATGCTTCCGTTGGGTTTCGTATTAAGAATGCCGAACCTAGAAGCTTCCTTTATAGGAACCTCCATACACGCAATAGTACAGTCCGCTTTGCTCTTTTTATGCTCCGCAAGCATCTTATCGTAGTCCATTTTATAAATATGGTCACCAGAAAGAATGAGAACGTATTCGGGATCATACATTTTCATAAATCTGATATTCTGATAGATGGCGTTTGCTGTTCCTTTATACCACGAAGTATCGTTCTTCGCCTCATACGGAGAAAGAATATGTACCCCGCCGAACGTTCTGTCAAGATCCCACGGCTGACCGTTACCTACGTATTCGTTAAGCACCAAAGGCTGATACTGTGTAAGTACGCCGACAGTATCTATTCCCGAATTAATGCAATTTGACAGGGGAAAGTCGATTATTCTGTACTTGGAACCAAAAGATACTGCGGGTTTTGCTATATTATTCGTCAAAGCATACAGCCTGCTTCCCTGACCGCCTGCAAGCAACATAGCAACGCATTCTTTTTTTCTGAGCATTAAGTACCCTCCACTTTAATTTTCTTTTTTTAAATAAATACAAGTAAGCTTCGGAATATCTATAAAAATAGATTGTTCTTTACCGTGACCTGATTTTTTTACTGTTTTATAAATTCTTTTATTAATTACGCCCTCTCCGCCGAAACGCTTACTGTCGGTATTAAAAACTACGCGGTATCTTCCCTCGACTATTCCTATACCGTAATTATGCAAATCTATCCCCGAGAAATTTATTACCGAAATAATGACGTCACCGTTTTTAGAATACCTTGCAAAGGCCAGAAGATTATTCGCTTTATCGTCAACTACAAGCCATTCAAAGCCGTCCCAACAGTCTTCGATTTCATACAAAGGGCTGTTTGCTTTATAAAACAAATTTAAAGCTTTGACAAAAGTCCTCATTTTGCGGTGTTTTTCAAATTTGCGCAAATCAAATTGTATTGCGGATCTGTAATCCCACTCATCGAACTGGGAAATTTCGTATCCCATAAAATTTAATTTTTTACCTGGATGTGCGTACATATAGCCGAGCAACGCTCGTTCACCAGCAAATTTGTCCGCATACTCGCCGAACATTTTGTTAATTATAGAACCTTTAACGTGTACCACCTCATCGTGGCTTAACGGCAGAATAAATCGTTCCGAAAAAGCATAGACAAGAGAAAACGTAATTTTATTGTGGTGATAATTTCTGTAATAAGGGTCCTGTCTGCAATAAAACAAAGTATCGTTCATCCAACCCAAATTCCATTTATAGTCAAAACCTAAACCGTCACAGTCAATCGGTTTCGTAACGCAAGGAAAAGCAGTCGATTCTTCTGCTATCATTAAACAATTAGGGAAAAACTTTTTAACTTCACCGTTCAGCTTTTTTAAAAAGTCTATTGCTTCGAGATTTCGGTTATCGCCGTAAATATTCGGCGTATAATTTCCGCCCCTGTCGTAGTCGAGATAAAGCATAGACGCGACGGCGTCAACTCTAAGTCCGTCAATATTGAAAACCTTTAAAAAGAACGAGGCCGACGAAAGCAGGAAATTATCAACTTCCCGTCTGCCGAAATCAAATCTGCGCGTGCCCCATGCAGGGAGCTCCATTCTATCCCACAGCGGACACTCGTATAACGGTTGCCCGTCAAACTCGTAAAGTCCCCAGTCATCCTTAGGAAAATGTGCGGGAACCCAGTCGAGAATAACCTTTATTCCGTTTTCGTGAAACGCATCTATAAGATTTTTAAATTGGCGCGGAGTGCCCAACCGGGAAGTTACCGAAAAATATCCCGTAACCTGATACCCCCACGATCCGTCGAAAGGAAATTCCATTATCGGCATAAACTCGACGTGAGTATAACCCATATTTTTTACGTAAGGCACTAACGCCTTTTTCAGCTTTTCAAAAGTATAATACGAATTGTCCTTACCTCTCCGCCAGGACAGTAAATTTACTTCATAGATATTAACCGGCTGGTCAGGAGAAGATTTTCTGACATAATCACCGGGCTTCGGAAGTTCGGCTATCTTTGATGCCGTTGAAGCAGGCAAATCCGAAGAAAACGCAAACGGGTCTGCTTTATAAAGCTTTCTTCCGTCCTGCGTGGTTATACAATATTTATACGCATCACCCACGTATGCCTTAACCGTAATTTCAAAACTTTCATTGTCTGAAAGCTTTTGCATTTCATCCTCTTTCCATTCGTTAAAAGAACCGATTAAAGCAACAGATTTGGCATGAGGCGCCCATACTCTGAAAATATATTCATTTTCCGAAACTTTATGACAGCCGAAAAATTCGTATGCAAAACAATCAATTCCGTTATGAAAGATATTCAGCCTTTTTTCATTTAACATACAAATTTACCAGTATAATCATTATATCATATCATAATAACTTTTTCAAGGCGGTAAACAAAGAAATTTGGAATAATTTAGTAATTTGTTTGAAAAAAAACGCGGCACAAAACCGCGCTTTAATTATTTTATATAGTGGTCTAACAAATATATATTTGCATTAATAAATTTGTCAAGCTCAGTTTCATCCAGCTTTTTAAACGACAGCAATGCAAGAGAATAGATATAGTTTGCCACAAAGTGCTGTCTTTCACTGTCAAGCCCTTTCATACTGCTGACAATCGGACTTTCAAGGTTTACTACCATTGTCTGCACAAGCAATCCGTCCGACATACCGTACATTTGCCCCATTTCGGAATACCGGCGCATATATTCATCGGTAATAATAAAAGCAGGTACGGTACTTTTAAGTTTTTCAAATTTAATAGTAAGCTTATCGTTACCGATTGCGTTTTTAAAAATCTCGGCAAAAGCGGAATCCTCCACACCTTCACCTGTCTTAACCGCACCGTCAAAGTCTGCATCTATACGCATAAATTTAAGCTTGCCGGGTGTCTTATATTCAACGTAACTTAAAAAATGCGGATCAATAAAAGTATCGCTGAGTATAGCATTTAAGCCGGCATCTTTAAACATTTTTACATACTGAGCCTGTTGAAGCGCATCGGAAACGTAATATACGGTTTTAGGCGTTGCTTCTGCATTCTTACCGTCTTCCTTCTTGTCTTCGGCAATATCTACGCCTGCAATTTCATTGAAGCTGACGAATTTTCCGTCAAGATCTTTATAAATTATTATATCTTTAACCTTATCAAAGAATTCTTCGTCTTTTATACAGCCGAATTTAATGAAATTTGCCGTATCGTCCCAACACTTCTCGTATTTAGGGCGGTCGGTTTTAAAAAGCGTAATCAGTTTATCGGCAACCTTTTTTGTGATATGCTTGCTGATTTTCTGCACCTGACTGTCATTTTGAAGGAAACTGCGCGAAACGTTTAAAGGAATATCAGGGCAGTCGATGACGCCGTTCAAAAGCATAAGGAATTCAGGAATAACTTCTTTAATATTATCTGCGATGAACACCTGGTTGCAGAACAGCTTTACCTTACCCTTGTCAAGCTCGACCTTGTTTCTAACTTTTGGGAAATACAGTATACCTTTCAGATTGAACGGATAATCCATATTAAGGTGAACCCAGAATATCGGCTCGTTGTAATCCATAAAAGTATCGCGGTAGAATTTTTTATAATCTTCGTCGGTACAGTCTTTGGGATTTTTCACATAAAGCGGTGTCGTTGTATTTAACGGTTCATCCTTACCGTCGCCCTTAAACGATACATAAACGTTATAGGGCATAAACATACAATATTTTTTGATTAAATTCTTTATATTATCCTCGTCAAGAAATTCCTTCTCATCCGGGACAATATGCATAACTATTTTCGTACCGCGGTCAAGCTTATTGCAATCTTCTATTTTATAAGTGGCGTTTCCGTCGGATACCCAATGAACCGCAACCGCTTTTTTATAAGACTTAGTAAATATTTCAACGCTGTCCGATACCATATACGCGGAATAGAAGCCTAAACCGAAGTGCCCGATTATTCCGTCACCGCCAGCCTTCTCATACTTTGCAAGAAAATCCGACGCGCCTGAAAAAGCAATCTGGGTTATGTATTTTTCCACCTCATCAGCGGTCATACCGATACCGTTATCTTCAACGGTAAGCGTTTTAGCTTTTTTATCAACGGAAATTTTTATGCAATATTCGTTTCCGTCCTCTTTAGCTTCGCCCATATCGACAAGCTTTTTGAATTTGGTTATAGCGTCAACGCCGTTGGCAACAATCTCTCTTAAAAATATATCTTTATCGGAATAAAGCCATTTTTTAATTATCGGCATCATATTTTCGCTTGAAATTTTAATATTACCTTCTTTTTTCATCCTGTATACCTCTTGAAATAATTTAGTATAAAAAAGCTCCGCTTCTGCGGAGCTTTATATCGGTAAGTTATTTATTTTTCTTTGCACTTGCAAGCAAATCAGCAATCGAAGTGCCAGAAATACTTCCTTCGCTCCAAGTTGAAAGCTCGTCATCGCCGTTATTTCTCCTTGTAAAACGAGCCTTACGAGGGTGCTCTTCACCGTCTTCGTTAGACTTGCTTGCGCGGGGCGCCCTTTCAGGTTCGGGAAGTAAAGCTTTAATTGAAAGATTCATTTTTCTTGCATCGACGTCAAGCGCAACGATTTTAGCGTCTACTTCGTCTCCGACATTAAGCACCGTTGCGGGAGTTTCTATTCTGTCGTAACTTATCTGTGAAACGTGTACCAGTCCGTCAATACCTTTTTCAACTTCAATGAAAGCGCCGAAAGGCACCAATCTTACAACTTTTCCGTGAATAACATCATCAACCGAGTATTTACCCTCGACGAGATCCCAAGGCTGAGGTTGAAGCTGTTTATATCCGATAGAAACCTTTTTGTTATTCTGGTCTATTTTAAGCACTTTAAACTGATAAGTTTTTCCGATTTCAAGTACTTCCTTTACGTCCTCGATGCCCGTCCAGGATAGGTCGGAAATATGGGCAAGGCAATCAAAACCGTTAACGGCAACAAACGCGCCGAATGCAGTTGCACGCTCTACTTTACCTTCAACAATATCGCCGACGGCAATATTTGCAAAGAATTCTTCTTCGCGTGCCAATTTAACAGCCTCGTTGGCGTCGTGTTCTTCCTGCAAGATTACGCGCTGTGAAGCAACGATTTCTTTTCTGCCTGTCTTTCTGATATCAAGAGCGCGCAGCCGAAGCGTTTTGCCTACGTACTTTGTCAAATCTTTTACAAAACCCATACGGATTTCTTTTGCGGGGACAAAAACAGAATAAGTACCAAGCTGTGAAACGAGTCCGCCCTTATTTGTACCCGTACAAACCACCGAAAATTCTTTTCCCGCTTCGATATCCGCGCTTAATGCTTCTTCCTCTTTAAGCATTCTTATCATTTTCTGAGAAAGTT
>CAMUNT010000010.1 GCA_947090365.1 uncultured Clostridia bacterium
TTTTTCTTCATATAAAACTCCTTTTTCGGTTGTAGTTATTGTATACTTTTACTACGTTCATACTATTGCTTTTTTATAGGCAAATATGGTATAATAAATGCGGTATTTATATCAATTTCAGTAAATTTCGGCGTTGTAGTAAAAGTATACGTTTACTACAAATATTTAATAATTTGTCATAAACGGGCGCAGAACGATATTTTCGTTTTGTGCTTTTTGCTATTCTTAAATTAAACGAAAGGAGCGTTGAAATTATGAATACGTATGCTTATGCCCGCGTTTCCGCGCGCGACCAAAACTTACAGCGGCAGATTAGCGCGCTTATAGAGTTCGGAATAGAGAAAAACCGCATTTTCTCGGACAAGAAAAGCGGCAAGGACTTTGAAAGAAAAGAGTATAAACGGCTTATTAAAAAGTTAAAGGCGGGCGATTTGCTTGTTATTAAATCTATTGACCGTTTAGGGCGCAATTACGACCAGATAATAACGGAATGGGCTTATATAACGAACACCGTAGGCGCGGACATTCTGGTTTTGGATATGCCGCTTTTGGATACCCGTACAAAATCCGATACCCTTGTTGGCAAATTCATTTCGGACATTGTCTTGCAGGTGCTGTCGTTCGTTGCCGAAAACGAGCGGGCGAACATACGCGAACGGCAGGCGGACGGAATACGGCTTGCCAGGCAAAACGGCGTTAAGTTCGGCAGACCGAGAAAGGAATACAGCGACGATTTTATCAGCATTGCAACCGATTATATAGAAAAGCGCATACCGCTTAAAACGGCGCTCAGGCTGTCGGGCATAAAGCAAGATAATTTTTTTTACCGAATACGAAGAATAAAGCAGTTAATAACTGAAAGAGTATAAACCGCCGTTGCAACTTGACGTTGTAGCGATACATAGAAAAAGTCTGAATCAAACACTTTCTTTAAGGTTTGATTCAGACTTGTCTGGTGCCGTTGACAGGACTTGAACCTGCACCCTTGCGGACAGGATTCTAAGTTTTTTGGCATATTAGGAAGTAGGTAGAATAGAGGGTTTTTGCGGTGTTTTCTGTTCTATTTATACTGAATATTGTGCCTTTATATAACTTATGGAGTACATTTGTGTACCGTAAGCTGCACAAATGCGAGAAAAATGCGAGAAAAAATTTTTACAATTGTAATAAAATATATATTATTTCTTTAAAAGGCCATTGACATTGGTTGGACTTGAATTATTGCCCTATCCTCACCAGCACTGGAAAATAAAAGCGCAAAAGCCGCAAAATATTGTGGCTTTTGCGCTTTTATTTTCTAACAGAAGTTACTTGATATAAAAGTGTGCCACCTAAATAGTATTATAAAAATTTGGTTAGAAAATGGTGTGAAAATTTTTACCAATAAAAAAATGTCATTTTTTGTCGAAAATTTTTGAAAACAGGTGGACGTTTTTGTTTTTTTATTTGTAAATATAATTAGATGGAGAACAAAATATTTTGGATTTTTAGCTGACTTTTCTATGTTTTTGCATTTAAAAAGTATGGACAAGCTATAAAAAATAGGGGTTATTGTGGATATCAAATCACTAGTGTCCAACTGCATTAGTAAAGGCAAATACTGTAATTCATTATCACGCAAATATAAGAAAAGCACTGCAAGATGCTTATAGAGAAGATTTAATACCTTGCAATTATGCAGATAAAGCACATAGACCTAAAAAAGATGATTTTATCGGCAATTATTATAATAGGGACGAATTATTGATATTATTTGATGCTGTGAGGGGCAAAAGGATAGAGTTTGCTGTTATAATTGCTGCTTATTACGGATTACGAAGAAGCGAAATTTCAGGACTAAAATGGTCGAACATAGATTTTAACTATAAGACAATTACAATAAAACATACCGTAACAAAATGTACAATCGACGGTAAGGTTATGATAGTAGCAAGGGATAAAGCCAAGACAAAAAAAAGCATTAGAACACTGCCACTAATACCTGAGGTAGAGGCTCTTTTACTAAAAATGAAAAAATGGAATGATTCCAATAAGGAATTTTTTGGCGACTTGTATGAAGATAAATATGCCGATTACATATAC
The DNA here is from genome assembly GCA_947090365.1 of uncultured Clostridia bacterium. Taxonomy (GTDB): domain Bacteria; phylum Bacillota; class Clostridia; order Christensenellales; family Borkfalkiaceae; genus Coproplasma. The sequence goes on from CAMUNT010000010.1 coordinate 2,083, forward strand.
AGAGATGAAAAAGGCTATTTGATAAAGCCTGATTTTATTACAAATAATTTCTCTTTGCAGGTAAGTAAAATTAAATCATTAGACAAAATACGATTTCACGATTTAAGACATAGTTGTGCTGCTCTATTACGTCACGAAGGAGTGCCAATGGAGGATATTCAAAAATGGCTTGGGCATAGTCAGATAACAACAACCGAAAGCATCTATGCTCATTTTGAGAATGAAACTCATCTTAAATCTGCTATGAAAATTGTAAAGGCTTTTTCAGATAAGTAAAAAAATTTCGCTTAGTAAAATAAACATTTATATATTGTCAGAGTTGGTGCAAATAAGAATTACTTGAAATTGATATGCTAATATTGTATAATGAAACTACATTTGTTTAATTTAGAAAAACTTATCGAAGTAGGTAATTCTTTAGTTTAAGCAGTTAAGATACAACATCGAAATAAAGAGGATTTACTTATGGGGCAAAAGCGGTTTGACGAATATTTTACAAAGGTGGTTTTGGAGAGTTGTTTCCCCGAAAAGTTTTACAATTTGCAAATTGCAGATAAACCAGATTTGCGATGTGGTAATGAAATTGGTATAGAAGTAACGAACTGTATGCCTGAAAAAGTCGTTGAAGCGTTTAATCTTTGGCACAGGGCAGCCAAGCAAGGCGAACAAACGTCACCGCGCATTTTAGAGAGATTGGAGCAATTAAAAGATACCGTCCATCTTGAAGGTAGCGAATTGATATGGGAGCGGGATTCATATATGGAAGATGACATAGACAATTCCCCGATAAAAGAATTTGTTAATGCTGTAGCAAGCAAAGTTGAACGGCTGAATAGTGCAAACGCAAATTATACGGAAATGAAAAGTTATGAGCTGTTTGTAAATTCTACCATTGATATATCTACATTCAACCAAATTTATGCGATATTAGCGAGAGTGACGGAAATAAATTATAAGCCAAAAAAATTTGATAACATCCATCTAATTACTATTAGCCAAAAATTATTTACGTTTGATATAGCGAATAACGCATTTAGCGTAAATCATTTATACTCACGTTTGGATCGAATGGCGCAGATAGCACGCAACTTATATAAAGGACTGTAACAGAACTTAACAGAGTGTTCATAAAATCGTTTGACAAAAAATACTAAAAGGGTTATTCTAATAATATATAATGAAATAGCTCCACGAAGTGGGAAAAAGCAATTAGCGCATAGCGTAACAGCTACGCGCTATTTTATTTATAATAAACAGATATAAGGAGATTTAATTTAATGAGAGGGCTAAAACAAATTAAAGCGCAAGACATTTTGTCTACAGATCATATTATCAAATTTTTCGATGATGAGAGATTTGCTGAGAAATTATTTAGCACAGGGGAAATGCTATTTCGTCCTATTAAATCATTTAAAGAAAGCAAACAGCCGGGACGTGGAGATGCACAAGAAGGAAAAAGTAATTGTCATTTTTCACTTTACTGTAAAGAAGTAAAGGATGCCTTATATGAAAAACTCTGCGATGTTACGGCAGTACATTTGGATGATAGCCGACCAATTTATAGTTATTTACAGTTAAGAAGTCGTAATTTTCATCCGAATGGTGCAATTTACTTAAATCCGAAAATGCTCAATGATTTTAGTTCGGGGAAGCAAACCTTTTGCGCTCTATTAGATCGAGTTCCGTTTGAGAATAAGGTCTTGGATTTCTTAAAGGCACACGATGTGGTCGCAACCATAGCAAATGTTAGATACAGCGATGATGATGTTGATGTTGGTATAATAATGCAAACACAAGCTGGTGAATCCGATCTTGCTTATTTCCAAAAAAGTAAAGCGTATGAAGAACAGCAAGAGCGACGAATTATTCTAGGTGAACCTATTGATAGCTTAGTTGAACGTGGAGTAGGGGAAAAATTTGGTGATGGAATTAAAATTAAGATTGGCGATCTAACGAAAATGGGTTATATTGCAAAACCTATAAATTTTTATTAAAATAAATAATGTTGTATTTCATTTTCAACAAAATACAACATTATTTATGGTGCCGCTGACAGGACTTGAACCTGCAAGGTTTCCCGCGGGATCCTAAATCCCGTGTGTTTGCCAATTTCACCACAGCGGCGATGCTATTAAATCAAAATAAATGCGAGAAAAATGCGAGAAAAATGCGAGAACAAATAAAAAATTAGTGCTTTAACAAAATGAAAACCACAATATATTGTGAGTTTTGATTAGAAATACTTAAAAAGTTGCTCATCACACAATGGATTCTAAGTCCTGCGCGTCTGCCAGTTTCGCCACAACGGCATTTTGCAACCGACTGCTTTATGCGCGGATTGCTTTAATTATAAGAGCATTGTAAAACTTTCGCAAAAGCTTGTCAACAGTTATTTGCTTGCAATGTAAAAGTTATTGTGTTAAAATCAGAATATGTTAACGGAAAACGGAAGTATCAGAACGAAAGAGATCGCGGTTGCGCCCGCGCTTGATCTTTACAGAAAAAAGCTGAAATTAATTTGCCTTATAATGCTGATCGTGGGCACTGTAGGGCTCGTTGCCTATATCGTAACGGGTATGGTTTGGGATATAAAGTGGCTGGACGTGCTTTTGGTGTTTGCGGTGCCGTTCACGCTCGGGCTTATAGGCTTTATAACTTTCGTAAGACTAAATAAGCGGGAAGCGAGAGAAGGGTACGTAAGCGAATGCGAATTTTTTGCCGACTGCTTTATTTGCAAAGCGCGCAGTGCACAGGGCGTTGAAGAAACTGAAAAAATCGCCTATGCGGACGCGGTTTTAAAACGCGAAAATGAAAAATACGCTTATATTTTAGTCCTCGGCAAAGGGCTGTTTATTGTGTTCGGAAAAGAAGATTTAACTGCGCCCGAACTCAACGCAATCCGTAAAAATTTCCGTAAAGAGGTTGCGCAAGAGGTGGAGGAGGTTACTCCGCTTGAAAAATTTGAAGATAACCGTCCGGAAAAAGAATAAACGAAATCCGCCTCCGGGCGGATTTTTCATTTTAAAAAAATGTGTAAAAAACACTTGACAGTCTACTGTGTCTATTGTATAATTACAGTAGAAACAGTAAGGTACGGATATGCATATAATAATTTCTTACGAATCGGGGATACCCATTTACGAACAGATTAAAACTGAACTGCGCGGACAGATAATGCGGGGGGACCTGCCTTCCGACACCTTGCTTCCGTCAATCAGAATGCTTGCCAAGGAGCTTAAAATAGGCATTATTACGGCCAAGCGGGCCTACGACGATTTATGCGCCGAAGGCTTTCTGTATTCCGCTCAGGGCAAAGGGGTGTTCGTTGCGAACTTCGACAGGGGCAAAGCCGAAAGCGAAGCGGTAAGCGAAATCCGTACCCGTCTTAAAGAAATCGAAGCCTTTGCCGAGCGCAACTCGGTTAAAAAGGAAGCCGTTCAAAAACTTATCAAAGAAATATGGGGGATATGAATATGTACGCTCTGCAAATAAATAATCTCGTCGTAGATTTCGGGAAATTCAGATTAGACGGTATAAACCTCGATATTAAAAAGGGCTGTATTACGGGCTTAATCGGCAGAAACGGCGCGGGCAAGTCAACGCTTATAAAGACGATAATGCGCCAGCAGGACGCGCAGTCGGGCAGTATTACGTATAACGGAAAACGTTTGTCGGAAGACGAGGAAAACGTTTTTAAAAGCATCGTCTGCGTTTACGACACGCCCGATTTCACTCTGCGCGTTAAGCCGAAGTCGTTCGTAAAACTGTATAAGTCGGTATATCCCGACTTCGATACGGAAAAGTATAATTCGCTTATGGCGAAGTTTTCGCTTCCGCACGATATGCGCATCGGCAAATATTCTTTCGGAATGCAGAAGAAGTACTGCATAATTTTAGCGCTGTGCAGAAACGCGGATATATTAATTCTCGACGAGCCGACTGCGGGTATAGATCCGTTTGACAGAAACGAAATAATTTCTCTCGTTCAGGAATATATGCTGGACGAAAACAAAACCGTACTCTTTTCAACTCATATAACCGAAGATTTAGACAAAATCGCAGACTATATCGTGATGATGGACGACGGCAAAATCACGCTTGACGAGCCGAAGGACGTTTTATGCGAAAAATATCGCCTCGTTCAGTGCGGTGAAATGACGCCCGAAACGGAGCCGTACGCGATAGGGGTTAAAAAGAGTATGTTCGGCTATACGTTCTTAACCAAAAAGATTGATATATCGGGCGAGGGGATAACGGTCAAGGTCCCTACGGTTGAAGAAATATTCGTTCATTTACTTGACGCAAGGAGGTAAATTATGAAAAGTTTTTTTAATTATTTTCAAATCGTAACACATATGCCACAGCGCAAATCGGTGCCCGTTGCTCCGATAATATCGATTGCCGTAATTTATTGCATCAGCCTTTTCTTATCGGGCGCGAACGGCTGGCTTTCTATGATTTCGGTGTTCGCATTCGGTACGGGGATTACGCTGTTTTGTACAGGCTTCGGCTCGCCTAATTTAGAGGCGGTGTTCCCCGTAAGCCACAGGAAAAAGCTTTTATACAGATTTGCGTCCGCGCTTTTTCTTACGTTGCTTGTAACAGTCACCGTTTTTGTCTTAGTTATTACAACAGTCCTAATCGTGCAGATTTTTGTTCCGTCGACTTTGCAGGACGCTGTTGCCGATATCAGGTATGGTTTCGAGGCTACGGGGCTTTACGGCGGGTTATTCAGTTTGGCTTATCTTATAATGCTGTACTCTTCCGGAATGATTGCGGGCTTTTTAAAAAGACGCAAAACGCGCAACATTTTTCTCGCGGTACTCTGTATAGCTCTGTTTTTTTCCGACTTTTTTATGGGGCTTCCCTCTTATTACGATATCTTGAATAGCGAGCATAAGTTTGCCGGTCCCTTTTCTGCGGTTTGCTATGAGGCGATGTCACTGCCCTGGCTTGCAATAGTCTTCTGGTTTTTGGTTGCGGCAGGTATGCTGGGCTGGGCAATTTATCTCGGCGTAAAGCATTACGACCCCGAAAAATTTTGACAAGCCCGCGTATGTAATGCTATAATTTAACAGAATAGAAAAACTATATTAAATTAATTACGGCGCGCGCAAAAATCGCACTTTTTGCAAGCGCACCCAATTTGCGCAAACCTGCGCCTCTGCGGAGTGAATGCCCGCAATAATATATGTGTTTGCCCCTAAGATTGCGGGCAGAGAGGCAGCGCCTCTCAAAATCACGAAAATTATTGCGCGCAGAATAGCGCTATAATTTTGTGAGGATATTTATGAAAAGTCAGAGTGTCGTTACCGAGTTGAGACGAAAGGTGTTTACCGCAGTTGCGCGCGTTGCGTACGAGTCGGAAAATCCCGAACACGACCTGGAGGAAATTCCCTATCTCATTACCCCCGACGAGGTTCCCAAATACCGCGAAAGTATTTACCGCGAAAGACAAATCGCTTCCGAGCGCGTCCGTCTTGCAATGGGGTTATCTCTTCGCCCCGCAAACAGACCCGTTCACGTTACTTCCGGTATGAGTAAGAGTAACATCGCGGATAAGTATTACGAACCGCCTTTAATGCAGGTAATTCCGTCGGCGTGCGACAAGTGCCCCGACAACGAGTACTACGTTTCCGACCAGTGCCGTAACTGCGTTTCCCACGCGTGCGTGAAGGTGTGCCCTAAGGGCGCGGTATCCATCGTAAACGGCAAATCTTACATAGACCAGAGCAAGTGCATAAAGTGCGGTAAGTGCAAGTCTGCCTGCCCGTACGACGCAATCGCACACCATATCCGTCCCTGTTCTTCCGCGTGCGGGGTAAAGGCCATTTCGTCGGACGAATACGGCAGGGCGCACATAGACAACGATATATGCGTTGCGTGCGGACAGTGTATGTCGGCGTGCCCTTTCGGCGCGATAGCCGACAAGTCGCAGATTTATCAGCTTATCAAGGCGATAAAAAACAGCGACGAAGTGGTTGCGGCCGTTGCGCCCGCAATAATAGGCCAGTTCGGTCCCAAGGTAACCCCCGGCAAAATGAAATCCGCGCTTTTAAAACTCGGCTTTAAGGACGTATTCGAGGTTGCCGTCGGCGCTGACGTCGGCTGCGTGGCCGAAGCCCACCATTACGTAAAGTCCGTTACGACGGGTGAAATTCCTTTCCTTTTCACAAGCTGCTGTCCCGCGTGGGCGGTGCTCGTTAAAAAGCAGTTTCCCGACCTCGCGCCGAGAGTTTCGGAAGAGCTTACGCCTATGGTTGCAACGGCGCGTTCCATAAAGGTGAACCACCCCGACGCGAGGGTCGTGTTTATAGGGCCCTGCGCCGCTAAAAAACTCGAAGCATCGCGCAGAACGGTCAGAAGCTACGTCGATTTCGTAATAACGTTCGAAGAGCTTGCGGGTATGTTCGACGCAAAAGCAATTAACCTCGAAGAAATAGAAGAGCTTCCCGTCCGCATAGAAGCAACGGGCGCGGGAAGAGGCTACGCCTGCGCGGGCGGAGTCGCGGGCGCGATAGAAAAGTGCATAAAGGAATATTACCCCGAAACCGATGTAAAAATACAGCACGCCGAAGGGCTTGCAGACTGTAAGAAAATTTTAATGCTTGCAAAGGCGGGCAAACTTAACGGATATATGATTGAGGGAATGGGCTGTCCCGGCGGGTGCGTCGCGGGCGTAGGCACTCTCATTCCGCCCGAAAGAGCGAAGGTTGCCGTAGATATGACGGTAAAGGAAAGCGAAAAGCAGCTTCCCGACAAGGGCCTTGAAAACCTTGCGGAAAAATTATCGGGTATGAATTAAAAAAATACAGGCAAGAATTTATTTATGTTGGATTGTGTCATTATAGGCGGAGGGCCTGCAGGCGTTTCCTCTGCAATCAATTTAAAGCTGTTGGGTAAATCGTTTTTATGGTTTTCGGGCCCGTCCAAAAAAGTCGAGCGCGCCGAGCTTATAAAAAACTATCCCGCGTTTCCGCAAGTTACGGGTAAAGAGCTTTCGAAAGCTTTTAAAAAGCACGTCGAAAGTATGGATATAGAAATGCGCGGAGAGGTAGTTACCGGCGTATACGAAACGGACGGTCATTTCACCCTTTTGGTGAAGGACGAAAGCTTCGAAGCGAAAACGGTAATTCTCTGCCTCGGCGTTGAAGCTTCAAAGCCTATCGGAGGTGAAGAGGAGTTCTTGGGCAGGGGGGTAAGCTACTGCGCCACCTGCGACGGATTTTTGTACAAGGGTAAAAAAATCGCCGTACTCTGTACCGATAAGCAGTTCGAGCACGAGGCGGAATTTCTTGCGGGCATCGCGGAAACGGCGTACGTAATTCCGCTTTACAAGGGCTATGAAATCAAGGCTCCCAACGCGCGGATTATTCTGAAAAAACCCGTATCCGTTTCGGGCGATACGCGCGTAAGAAGTTTAAGCTTCAAGGACGAAAGCGTCGAAATCGACGGAATGTTTATTCTGCGCGGTTCCGTTTCGCCCTCGACGCTCCTTCGCGGGCTTAAAGTAGAGGGCGGACATATTGCGGTGAACCGCGACTGCTCGACGAATATCGCGGGCGTATTTTCCGCGGGCGACTGTACGGGCAGACCGTACCAGTATGCAAAGGCTGTCGGCGAGGGCAATATCGCGGCGCATTCGGTAGTTGAATATCTAACCAGATAATCTAAATCCTAACACGCTTTAACGGCGGCATTGCGTTGCTTTTCGGCTGTACGCACTTGCAGTGCGTCTCTGCACATCTGCGTGCGTCCCGCGAAATCGGGTTCGGATTCAGAATTAGCCGGTTATAAAAAGCTCCTGATTGCGGGGGCTTTTTTACTTGCCTTTAAAGGGCGTTCGTGTTAGAATAAATTATAAGTTTTAGAGGTTTTATTTTATGAAATTTATCGAGCTTACGATTCACACTACTTCGCAGGGAAGCGAGCTGATTGCCGATATACTCTGGCGCTATACGAACTACGGAGTAGCTATCTCCGACGTCAACGACGTAATTGCCCTCCAACGCAATAAATCGGCGTACTGGGACTATATAGACGACTCGTTGAAGGAGGGCGGCGACGTCCTCGTCAAGGCGTTTATTCCCATCGATAACGCGCCTGCAATCATTCATAATATCCGCACCGATATAGACGAATGCCGTACAAACGGAAAATTCTACGTCAAGTTCGGCACGCTTGAAATGACCCGGCGCACCGTCGAAGGCGACGACTGGCTGGAAATCTGGCGCAAGCATTTCCGTCCCATACATATCGGCAAGAGAATAGTTATCTGCCCCGAATGGATTGAGTATGAACCTCAGCCGGGCGAGCGGGTGGTAAAACTGGACAGCAATATGGCCTTCGGTACTGGCGAGCACGAAACCACCGCAATGTGCTTAAAGCTTTTGCAACACTACCTGACTCCTGCTTCCGTCTGCATAGACGTCGGATGCGGAAGCGGAATTTTGGGTATTTCCGCAGTCAAGCTTGGCGCAAGCTATGCGTATCTTACCGATATAGACGAAATCGCGGTCAAAAGCGCAACGCACAACAGCGAAATTAACGGGGTTTCGGGTCAGGTAAAGGTCGTCCGCTCCGACCTCCTGAATGAGGCCGATATAAAGGGCGACATCGTATTTGCAAACATAACGGCGGAAATTCTCGTCCGCCTTGCGCCTACGATTACGAGATATATTCACAAATACGGAGTGCTCATATTAAGCGGAATAATAGAAAGCAGACTGCAAAAGGTTATAGACGCGTTTACCGCGCAGGGCTTAAAGCTTGAAAAGCGCGTTCACGAGGGCGAGTGGTTCGCTCTTTCGTTCAGACTATGAGCGGGCGTAAAAGATTTTTCGCAGACCGCATAGATACGGAAAATAATATTGCCGTACTGGAGGGTGACGAGTTCGTCCACGCAAAGACCGTTCAGAGGGTGGATGTCGGCAGTGAAATCTGTATTCTCGACGGAAGCGGAAAGGAATATTCGGCGATAGTTACGAAAATCGAAAAGCGTTCGCTTACAGCGCACTTAACGGGCTGTGCGGAAAGCGACAGAGAGCCCGTAACGCCTATTTATCTTCTGGCGGGGGCATTGAAGGGTGACAAGACTGAGCTCGTCGTGCAGAAGGCGTGCGAGCTGGGCGTTTCTAAAATAGGTATTTTCGCGTCGGAGTACTGCTCGGCGTATCTTAACGAAAACAAGCTGGAAAGGCTTAAAAAGGTCGCGCGTGAAGGGGCAAAGCAGTGTATGCGTTCCCGCGCGCCAGAAATCGAGTATTTCGAGAATCTTCAATCGGCGCTCTTGTCGGCGCAAGAATACGAAAACAAACTTTTTGCGTGCGAGTTTGCAAAAAGCTCGGACGCGGACCTGTCCCGCCTTACGGGTTCAACGGCGATTGCAGTGGGAAGCGAGGGCGGATTTTCCGAAAAGGAATTTAAGCTTGCAAAGGAGCTCGGCTTTTCGCAAGTTTACCTCGGAAAGAGGATATTGCGCGCCGAAACAGCTTCAATCGCATTGACGTCTATAGTTGCGTTCGCGCTGGGAGAAATGCAATGAAGGCAGTGGTGTTCACGCTCGGTTGTAAGGTGAACGAGGCGGAGTCCGCATCTATAATGTCGGCGCTCGACACGCTCGGCTGGGAAACGGACGACAGGCTCTCTTATGCCGACGCGTACATTTTAAATACCTGCGCCGTCACGCGCGAAGCAGAAAAAAAGAGCCGTCAGCTTATCGCAAGGGTAAAAAAGTTTAATCCCGACGCGAAAATTTTCGTCTGCGGGTGCGCTTCCGAAAAGGATAAAAACAGCTTTTCGGAAAGGGGCGCAACCTTCGTTTCGGGCGCTAAGCGTAAGCAGGAAATAGTCGACGCGGTCTGTGCGCACTACGGTTTCAAAAGCGTAGAAATGCCTTTTCCGAAACAGACTAAAACACGTGCGTTCGTAAAAATTCAGGACGGATGCAACAACTTCTGCTCGTATTGCATAATACCCTATCTTCGGGGCAGGGAGGTATCGCGCCCCGTTGAAGAAATTTTAAACGAAATAAATTTTGTCGAAAGCCCCGAAATAGTTTTAAACGGAATAAATATTTCGTCGTACGAAGGCGGGCTGGAAAGGCTTATAACCGCGCTGAAAGGCGTAGATAAGCGCATAAGATTAGGTTCGCTGGAATGTTCTGCGGTTACCGATAATCTTTTAACCGCGCTGAAAGGGCTTAAAAATTTTGCCCCGCAGTTTCATCTTTCTTTGCAAAGCGGAAGCAACGCGGTTTTAAAGGCGATGAACAGGCACTATACGCGGGAAGAATATCTTGAAAAGTGTGCAAAAATTTATAAGTATTTTCCCGACGGCGCAATAACAACCGATATAATCGCAGGCTTTGCAACCGAAACGGATAAGGACTTCGAAGAAAGTCTTTCGATTATAGAGGAAGCGGGTTTTGCTCGCATACACGCGTTTGCGTATTCCCCGCGTGAAGGTACGGCCTCGTACAAGCTTAAAGACCTTCCGCCGGATATAAAAAAGGACAGGCTTCAAAGGCTTCTGAACGCCTCTTCGAACTGTTCTGAAAAATTCATATCCCGCTTTCTGGGAACGGAGAGGGAGATAATCGCGGAAGATGAGGAGGACGGTTACACTACGGGTTATACCGATAATTATATCCGCGTGTACGTCAAGGGAAATCTTACTGCGGGACAAAAGCTCCGCGTAAAGCTATTAAATCATTTCAAGGACGGTGTTTTGGCAGTAAATGAAAAGTGAAGGCTCGCTTACCCGCGCAAGAATTACTTATATGTTCAGGGAAACCTTCCGCGCTCATTCCAAGGATGAGTATCGGGAATTTTTTGCGCGCGGTTTCGGAGAGGACAAATGCGGAATTACGGGTACGTACCCCTGGCTGTACGTGCGCGTATTTTTCGTGCTGTTCATTTTATTTACGGTCAATACGGTAATACTCCGCTTTACGGGTAATGCGTTGTTCGTTCCTACGATAATTCTTCTCGGCGGAATAACGTTTACAGTGCCTTTTATGACTCTGCTGTACGAAATATACCCGAAGCGCGATTTAAGCATTTTAAAGGTTTTCGTAATCCTCGTTCTGGGCGGAACGGTTGCAAGCGTACTGGCGCAGATAGGCTACACCCTGATAAGCGTAGACAATTTATGGTATGGCGCGGCAATTAGCGGATTTGTGGAAGAGATAAGCAAAGCGGTGGTTGCGTTTGCGGCGATAATGGTCGTAAAAAACAAAAATTCTTACGCCTGCTTTTTAATCGCGTGCGCAGTAGGCGCGGGGTTCTCTGTTATTGAGGATACGGGCTATCTTTTTTACTATTCGGATACGCTTGCTTCGCAGTACGGCGATATACGCAACACCGTATATCTGTTTCTGGACAGAGGCTTTTCGGCTTTCTGTACGCATATTCTCTGGACGGGAATAGTGGGCTGGGCGTACGGATTTTGCAGGGGCAGGGGTAAGATTTTAAGTATCCTGTTTCTGGCAGGCTCGATAGTAATTCACGCCTGCTGGAATTTACCCTTGGAGGGCTGGGTGCATTCGGCAGTAATTGCATTCTGCACCATAATCGAAGTTTTTATAAATATAGTCGCGGTCCGCAAATCGCTTTTTACGACAATGTCGGACGAGGCGGATATTTTGCGGCTGAACAATAAAATAATACGCGAAGCGAAAGAAATGGGCGAGCGTATGCGTTTTACCAACGCGGGCAACCTCACTTTTGCGCTGACCTGCACTATACTTTCGGTAATACTTATCGCGCTGTGCTGTCTGCCGATAGGTATGGAAAAAATGCGGGTAAACTACGCCGATAAGCAGGCGTTCATTTCCGCCGTACAGAGCGGGTACAACGTGACTGCCGACTGGGACAGACAGTACGACGGCGAGCTTGAAAATTTCGAGGAGCGATATATTCACGACAACGGCAAGCTCGTACTTTCCTACGTCGTTCAGAAAGTAAAATTCGACGGCTACGACGGCGTGTACTATTACGGTTACTACGTCGGCGGGGACGGTAATGCGGAAAAAGTAGCGGACAGTATTTATCTCGAACTCGAAGAAGTAGAAAGCCGTATTCCCTGCGTCGAGTATAAGTTCGGCGCGGAAAGCGTGTGGACGTTCGAGATCAGCAAAACCGACTTTACCGATTACACTTACAATCAAACCGACGGAACGGTATCCTGCGTAACCGATGCGGAAGAATTCGGCGGTTATAATCTTTTAATCGGTCTGGTTGCGTCTGCGGTTGCGGTCTCGGGCGCGTGCGGGGTTATACTGCTTGCATTTTCGTTAAAATTAAGGAGATTAAAAGATGAATGATAACTGTATATTCTGTAAAATAATTGCGGGCGAAATTCCATCGTCAAAGGTGTACGATGACGGTAAAATGCTCGTGTTCAGGGATATAGAGCCCAAGGCAAAAGTTCACCTTCTGGCAGTTCCGAAGGTTCACTTTAAACTGCTTTCGGACGCGGTTGAAAATAAGGCGGAAATTTTAAGCTATATGCTTGATAAAATTCCGCAGATAGCAAAGGACAACGGCTGTGAAAACGGATACCGCCTCGTAATAAATCAGGGCGACGACGCAGGCCAGACAGTATTCCATCTTCATATTCATATCTTAGGCGGGGAATTGCTTCCGGCGGAAATTATTTAAAAAGGTATTACAAATGATCTACGTTTTAAAAAATAAATATATTACGCTGTCCGTAAATTCTTCGGGTGCGAGTATGGAATCGCTTCTTTACCTCGGGGAAGAAAGGCTTTGGCAGGGCGGAGAGGAGTGGCAAAGCCGCGACGTCGTAATTTTTCCCGTAGTCGGTCATACCGGAACTTATACGGTAAACGGCGAAAAATACACCCCGAAATCGCACGGGGTTGCGCGGTATTCGGAATTTGCGCTTGTGGATATAACCGTCGATACACTCACCTTAGAGCTGTCATCCAACCCCGTAACAAGGCGCACCTATCCGTACGATTTCATTCTTACGGTCAAGTATGCGCTTAAAAAGAATACGGTAAAAATTTCGTACGACGTTAAGTCCAAGGGCGGAAAAATCCCGTTCTATATCGGCAGTCACGCGGGAATGAAGGCGCCGGGAGGAAAAGCCGTCCTCGAATTTGAAAACGAGGAAGAGCCCATTCAGTACCTTACGGACAAAAAAGAGGCAATCTGTCTTCGTGGCATTAAGAAGCTGGACATAACCAAATCGCTGTTCGAAAGGTTCAAAACGGTTCAGTTCGGCGACCTTTCGGGCGGTGAAGTGCGTCTGCAAACCTCCGACGGCTATACGTATACATATAAATCGAAATGCCCCATCGTTGCGCTTTGGAGCAACGAAAAGGCAGGGGATTACGTCTGCGTGGAGTGTTGGTGGGGAATAAACGACTGCCCCGATTTCCCGAAGGAGCTTTCGGAAAAACCTTTTATTAACTTTACCGATGAAAAAGGCATAACCTTTTCGTACACGCTGACGGTAACCCGATAAATCGCAATTCGCATTTATCGACGGTTATTAAGTAAGCGGTTGAGGTTGTAATGGATTTATTTGATAACGATTTTTTATCCGTAACGGGTAAAAGGCAGGCGTCGGAGCACGTAATCAAGCGTTACGGCGATTTCGGTTGGAAGCTTATAGAAAAAAAGGACGACAGGTTTTACGGCGATACCGTTCATATGTCGTTCAGACGCCCGCATTTTATAAAAAATAAAGACGAGCTTCAACTGTTGCAGGTAAGGCTTGAAATCGCCTACAACAATACGGGCAAGCTTGCGCGCAAAATCAATACCCGCGCCGCTCTTTCGGTTATAGCGACAACTCTTGTCGCTGCGGCTTTTATTGTGGGCGGTGTGTTTATGATTTTAAACGGCGTATTGCTTCCGATAATTTTCGGCTCTATGGCGTGTGCTTTCGGCTTGGCGGCGGCGGCGTTCGGCGGAATTTGCGCAAAACGTATCCGCAAAAAGGATAAAGCGAAATACGGGCGGTTAATAGACGCGGAGGTCGAAAAAATAGAGGAACTTTGCAGACGGGCAAGGGAGCTCGGGGGTGAGTATGAGTAACCGCAACAAAGCTTCGAAGTCACCCGATAAGTCGGTGTTAAAGATACGTACGGAAAAAAATGCGCTTTTCGGCACGATAAAGGTTGCAATCGTCGCGATACTTGTGCTTATTCAGCTCGGTATTCAGATTTTTCTGTACAGTTTATTTGCGCTGGCTTCGGGCGTATACGCGTTAATCGCATTTATACTCAGTTTCATTTCGTGTGTATTTCTGCTGTCCTCGAACAGAAGCCCCGCATCAAAAGCGGTGTGGACGCTTATAATTTTAATACTGTTCGAAGTCGGCTTTATTTTGTATATTCTGACTAACGACAAATTCTTTTTCCGCAAAAACAGAAAACGGTTCAGGGAAGTATTTGCTAAATCCGAGCCTCAGCGCAAGCAGTACGACAGGCCCGAAATTTCGGACGCAAGGGTGAAAGAGGACTGCGAATATTTGCGCCGTATGGGCGGATTTACTCCGTTCACCGCAACGGACACAAAATATTTTCCGTCGGGCGGGCGGTTTTTCGACGATATACTCGAAAAAATTTCCGGGGCCGAAAAGTTTGTGTTTATCGAGTTTTTCATAATTTCAGACGGATTATTGCTTGAAAAATTTATAAGCTTACTTTCCGAAAAGGTAAAAGCGGGCGTCGACGTGCGCATCATCTACGACGATTTGGGAAGCCGTTCATTTTCGCTTAAAGCGCGCAAGCGCATCGTAAAAAGCGGAATTAAGCTTATGACGTTCAACAGACTCGTTCCTGTCGTTAACGTGGTTTTGAATATCCGCGACCACAGAAAAATAGTAATAGTCGACGGAAAATACGGCTACACCGGCGGGGCTAACCTTGCCGACGAATACACTAACGAAAGCAGGCTTTACGGTTACTGGAAGGACGAAGGTATCAGAGCGGAGGGTGAAGCGGTCGACGGCTTAACGCTGATGTTTTTGCGTCAGTGGGATTTTCTTACCCGCAAATTCAGCGACTATTCCCCTTATTTCAGGCTTGCGGAGAAAAAGGATAACGGTTTCGTTACCGTACCCTTTTCAAGCGGACTGGACAGGGACGTCTTTATCGCCAAAGAGCTTTATTTAAACGTAATAGCTAAGGCGCAGGAAAAGCTGTATCTTATGACGCCGTATCTGGTGCCCGACGACGCGCTTTTCAATATGCTTGTCAACAAGGCTCAGTCGGGCTGTGACGTAAGAGTGGTGCTTCCCGCAATTCCCGATAAACCGTACGTCTATATAGTGTCGCTGGATTTTGCATCCAGACTTGCAGACAAAGGCGTTAAAATCTTTCTTATGCGCGACAGCTTCGTACACAGCAAAGTGGTTTTAACCGACTATTGCGCGATAGTCGGCTCGATAAATATCGATCTGCGCAGCTTCTATCAGCAATTCGAAAGTGCGTTGTACACCAACGACGGCGGGACGCTGCAATCGATAGGCGAGGATTTTGAAAAGACTTTTGCCGAATGCGAGCCTCTTACCAAAAAGAAGAACAGCGTCAGAAACAGACTGCTTGCGCTGTTATTGAAAGTAATATCTCCGTTAATGTAAAAAAAACCGAAGCGTATGCTTCGGTTTTTTAAGTTTGATTTGCAATCGGCCGTATCTTCGTAAGCGTTAATTCTCCGTCGGTTGACCGTAGTGTTCAATTTTGCAGAATTTTTTCGGCGGCGGCGCGCACCTTTTCGCGCAAATCGAGCGGTTCGAGAACCTTGACCGTCCCGCCGTAGCTTAAAATCTGGTTGACCAGTCCTCCGTCGTCGGGCGCGGTAATTCTTGCAATAAATTTATTTCCGCGCGGTTCGATATTGTCCATACCCAGCCAGTCCTCCGCATCGGGGAGAGTGGCTTTTTCTATTTCCAGCGTAACGTCTACCATTTTTACGGAATTATAGTAGAAATTTAGGTTGATTTCGTCGCGTGTAAGCTCGCGTCTTTCAAACGTTTCACCCGTAAAGCTTGCCTGTTTAATTCTGCCCACTTTGAAGGTGCGGAAGGTCTGTCTGTTGTGGCAGAATGAATAGATATACCAGACGTTTTGCTTGAATATGAGTACGTACGGGTCGATAACTCTTTTCGAATGTTCGCCCTCGCGCGAAATATAATCTATAAGAAGGCTTTTTCTTTCGTTTACCGCAGTTTCGCAAACGCGCATCTTGTCCGCAAATTTCTTACTGTCGCCCCAGGTTCCGCCGTCCACTATGATATTTCCGCAAACGTTTTCACCGCGCTTATCGTTTTTTTGCTGGCTTTGCAGTTTTTCCAGAGCGGAAAGCACGTTCTTGTCCGACACCTGCGAACTCATTGCATTCAGTGCGTTGACGGTGGCGGTGTACTCCTCGCGCGTGAAGTACCAGGACGGCAGACGGAAAGTATCTGCAATCGAAATTCCGCCGTATCTCCCGCGGGTAACGTCTATGGGAACTCCGCAAAGGCTCAGCTCGTCGATATAGCGGTAAACGCTCCGCTGTGAAATTCCATAGCGGTTTGCAACGTCCTGCGCGTTCAGCTTCCGCTTTGACAGCAGAAGCATCATTATATCTATCATAACCTGATATTTCATTGGTATTTTCCGTTCCTTTGAAGAATATTATAAAATTGTAAAAAAATTTTATCATATATGACAGTTTCTGTCAAGTATATGTGTTAAAATTAACTTGTAATAAGCGGAGCGGATAAAAAATGACTTTCACAGCATATATTCAAAGACAGAAAAGCTTAATAAGAAGCCGAAGAGAGTGCGAGCGTGAACCGAAGAGAAGGCAAGAGGAAGACGTTTGCGGATACGATACCGAAAAGCTTATAGACGGTTTGATTTCGTTAAAGGGGCTTAATACCGCCGAAAGAGAGCGGTATTCGAAAATTTTTTCGTACGAATACTGTTAAAAAAAACCTGCGCGTAAACCGCGCAGGTTTTTAATTATTTAATTAATTTGTTTACGGCCGTCTTCATTTTTTCAAGCGCGGCTTCCGCGTCTGCCTTGTGGTGCGCCTTAACCGAGAAATAAATTTTCAGCTTGGGCTCTGTACCCGAGGGCCGCACGCATATAAAGCTTCCGTTTTCCAGCTCGTAATAAACGCAGTTGGTGAGGGGCGAGCCGATTTCGGAAGTATTTCCGTCGGCGTCTATTCTGATATTTTTCGAATAATCGCGCATTGCGTCGACGCCGTAAATATCGAATTTCTTTACGGGCTCGGTCTTTAACCTGTCTACTACGGCGTTCATCTCGCTCATAGCGTTCAGCCCCGAGAATGGGATTGAAACGTTGCAGTCTAAAACGTAACCGTAGGTGTCGTAAATTTCCATAAGACGCTGGTATACGGTTTTGTTTACGGAAGTGTAGTAGCATACCATTTCCGCGCACAGCATAGAGGCGACTACCGCGTCCTTATCGCGCGCGTGCGTTCCGCGCAGATACCCGCAGCTCTCTTCGAAGCCGAACACGAAGGTGTGAGAGCGGTCGCGCTCCCAAAGCTTGATTTTTTCGCCTATGAACTTGAAGCCGACGGGCACTTCGAAAAGCTCTGTGCCGAACTGTCTGCACATTGCCTTTGCCATACCGGTAGTGACGAACGATTTTACAACCGCCGCATTTTTGGGCAGTGTGCCCTCCTCTTTAAGGCGGGTCAGAATATAGTCGAGAAGCAGTATGCCGACCTGATTTCCCGAAAGAGCTTCGAACTCACCCTCTGCGTTTTTGACGGCAACGCCCAGCCTGTCGCTGTCGGGGTCGGTTCCGAATACTACGGTTGCGCCGATTTTCTGCGCCAGCGCGATACCCATCGAAAGGGTTTCCTTATATTCGGGATTAGGCACTTCTACTGTCGAAAAGTCGGTGTCCTTTACGGTCTGCGCCTCGACGACGGTAGCCTTAACGCCTATTTTTTTGAGAATAGTGGTGACGGGAATATAGCCGGAGCCGTGAACGGGGGTGTAGACCAGCTTCAGATCTTTTCCGCAGGCCTTTACGGCGCGTTTTGAAAGCGTAAGCTTTTTCAGCTCTTTATAATATTTCCTGTCAACGGAGGAGGGAACCTTTTTTATGTATTTTCTGCGCTGTTCGTCGGTGGGAGAGGGCGCGCCGAGATAATCCTCGTTGCCTTTAATAAAATCTACTACTACCGCGGTGTCTTCGGGGCTCATCTGTGCGCCGTCTGCGCCGTAAACCTTATATCCGTTATACTGTTTGGGGTTGTGCGAAGCGGTAATCATAATTCCCGCAACCGTTTTTAAATTTCTGACCGCGAACGACAGCATAGGTACGGGGTGTACTTCGCCGAATAAATAAACCCTGATATTGTTGGCCGATAATACCTCTGCGGCAGCCAAAGCGAACTCGTCGCTTTTAAGGCGTGTGTCGTACGAAATTACGACGCCTCTTTTCATAGCGCGTTCGCCGAGGCTTTTTATAAATTCCGCAAGCCCCGCAGTCGCGCGCTTTACGGTATAAACGTTCATCATATTCGTGCCGTAACCGATAATTCCGCGCATTCCCGCAGTGCCGAATTCAAGCTCGGCGCCGAAGCGGTATTCTATTTCTTTTTTATTATCTTTAAGGCTTTCAAGCTCGGCCTTCGCCTCTTCGCTAAGACGGCCGTCATTAAGCCAGTTTTCATATATATTAGAAAAATTCATTTTATACTCCGATATTATTTTATTACAAATAATATAATATTATATTCAGTCCGTTTTTAATTATATAAAAAAAACTTTCCGTTGTAAAGTACGGAAAGTCAAAAATAAAATATTTTTTAGTTTTTATTGTTAATTTATCAATTTCCTTTGAAAAAATCTTCTCTCGAAACGATTTCTTCCTTTTCTGGCTTGATAATAGTGTTTTTGTCGATGAAATATTTCAGCTCTTCCCTGTCGTAATAATTGACAAGCTGGAAGCAGTTTAAAACCACGTAACTTGCGGGAACGGTAATAAGCGCACCCACCCCGAACGTGAAAACTATTGCAAATACGTTCAGTGCGAAAATAATCAGCGCAAGCACTATAAAGTTCGAAAGCACGTTGAATGTCTGTTTGTTTTTGCGGTTAAAGGTAAAGATAAACGCTTCAAGCTGTTTTTTCTTGCCGCGGATAAGCGAGGGAAGCCAGTCTGAGGCAAAAGTAAGTTTAATTGCAACCGCAACCACGATAGTAGTCGCAAACATAAATATCTGTAAAAGGAAGGGCGCAAATGCAAGAAGCTTGAACGCCAGCAGGTACATAAGTCCTATGCAAGCCACGTCGTAGAGGAAGGAAAGGGGAACGTACATAAGCGAGTACAGAGTAGCTTCTTTAAGGTTTCTTATAAGCGTTAAAAAGAAGGGCGACTGTGCGCGAAGCGCCATTTTATCGTTAATTACCGCCGCCGCCGCGTAATTGCCGAGGCTTGAAAAAAACATACTTAAAAGCCTTATTAAAATAATGCCGACAATTCCCAGCGAGATTATAGTAGTATTGTTGTTAATCATAGAGATTATCGCATCGATAGCTTTATTTACCTTATCGCGTATCTCGATTTCTTTCAGTACTTCTATATTTCCGTCTATGAGGTTGGAGAAGAAGTTTTTAACTCCTTCTATAAGGCTTTTGAAATCGTCTAAATTCGTCATCGTTACCCAGAACGAATACAAAATAGCCGACGTAAGCCCGGCTGCGATAATTGCTATTATAAGCTTGTAAAGAAGCTGTTTGTACGTAATTGAAAAGTTATCAATAAGGATTGAAACAGTATGCTTGAATTTCATAATTTTAATTTATCCTGACGATTTTTTGTGTGAATTTACCTTCGTTTACAACGAGGTAGAGGTAGCTTTTTTCCGCATAGCGGGAGAGCGTGCCGGGGTTTAAAAGGGTAACTCCGTCTATCTCGCTTTCGCGCGCGTCGTGCGTGTGACCGTATAACGCGATACGGCAGTCAAGCTCCTTCGCTCTTTGCGCAAGCTTATGAAGGGTAGTCTTGACCGAATACAAATGCCCGTGGCAGGCAAGTATCTTAACGCCCTCGATATTCAGAATTTTTTCGTTTTCCCCGCAGGCGAATATTTCGCAGTTGCCGTTTAAAACGTGCGTTTTATGCGGGTATTTTCCGAGGATATAGTTTCCGTCGGAGGACGTATCGCCCAGGTGAATTATAAGGTCGCTTTCGGAAAATATTCCGTCAAGCCCGTCTATAGTACGCCTGTTTCCGTGGCTGTCCGAAACTACCGTAATTTTAGTCATAATTTACTTTTTAAATCGCAAAGAGCACGGAAGCGGTGCGAAACCTTGTTTTTCTCCTCCGCGGTTGCAAGGCCGAAGCTTTTTTTTAGATCGTTGCAATAAAATATGCTGTCGTATCCGAATCCGTTTTTGCCCGTTTCCGCGCGGAGTATTGTTCCCTCGCATTCTCCCTCGCCGTAAACGGTTTTTCCGTCGGGGAAGTACAGGCACACCGCGCTTTTGAAGCGCGCTGAACGGTTAGTCGCGTTTTTAAGATTTTTCAAAAGCAAAGTTCTGTTCGCCTTATCGTCCCCGCCCGAATAGCGTGCGGAGTAGACGGAGGGAGCCCCGCCCAGCGCGTCTACGCACAGTCCTGAATCGTCCGCAAGCGCGGGCGTGCCGAAAAGCTCTGCAATAAATTTTGCTTTTATAAGCGCGTTTTCCTTAAAGGTCGAGCCCGTTTCGTCTATTTCGCCGCTAAAGCCCATATCGCGCATCGAAACAAGCTCGAAATCAGTTAAAATTTCTGCAATTTCTTCGATTTTATGCGCATTTCCGCTTGCAACGGTTATTTTGATTTTTTCCATAAAGCTTACTCATTATATAGTAAGAATAGGAAAAAGTAAAGTAAATAGCGTTACCACTTTAAATTATGGAGTTGTCCTTCCGTTTTAAATCCTGCAAAGTTCTGCTGTCTTAAACCCTCGTAGACGGCTATTGCAACCGAATTAGAAAGGTTTAAACTGCGCGTTTCGCCTATCATAGGTATACGCAGACAGGTCTGTTTGTTCTTTAAAAGCAGCTCCTCGGGCAAGCCCTTGGTTTCCTTGCCGAACACGAGGAAGTCGCCCTTTCCGAAATTGACGTCGCTGTGGCGGTTCAGCCCTTTCGTCGTGAAATACCAGAAGCGGGAGGAGGGGTATTTTTCTTTCAGCTTTTCAAACCCGTCGTAATAAAATATTTCGACCTCGTCCCAGTAATCCAGCCCCGCGCGCTTCAAATATCTGTCCGATATTTCAAACCCCAAGGGGCGCACGAGATGCAGTCTGCACCCAGTCGCGTGGCAGGTTCTTACTATATTTCCCGTATTCTGCGGAATTTCGGGTTCAACCAAAACTATATTAAACATAAATTTCCTCACGATAATTTACGGCTGTTCTGCACCGCTGACAGTTATATTCTAAAATAAAATAGATATAATTGCAAACGATTTATTTGACAGCAAATTAAAAAATTGTTAAAATTTAATCGTAAAAATTTTCAGTCGGAGAAGCGTATGGCAAATTCCCTGCTTGCATTGTCGGCAGGTGACGTATTAACTGTTTTCAACAGCCTGTTTTTCGTGCTCGGCGGAATAACGGTATTTATGATCGGTATGAATATGATGGGTCATAATATCGAGAAGTCGGCCGGCAGTCAGATAAGACGGCTGATGGGCAAGGCGACGGTAAACCGCTTTGCAGGCGTCGGTACCGGCGTCGCCGTTACGGCGCTTGTGAACAGCTCGTCCGCGACTACCGTTATGATAGTCGGTTTCGTAAACGTCGGGCTTATGACGCTGACGCAGGCGGCTTCGGTTATAATGGGCGCAAATATCGGCACTACGATTTCCGCGTTTATAATGGCGCTGTCTTCGGCGGGCGATACGCAGCTTTCCGTTGCTTCTCTGTTCGCTCTCGTTTCGTTTATAGGCTTCGTATTTACGATAGTCGGCAAAAGCGAAAAGCTTAAACAGCTCGGCTGTATTTTGGAAGGGCTGGGTCTGATATTCATAGGGCTTAACGTAATGTCACGCGCGGTGTCCGACCTCGTAAATTCCCAAAACATCGGCTCGTCGATAGAAAATCTTTTCAAAAGCTTAGGCAACGGAAGCAGTACGCTTAGCTGGGAAATTATCGTACTTTTTATTCTCGGTGCGCTTTTAACCGCGCTTATGCAGTCGTCGGGCGCACTTACGGCAATAGTCATTTCCCTTGCGGGCTCGGGCTTAATATCCCTTCAAATGGCAATGTGCATAATTCTGGGTACTAACGTCGGCACCTGCTTTACGTCGGTGCTTTCGTCTATGGGTGCAAGCACAAACGCCAAGCGTACGGCTGTAATCCACCTTTTATTCAACGTTGCGGGCTCGTTTGTGTTTATGTTCCCCGTTGCGTTTGCGGGTAATAATATAGCGCGGTTTTTCGATGGGTTCATAGCCGATACGGAGTGGCAGATTGCTCTTTTCCATATGGTTTTCAACCTCGTAACGACCGCAATGCTTCTGCCGTTTATCAAATACCTTGTAAAGCTTTCCTGTATTCTCGTGCGCGACAAAAGCGAAAAGAATACGGTTGAAGCCGAACCGCTTGACGTCCGTCTTTTAAAAACTCCGGCAATCGCCGTAGGTCAGGTAAGAAAACAGCTTCTCAAAATGAGTGAAGAGGCCTTTGCGAATTATAAGCGTTCGCTGGATATGCTGTTATCGGGCGACACGTCGCAAAAAGAGGAGTTCGCGGGAACGGAAGAGGGAATAAACGCGTTAAATAAAAAAATCGTAAACTATCTTATTCAGTTGTCTTTGCAGGAAATCTCCGAAACAGACGAAAAGAAAATATCTTCGTTTTTCCGCGTATCGTCGGATTTGGAAAGAATAGGCGATTACGCAGAAAATATAATGGAATATTCCGAAAAGGCAAGTGAACTGAAACTTACTTTTTCCGAACACGCCAAGGCAGAAATTCTTGAAATGGATTTGCACATTACAAACCTTTACGGTCACGTAAGTAACGTTTTCAGGTACGGCGATTTAAGCTATATGCCTCAGGTAGAATTTGAAGAAAACGAAACCGACCGTATGAACAGGGTAATGCAGAAGTCCCATTTAAGGCGAATGAACGAAGGAAGTTGCTCACCCGAAACGGGCGCAATCTTTTTACAGCTTGCCGTGAATATGGAGCGCATAGGCGACCACCTTCATAACATAGCTGATTCGGTGCTTTCCTACGGCCATAAGGCGGTAGCAAAGCAGGAAAAATAAATCGTTTTTATTTAAAAATAAATTACGGCGCAAGCAAAACCACGCTTTTGCGCAACGCAACCCAATTTGCGCAAGCCTGCGCCTCAGCGGGGTGAATGCCCGTAATTATATAATAAGAGAGCCCTAAATATTACGGGCAGAGGGGAAGCACCCCTCAAAACACGTAAAAATTAATTGTAAGCACATTCGTGCTTCGGTGCGACACTGCAATTAATTTTTCGTGAAGGAGAAAAAATATGAAAAGAACTTATATAAGGAATTTAACCGAGGGCGAGTGCTGTATTAAAGGCTACGTCGAAACGATACGCGACAAAAAGATAATGTTTCTGGTTATCCGCGACGTAACCGGCGCCGTTCAGGTAACGATTGTCAAGGACGAATGTCCCGAGGTTTACGAGGAAGCTAAAAAGCTTACCCCGCACAGCTTCGTGTCTGTCGAGGGGAAATGCGTTTTCTCCGAATACGTCAGAAACGGCGGTAAGGAAATTTATCCTTCCAAGCTTGAAATAATGAGCATTGCCGACGTTCTGCCTATCGCGCCCGATTCCGGCCCCGACCTTCGTATGGATTACCGCTGGATTGATTTGCGCGACGAAAAGAAAGTGTTTATGTTCAAAATTCAGTCCGCTTTCGAAAAATACGCAGTGGAATTTTTCGACGAAAACGGCTTTATTGAAATTCACACCCCCAAAATCACTACTATATCCTCCGAGGGCGGAAGCGAAGTGTTCGAAATGAAGTATTTCGACCAGAAGGCTTATCTTACGCAAAGCCCCCAGCTGTACAAGCAGATGTCTATGATGGCGGGCTTCGACAAGACTTACGAAATAGGCGAGCTTTTCCGTTCCAACCCCAGCTTTACGAACCGCCACGCAACCGAATTTACGTGTATCGACGTGGAAATTTCTTTCATAGACTCTCACCACGATGTAATGGACGTGGAAGAGGCGATGTTCAGATATATAATGAAAGGTATGAACGAGCAGTACGGGGAGGAGTATAAGAGAATTTTCGGCAAAGAAATGATAAAAATGGATTACGAAATTCCCAGAATTCCTCTTTATGAAGCTTATAAAATATTAAAGGAAGAAATGAATTACGAGGTTCCCCGCGCGTTGAAGGGCGATTTGGACCCCGACGGCGAAAAGCTTATCTGCGAGTATGCAAAGAAGAAATACGGCAGTGATTTTGTGTTCATTACAGACTTCCCCGTAAAAGCAAGGGCGTTCTACACGATGCATAAAGAGGACGACCCCGAGCTTTCTAAAAGCTATGATCTTTTGTTCAAGGGCCTTGAAATTACCAGCGGAGCCCAGCGTGAACACAGATATGAAGAGTTGAAGAAAAATATTATAGAAAACGGCATAAATCCCGAAGATATGAAAGTTTATCTTGATTTCTTCCGCTACGGCGCGCCCACGCACGGCGGCTTCGGCTTGGGAATTGCAAGAACGCTTGCAAAGCTGTTCGATATGCCCAACGTCCGCGACGTAATCTTCATTTTCCGCGGCCCCAACCGTTTAACTCCGTAATTTTCGTAATTGACGGCAGAGGTAAGCAATTGTTTACCTCTGCCTGTTATCTTTTAAACATTTTATCATTAAATTATTTAAAATCGTTTGACGGAAAAGTTAAATATATATATAATATAAGGAAATTGAGGCGTAGCGCAGTTGGTAGCGCGTATGGTTCGGGACCATAAGGTCGTGG
>CAMUNT010000011.1 GCA_947090365.1 uncultured Clostridia bacterium
CAACGGGAGTTAAGACATTTACTTGCGCGCATAATTCCGAACATACCAAAACCGAGGATATAGCGATAGACGAAACCGCTCACTCATTCGGCGAATGGACTGAAATTAAACCCGCCGACTGTACCCATAAAGGCGAAGAAACGCGCGTGTGCGCATATAACTCCGCGCACAAGGAAACGAGAGAAACGGTCGCTTTGGGACACAGTTGGAATCCCGAGCCGGTGCGCGTAGAACCCACCTGCACGACGGACGGCTCAGTCACCGATATTTGTACGGCTTGCGGCGAAACCGATACCGAGATTTTGGTTAAACTCGGTCATAACCTTGAACGGCACGAAGCGCAAGAGGAGAACTGCACGCAAATAGGTTGGAAAGCATACGAAACCTGTTCGCGTTGCGACTATACCACGTATGATGAAATAGAAGCACTCGGACACGATTTCGAAGCAGAATTTACTGTTGATATTGCGTCGACCTGTATGACAAAAGGAAGCAAATCTAAGCATTGCTCCCGTTGCGACGAAAAGAGAGAAGTAACCGAAATCCCGCTCGGCTCTCATACTCTGACGCGCGTTGAAATGGTGGAAGCTACCGTAACTGCAAACGGGAATATTGAGCATTGGATCTGCTCGGTCTGCGAAAAGAAATTTTCGGACAGCAACGGCCAAAACGAAATAGACAGCGTTATAATTCCTATGCGCGAAACCGA
Organism: uncultured Clostridia bacterium; assembly: GCA_947090365.1. Classification (GTDB taxonomy): domain Bacteria; phylum Bacillota; class Clostridia; order Christensenellales; family Borkfalkiaceae; genus Coproplasma. The sequence goes on from CAMUNT010000011.1 coordinate 710, forward strand.
ACTTGTAACGCCCGACGGCAACGACGGACTTTCTGCAGGAGCGATTGCAGGTATAACGATAGGTGTTATTTTATTCGCTCTGCTTGTCGCATACGTTGCGCTGTATTTCACTCTTTACCGTAAAGGGACTTTGAAGGGTAAAGCGTTTGAGGTAATCTACACGCCTATGAACGCAATATTCAACAAGAAAAAATAAGCAGAATAATGTTCACTGAGAAAAATTGAACGTAGAATAGAAAAAGGCCGATAGCGGAGTAAAATCCATTGTCGGCCTTTTTTATTTATTGGGGCTTTAAAGACTTGTTATATTGAGAAAGAAATGTTAGAATATAAAAAAATTAAGGCATTTAAAAATTCTAATATAATTCTTGCTTTTAATGTTACAAATTGATATAATGTAAATATGGAAAAAGAAAAAATTTGTTTTGTAAACGTTGATTTTGTCAACGATCCGAACGTTGCCGGTTATGGGTACTGGTATATTTGTGAGATAGCGGGTGTAGCCGTCGGAGATAAAGTCGTTGCACCGCTTGGCAGACATAATAATTTGCAGGAAGGAATAGTGCGCGGTATTATGTTTGACGTTGAGGAAAACGCGCCGTATCCTATGTACGGCTTAAAGTATATAAGAAAAGTTGTAAAAAACGATGTATAAGATTATTGCTAAGCGTGAATTGAATTCAACCGTCACAATGATGGATATATACGCTCCGTTGGTTGCTAAAAAAGCTCAGGCGGGGCAATTTATTATTCTGCGTGTTGATGCCGACGGCGAGAGAATACCTCTTACCGTTGCGGGGTTTGACAGGAATGCCGGAACGGTTAAAATTATATTTCAGGTTGTCGGGGCGACCACATATCTTTTAAATAAGAAAAATGCAGGAGAATGTATTCAGGATTTTGTCGGTCCGCTCGGATGTGCTACGCGCATTGAAAATTTAAAAAAGGTCTGTATCGTAGGCGGCGGTGTAGGGTGCGCCATCGCTTTACCTCTGGCTGAAAAATTGCACGAGGAAGGCGCGGAAGTTCACTCGATAATCGGATTCAGAAATAAAGATTTAATTATTCTGGAAAAGGAATTCAGGCTGTGTTCCGATAAACTGACGGTTATGACTGACGACGGAAGCTACGGCCGCAAAGGATTGGTTACGGCTCCGCTTGAAGAGTTTATAAGCAACGGGCAAGTCTACGATAAAGTGTTTGCTATCGGCCCGCTTGTTATGATGAAATGCATCGTTGCCGTTACTAAGCCTAAAAACGTTCCTACAAGCGTTTCTATGAATCCTATAATGATTGACGGTACGGGAATGTGCGGCGGTTGCCGTTTAACAGTTGACGGTAAAATTAAATTCGCTTGCGTGGACGGCCCCGATTTTGACGGATTTTACGTTGATTTTGACGAGGCAATGGCACGCGCTAAAATGTATAAAGATTTTGAAATCAAAGCGTGTAAAGATTGTAATCTTTTAAAAGCTGAGGTGAAGTAATGGGAATACAACCAAAGAAAAATAATATGCCCATGCAAGAACCCTCAAAACGAATACATAATTTTGACGAAGTTGCGCTTGGGTATACAGAACAGCTTGCGGTTGCAGAGGCTCAAAGGTGCTTAAATTGTAAAAATAAACCCTGTGTTATGGGTTGCCCCGTCAATATTTCCATACCCGACTTTATTTCGGAAATCAAAAATGGAAATTTTGAAAAAGCTTATTCAGTTATAGCGGAAAATTCTTCCTTGCCTTCCGTATGCGGAAGGGTTTGTCCGCAGGAAACTCAATGTGAAAGTAAATGCACTTTGGGCATAAAATTTGAGCCTGTGGCAATAGGGCGTCTTGAAAGGTTTGTTGCGGATTATCACAATTCACTGTCTGACGGTAAGGTTGTTCTTCCCCTCTTAAAAAATATAGAGGTTGCCGTTGTCGGTTCGGGGCCGTCTGGATTGTCCTGTGCCGGAGAGCTTGCGAAAAGGGGATACAAAGTTACGGTATTTGAAGCCCTGCACAAGCTCGGAGGAGTGCTTGTATACGGAATTCCCGAATTCAGGTTGCCTAAATGTATAGTTGATAAAGAAATTGAATCTTTAAAAAAACGTGGAGTCATATTCGAAACAAACGTAGTTATAGGTAAAACTAAAACTATTGACGAGCTTATGCACGACGGCTTTAAAGCTGTATTTATAGGTACGGGTGCCGGTTTACCTAAATTTATGGGAATTGCCGGTGAGGGACTGAACGGCGTATATTCAGCAAATGAATTTCTTACACGCGCAAATTTAATGAAAGCGTATAAGGCAAATTCACATACCCCGATAATGCAAGCTAAAAGCGTAGCCGTAATCGGGGGCGGGAACGTTGCTATGGACGCCGCAAGAACAGCTAAGCGCTTAGGTGCGGAAAACGTGTATATTATATACAGACGCTCGATGAATGAGTTGCCGGCGCGCAGGGAAGAAGTTGAACACGCAGAAGAAGAGGGCGTTAAATTTGAAGTTTTGCGTAGTCCTGTTGAAATCTTAGGCTACGAAACCGAAGACGATTCGGGAAAATTTAAAAAAGGCTTTGTCAGAGGTCTTAAAGTTCGCAAATGCGAGCTGGGTGAACCCGACGAAAAAGGCCGCCGTCGCCCGATAGAAATAGCAAACAGCGAATACGTTATTGACGTTGACTGTGTTATTACGGCGATAGGAACAAGCCCTAATCCGTTAATTAAAAATTCTGCTTCTCAAATAGCATTTAGTGAAAACGGTTGTATAATGGCCGATCGAACCGGAAAGACGACAAAAGAAGGCGTATATGCCGGCGGTGACGCGGTAACCGGTGCGGCAACGGTAATACTTGCAATGGGGGCAGGTAAGCTTGCCGGTGAAGAAATCGATAAATATTTGTCTTGTATGAATAATTAAATTTAAAAGAAGGAAAATATTGGTATGTTTATTGTAGAAGAACTGAATGATATAATTGAAACATGCGAAAGTATAAACGTTTATAACGACGGATTAACAGCGGTTTACGGTGCCGATGAAGCGCCGTATAATAATATAATCGAAGAGTGGATATTGTTAACTGAAAATTCCCATGAAATGCCTGCTTTCGGTGTCAGTTTGAATAAAGAAACTACGGAAGCAATGAGTATCGGGCTTTGGGTTGAATTTGTATTCGATAAACAGTGCGCGCATAATGAGATGCCGTTTGAAAAATTGCTTGTAAAGGTAGAAAAGCAGTCACAGGGCTTTAATATTATTCGATATAATTCGATGGACGGTTATAGCGGTAGATGTTTCTATTTCGACCTTGTTGACAGAGATATGTCTGTTTTTTATGACGTTTTAACCAATTTATAGTATTTAAATAGTATTATGCCAGGCATAAAAAGATAAAGCCCGCGAAAACCAAATTTTCGCGGGCTTTTAGTATAGTTTTAATTCGATTATTTTGCGGATTCTTCTTTTGATTTCTTATACGCAGAAATTGCTTTTGAAAGCTGGTCGGGGCAGGAAGTGTTATTTTTACATTTAATGCCTGAAAGCAAGACTTCAAGCTCGTTGATATTTCTTCCTTCAACCAACTTGCCTACGCCCTGCAAATTTCCGCTGCATCCGCCGATAAATTTAACGCAGTGAATTCTGTTCTCACTGTCAACTTCAAATAAAATTTGTCTTGAACATGTTCCGGATGTATAATAAACAAACATTTCAGATACTCCTAATCACATAAATTTTCATATATTACCGAATAAAGGTCGGCGGCCTTTTCTTCCCATTTTTTGTAAATCGCTTTTGCTGTTTTTTTGTCTGGAACGGCAAATTTCAGCTCTAACAGCGGTTGTACAGGTGCCAGAATTCTTAATGAAACGGTATACGTTCCATCACCGTTCTGAAAGTAGTCTGCACGGCAATCTTGTTTGTTACGGTATCTTGCGCTGTTCTTTTTTACGAATTGGGAAATTTCTTCTCTTACGCTTTTAGGAATATTAATGTAGAAGTTAGCAAGAGTTTCACGTCCATCGGGGGTAATAGTGTAAAGAGGGTCTTCATCCTCACTGATGATGAAAATAAAATTATCGTCTATTAGCTTATGAATGACGTTTACGCAATCCATATACCCCATCCAGTTGTTGGTAGATGAGCACATATCGACTAACGTTCGCTCCGAAATCGTACCTTCCATCTTATCAAAGACGAAAAGAATTATTAATTTGTTGATTGATGTTTCGCCTGTATTCAACATAATTAACTAAAAAAAGTAAAAGTTTTATTTATTATACATAATTATTTGCATAAAATCAAGATATTTGGTTGAAAAAACATTTAATTTTCAAATTATGTGTGCTATAATAGCTTAGAGGAATTATTTAAGGTGAAATATGAAAAGCACAAAGGAACAAGTTTCTGAATTTCTTGAAAAATGCGACGAGCTGACAAATTGCAAATTTATAATGGCCACTACTAAGATAAAGGATTTGTTGAAGTGTATTGTCAACAGTCCGGAGCTTTACGGCCTGTTTGATAAAGTGACTAAGGATTTTAATTACGTTGAACAGAAACAGGCGTGTCTGATTAGCGGAAGCGCATCGTTTATGGGTAAAGTAGTTCTTCCGCAAACGATTGGTCAGAGACTTGCGTTTATTTTCTGTCTTTTGGTGGAAATTGACAGAGATACGATCAATCTCAACGATTTTCTGCAAGTGTATTTCCGCGAGGACGGAAGTTATTTTGCAAGCTATAAGGCTTTTTGCAATACAATCATTGTCGGACTTGCCGATCTTATAAGAGAGGTATTTAAAGAGCAATTGAACAAAATTGAAAACGACGCCGATACGAACGGCTCAGTCAATGCAGAAAAGGCAAAATTGCTGTCATCAATCGTTCTTACTGTCGAAGCCGAAAAAGAATATATCTTAGCCGTTGCGCCGAAGGAAGAGAGGGAAGGCGCCGTTAAGATGCTTACAGAATTGATCTTTGCCGTAAAAAATGAAAATGAAGGGTTTATCGACGCACTGCTTTTTGGGTACAATTATTTCGTTTTATACAACCGTTGCGTAAGCGATAACGTTGCACCGCTTTTAGAATTAATTGCGGAGTTTGAAACATTATTATGAATCTTGAAGAAAAGAAATTAATGTCAAAAACCGTTTTTAAAGGAAAAATACTAACGCTTGAACTTGACGAGGTTGAACTTCCGGACGGTAAAACGGCTTACCGTGAATGTGTAAGACATAGCGGCGGTTCGGCCGTCCTTTTTGTCAAAGATAATAAGGTGCTTCTTGTAAAACAGTTCAGGTACGTTTACGGAAAACCTATTTATGAAATTCCCGCAGGGAAACTGAACGACGGCGAAGATGCGAAAATTGCCGCCGCCCGCGAGCTTGAAGAGGAAACAGGCTATAAAGCGGAGCTATCGCATTTGTTGGATATTTATCCTACTCCGGGTTATACTGACGAAATAATTCATATTTATTTTGCGGATAAATATAAAATTACGGGGCAGAAACTTGATGAAGGAGAATTTTTAAATTATTGCTTTATAGATATTGAAACTGTTTTAAAAATGATTGAAAACGGTGAAATAAGCGATGCAAAGACAGTCGTTGCCGTTTATAAGTTTCTTTTAAAACAATAAATGGGAGTTGCCGAGTGGCAACCCCCATTTTTTTGGAGTATTTAGTTACAACCGCAACCGCATCCGCCGTTGTTTCCGCATAACAGATTCGAAAGCGTTCCGTTTTTCCACATACTGTAAAGTAATGCGATGAGTATGGGGGTACAGCTTCCGCTGAGAACACTCTCTAAACCGTTACCACTGCAACTTGCTGCAAGAAGTAAAAGTATTAAAATCCAAAGACAGCTATTTGTGCAACCGCACTGCGAAAAAATGTTCATAAGTTTCCTCCTGTGAATTTCTGCAAGGGCGGTATGTAATATTTTTTTGGTTTGCCTTTGCAGTCCGTATATTACGTATATTAAATAATATTAAAACTTGCGTAAAAATGTTACTCATCTTTTAAATGCTTGCATAAATAATTTCGTAATGCTATAATAATTCAATAAATACTTTCGGCAGATACGCTTAAACGCGGTTTGACTGATTACAGGTATAATATTTTTAATTTGCGGATACCCGGCAAGGGATCCGACGGAGATTTTATGAAAAATGATAAAGCTCATTTTGTCGCGTTTGTCGGCGTTATGTTTGCGCTGATATTCGTTTTGTTTCTTTTGGAAGGCGCTATTTCGCTTTTTGCGGGTTCAACGCCTTGTATCTTGTCGTTGCCTGTAGCGATTGCGCTTAGCATATACGATAACTGGAAAAAAAGTTTTATTGGCGGAACATTGCTCGGTTTAAGCAGTTGTTTATTCAGCTTAATCTTTGCTTCGGTATTTTTACCCTATGCAAATCCTTTAATTGCAGTTTTACCGAGGATTTTTATCGGTATAACGGCGTATTGGACATATTTCGGCTTTTCAAATCTATTCAGTAACTTTAAAAACAAATATGTAAAGGAAGCTTTGCCTGCGGCGCTTGCGGGTGCCGTCGGAGCGGTAACCAATACGGTTCTATATATGCTCTCGCTGTATATTTGGGGCAGTTGGTTAAGTACAATATATGGACAGCAGATAACTACGGGTATTCAGCTTTTGACGGTCATTTATTTCGCTGTCGAAATTGTGGCTTGCTTTATTTTAGTTCCCGTGTATACGGCTGTACTCAGGAAAATCAGCCATAGATTTATAGTAAAAAAGCATAATATAATCGATAATAACGGTGCGGAGCAATCTGCCGGAGAAAATATATGATTATTTGTATGGACGTGGGTAACACGAATATAAAATACGCCGTTTTTGACGGTGATAAGCTTGTTTTAAGCTTTCGCGTCGCAACCGAACATAAGAGGACATCGGACGAGTACGGTGGTCAGCTTTTAAGTATTCTCGGAAATAACGAAATAAACGTAAATGACTTTACGGGCGGAATCATATCGTCTGTTGTGCCTCAGCTTGATTATACACTTGAAAGAATGTGTCTAACTTATCTGAAAATTAAACCGATGCAACTAGCTCCCGGTTTGAAAACAGGTCTCAATTTAAAGGTTGACAGCGCAAAAGAGGTAGGTGCGGACAGGGTAGTAAACAACGTTGCAGGCATCAGAAAATACGGCGCGCCGCTTATAATTATAGATTTTGGAACAGCCACTACTTTTAACGTCATTAACTCAAAAAGCGAATTTATCGGCGGAGTGATTGCTCCGGGAATAAAGGGTTCGCTTGACAGCCTTGTCAACGGTACTGCAAAGCTCCCGCGCGTTGAGATTGAAAAGCCTGAAACCGTAATAGGTAAGAATACAGTTACGAATATGCAGTCAGGCATTTTTTACGGCTTTGCAGGGCTTGTGGAATACATTATAAAAAGAATTAAACGCGAGTTGAAATGCGACAATGTTCTTACGGTTGCAACGGGCGGATTTTCCGAAATTATAGCAAACGAAATTTCCTCGATAGATCACGTTGATAAATTACTTACACTCAACGGACTTAAATATTTGTATGATTTGAACAAATAAGGGCACCAATAGTAAATTTGTATAGTATTATGAAATGCATAATAGTTGTAAATGCGTATATAAGAAATAAATCGCAGCTTGCACAGGCGCAGAGAATAGCCGAGGAATTGACCTTGCTTGGGGCCGACTGCAAAATCATTAAAAATATAAATCTTGCAGAAATTCAATTGGGCAAAATTCTTGCTGTGAAAGCTGATTTATGTGTTTTCTTGGATAAGGATAAAGCAACGGCAAGGCTTTTGGAAAAAAGCGGAGTAAAGCTTTACAACTGCGCAGAAGCAATGGAAATATGCGACGATAAAATGCTTACGCATATTGCTTTGGCGAATAACGGAATACCTATGCCCGACAGTGTTTACGCACCTCTTTGCTATTACGGTGATGCGCAAATTGATAAAGACTTTTTTATAGGCGTTGAAAAACTTGGTTATCCTTTGGTGGCTAAGAAGTGTTTCGGCTCTCTCGGGGCGGGGGTATTTCTGATCAAAAACCGTTATGAGCTTGAAAATTTTGAAAATGCAAATAAATTAGTCGCACATTTTTATCAAAAATTTATCGGAATCGGCGGAGAGGATATACGCGTAATTATAATAGATGGAAAATACGTTTGTGCGATGAAGCGGACTAATAAATGCGATTTTCGCTCTAATATTGATTTGGGCGGACAGGGAGAAAAGATCGAAGCAGACGGTAAACTGATTGAATTGTGTGAAAGAACGGCCGAAATTTTAAATCTCGACTATTGCGGAATTGATATTTTAACAGACGGCAACGGAAATATGTACGTTTGTGAAGTCAATTCAAACGCTTTTTTCGCCGAAGCTGAACGTGTTTGCGGAGTAAATATTGCAAAAAAATACGCCGAACTGATTATTGCAAGCAAAAACGCTTGATTTTTTGACGTTTTTTTATTATTATAATATAAGTATTTGAATTATATAAATTATGCAGAGATGGCTGAGCGGTTTAAGGCGCACGATTGGAAATCGTGTGACGGCTAATACCCGTCCGGAGGTTCAAATCCTCTTCTCTGCGCCAGAGTCTTGCTATTGAAATTTTATAGCAAGACATTTTTTTAAGTGTGAATGAGCGGAGTACTAATCGGTTAAATAGCAGAAAGTGCGGAAAATATTCCGCACTTTTTAATTTACCTGAGCTTAGTTCCCGTATCGTCCTCCAGACCCAACAGATAATCTGAATTTACGTCAAAGAATACGGAAATATTTGCAAGGGTTTCAAGGTCAGGTTGACTGCGTCCGCATTCCCAGTCGCAAATACTGCTGTTGCTTGTATTCAGAATTTCTGCAAGCTTCTGCTGGCTGATCCGCTTGTTCTTTCTAAGCTCTTTTAATCGTTCCTGAAAAATTTTCATAATTTCATTATAGGAAATTTCCCTAAAAATTATTGACATTAGGGAAAATCCCTAATATAATATATGTAAAATATTGACTTAATTAAATATTATTGATAAAATAACAGTTGTTATCAATAACTTATGTTATTTACACGGTGAACGCTATGGCAAAAAAAATGATAACTAAAGAAATGATATTAAATTCTGCGTTTGAGCTGTTGCGTAAGGGTGGAGAATCCGCGCTTAGCGTAAGAGCAATTGCAAGTGTGTGCAATTGTTCAACACAGCCTATTTATCTTTCGTTTAAAGGGATTGACGAGATCAAAGACGAGCTATGTAAAATGGCAATGGAGTACTTTTACAAGTATCTGTTAAAAATGGTTGCCGACAAAAAATATCCGGAATATAAATCAATGGGGATGGCGTACGTCAAATTTGCGCATGACGAACCTGAATTGTTCAAATACGTTTTTATGACAAAACCGCGAATAAAATACGATTCCGTTGACGCAAGTTTCGAAGTTTCGGTAAACGTAATAAAAAGAAATTTGAAAATCAGCGACGAAGCGGCGAGAAAACTGCACATGGAAATGTGGCTATTCGGACACGGCATTGCCACTATGTACATTACCGATTATCTTAACTTTGATTTGGATACTGTCAGCGATATGTATAAAGACGTGTATAATGGAATTATCAAAAATTTAGGAGCAGACAATGTTAATTAATATTGAAAATCTTGAAAAATCATTTAAAGACGTAAAGGCCGTAAATAATATTTCTTTTAGAGTAAAAGAAGGCGAGTTGTTTTCATTTTTGGGTGTAAACGGCGCCGGAAAATCAACGACTATCAATATGATAAGCGGAGTTTTAATTAAAGACAGCGGAAGGATTGAAGTTTGCGGTTACGATATCGATACCGATACTGAAAAGATAAAAAGAAATATCGGTATAGTCTTTCAGAATTCCGTATTGGATAACAAGCTGACTGCATACGAAAATCTCAGATATCGTGCGGCTTTATACGGAATACACGGAAAGGACTTTAAAACGGCACTCGCTGAATCTGTTGAAAGGTTCGATTTAAATGAAATATTAAGAAGACCGCTGTGCAAGCTTTCCGGCGGACAGAAACGACGCGTTGATATTGCGCGCGCACTTATACATAAACCCAGGCTTTTGATTTTGGATGAACCGACTACGGGACTTGATCCGAAAACGAGGATAACCGTATGGAGCGTAGTTGAAAGGCTGAGGAAAGAGGAAGGGCTAACTGTATTTTTAACAACGCATTATATGGAAGAGGCGTCCGATTCCGATTACGTTGTAATTCTGGATACAGGAAAAATAGCGGCGGAAGGAACCCCGCACGAGCTGAAAAATAAATATGCAAGCGATTTTTTAAAGCTTTACAATCACCGTGAAGAAGCGGAAAAATATTTTTCGTCACTTGGCTATGCGATTAAAAACGAGCGCGATTTCACTCAAATCGAGTTAAAGAGCACAACGGAAACCATAAAGTTTTTTAAGGAAATGCCACATATTTTTGAGGATTTCGAAGTACTTAAAGGTAATATGGACAACGTGTTTTTGAAAGTAACAGGTAAGGATTTACAGGGAGGTTAAAGTTATGCTTGAATGCAAAAAAATGTTTGCACTAATATCGAGGCACACCAAGTGTTATTTTAAGAACAAATTTATGTTTTTTACGTCGCTGATCACGCCTTTGATTTTGCTGGTATTGTTTGCTACGTTTTTGAGGAACATATATGTCGAAAGTTTTGAAATGATCGCCTCCGAATTTGAAACGACGATTAAACCGAACGTTTTAAACGGTATTACGGGGGCCTGGTTGATGTCGTCGATACTGAGCGTAAGTTCGGTGACGGTGGCATTTTGTTCAAATATTATTATGGCCGAAGATAAAATGAATTCTACGGTAAACGATTTTAATGTTTCTCCCGTAAAAAGCGCGACGGTTTCTATTTCTTATTTTGTTTCAAACTTCTTTGTTACCTTTATAGTTATTATGAGCATTATGCTTATCGGGCATATTTATCTATGCGCGGTCGGCTGGTATATTCCCGTCGGTGATGCGTTTATGATAATCGTTGACTGTGTTTGCGGTATTCTTTTCGGAACCTTGCTTTCGGGTATCGTGCTCAGCTTCGTTTCTAATCAGGGCGGAGTTTCTGCCGTATCAACACTTGTTTCTTCAATGTACGGATTTATTTGCGGAGCCTATATGCCGCTTTCGCAGTTTTCGGAGGGATTGAGAAACATTTTGGGATTTCTGCCAGGGACGTACAGTGTGGGAATAATGCGCAATCACTATATGAACGGATACATAAATGAAATTATTAAAGATAATCTCTCTGTTGCCGACGAAATATCAAAAGCTATCAAAGACGGCTTCGATGCTAATTTGTACGTATTCGGAAATCAGGTTTCGCTTGGAGCGATGTATGGGATACTGCTCGGCAGTTGTGCCGTATTTTTTGCCTTATATATAACGATAGTAATATTTAAAAATAGAAAAAAGAAATAGTACGGTGATTTATAAAAAAGTACGAATACGTAATAATTAAGCTGAAAAACAACGTTGTAAAGGATGCAGTTTCTACGGAATACAGAAAGATTATAGACGATTTTTCGGTAAAGTGATATTCTTATGCGGGGTTCATTCCTGTGCGTTTGGGGCCGAGCGGAAAAATAGTTGAAATGGACTTGATTTTTGAAACCGATAATTGATTTTCTTGCAATTATTTTTAAAAAATGGTAAAATGTGCTAAAACAAAAATAAGGAGTAATCAGATGCAGGAAAGATTAAAGAAATATGCCGAGCTTATAGTTAAGTGCGGCCTTAACGTTAAAGAGGGGCAGGAGGTTATAATCAGGTGTGAATTGGATCAGCCCGAATTCGTTGCGCTATGCGTAGAAGAATGCTACAAGTGCGGTGCGTCGAAGGTCCGAGTTGACTGGTCGCATATGCCAATTACAAAGCTTAGCTACAATTACAGGACACTTGAAAGCCTTTCGGAAGTAACGGAAGAGGAAAAGGCAAGGCTTCAGCACAGAGTGGATAATATCCCTTGCAGACTTTGGCTTGACTCCGACGATCCCGATGGATTAAGTGGAACGGATAGTGAAAAGATTGCTAAAGCAAATATGGCGCGTTATCCGATATTAAAACCTTATATCGATAAGCTTGAAAACAAAGAGCAGTGGTGCATTGCTGCTGTTCCAGGTAAAGAATGGGCGAAGAAAGTTTTCCCTAAGCTGTCGGTTGAAAAAGCTATGGAAAAGCTTTGGGACGCGATTTTGCTTTGCTCCCGCATAGACGACGACCCGATTGCGGCCTGGAAAGTGCATAACGAAAATTTAGCAAAACGTTGTAAATTTCTTAACGACCATAAATTCGATAAGCTTGAATACAAAAGCGCAAACGGAACGGACTTCGTTGTCGGTCTGAATCCGCGCGGAAGGTTTTCCGGCGGCGGCGAACGCACGCTTGGAACAAAAATCTATTTTAATCCTAATATTCCCAGTGAAGAAGTATTCACTTCACCCATGCGAGGTATAGCCGACGGCTTAGTAGTTGCAACGAAACCTCTTTCATATCAGGGTAAACTGATTGAAAATTTCTGGGTAAAATTCAAAGACGGAAAAGTTATCGAAGTCGGGGCAGAGAAAAATCAGGACTTGCTTGAAAAAATGGTAAGGATGGATGAGGGCGCTTCGTATCTCGGTGAATGCGCTTTAATTGCTTATGATTCGCCGATAAACAATACGGGTATTCTGTTCTACAATACTTTGTTCGATGAAAATGCAAGTTGTCATTTAGCTCTCGGCAGAGGATTTAACGAGTGCCTTGAAGGCTTTGAAAATATGACGGTAGATGAGTGCGAAAAAGCCGGAATCAACAATTCGATGATACACGTTGATTTTATGATCGGAAGCAAAGATATGTCTATTGTCGGAGTAACAAAAGAAGGTGACCGCATTCAGATTTTTAAGAACGGAAACTGGGTCATATAGTCAAATTAATAGAAAAAGCGGTCAGAAGACCGCTTTTTTATTGTATTTTAAGTACTATGCTACACATAAATAAACTATATAACGTGTATTACGTAGAATTTAAGATATTGCGTTTCTTCAGCGCACAGTAAGGCGGGGTGGTCGGGAGCTTGACCCTTAACCTCCGCGAACCGTACTGTTCTTCCACTTTCTTTTGCGCATTCTATAAGCATTTTTTCAAATAAAATTGAACTCATATAGTGCGAGCATGAACAGGTTATAAGGAAGCCACCGCTTCTTACGATTTTCATTGCGTTTAAGTTAATGTCTTTATAACCGCGGTATGCGTCTTTAATTTCATCAGCAGTTTTGCAGAAAGCGGGAGGGTCGAGTATAACGGTATCAAACAGTCTTTTATCTTTTTTGAAATTTCTCAATATTTCAAATACGTCACCGCAAAGAGCGGTGATATTTCTTATGCCGTTTAATTTTGCATTTTCTTCAACGTTTTTTAATGCTAACTGTGAAATATCGCAGGCTGTGACGCTTTTTGCGTTTAGTGAGGCGTTCAGCGAAAAACCGCCGCTGTTGCAAAAACAGTCCAGCACCTCGCCGGTACAGTATTTTCTTGCTGCAAGTCTGTTTTCCTTTTGATCAAGGAAATAGCCTGTTTTTTGCCCGTTTTTAACGTCAACAAGCATCTTTATTCCGTTTTCTTCTATTTCGCAAAAATCGGGTACTTCACCGTATAATACTTGTTTGATTTCTGCTAAACCTTCTTTTTTCCTGACAGCGACGTCGCTTCTTTCGTAAATTCCTTTCGGATTAAACAGCTTTATAAGACAGTTGCAAATCATTTCTTTGTGTAAATCAATGCCGAGCGACAGGCACTGTATTACTAAAACTTCTCCGTACTTGTCAATAATAAGAGCGGGAAGATTATCTGCTTCGGCAAAAACCATTCTGTAACAGTTGTTGTAGCCGAGTTTAATGCGGTAATCGTCGGCGTGCTTTATTCTGTCAAGATAAAGCTGTTCATCGTCCGTTTCGCTTCCGTGGATAAATATTCTGATTAGTATTTTTGAAGCGTGATTAATATAACCTTTGCCTATAAATCTTCCGTCTAAGGAATACACTTCGGCAAGCGAACCGTTTTTATCTTTGCCTTCGATTTTTGCAACCTCGTTTGCATAGACCCAGCTATGCCCGCTTAATATGCGTTTTTCTTCGTTTTTCTTTAAAAATACTTTGTATGCCATAAAAGAAGTCCTTTGAAATACTATACCAAATTATTATAATAATAGCAAATTAAAAATTGATTTTTTGTTAATTAAATGTTAGAATATAAATTGTATGCGAAAATTGCTTCGATATTTAAAAAATTATAAATTGCAGAGTGTTTTGGCTCCGCTCTTCAAGCTTCTGGAAGCGGGATTTGAATTATTTGTACCTATCGTGGTTTCGGCAATTATTGATAAGGGTATAGGCGGTAAAGACTGGCACTATATCGTAAATATGTGTTTGATTCTGGTTGCACTAGGCATCGTCGGATTAATCAGCGCGGTGGCCGCACAGTTTTTTGCGGCTAAGGCTGCGGTCGGTTTTTCAAAAGAGTTAAGACACGATTTATTCGGCAAAATGCAGTCTCTTTCATATAACGACATAGACAGAATAGGCACCTCTAAAATGATTACGCGGATGACGAGCGACGTCAATCAGATACAGTCGGGCGTAAATCTCGTTTTAAGGCTGTTTATGCGTTCGCCTTTTATCGTTTTCGGTGCAATGATTATGGCGTTCGTTCTTGATTTGGTATCGGGCGGGGTTTTCGTTGCTACTATTGCGATTCTGTTTGTAATCGTGTTTGCAATAATTTTATCAAGCATTCCGCTCTATAAAAAGGTGCAAGGCAAGCTTGACCGCGTTACGGCTTCAACGCGCGAAACGCTTACCGGAGTGCGTGTGTTGCGGGCTTTTTGCAAGGAAGACGAGGAAATATCCGAATATAACAGACGCAACGGCGAGCTTACGAAAGCTCAGATTATAGTAGGCAGAATTTCCGCACTTATGAATCCGCTTACCTATGCGGTAATAAATTCAGCTATAATCGTGCTTTTATATGTAGGAGCTATAAATATCGATACAAATTCGGGATTGTCGCAGGGAGATGTGGTTGCGCTTTACAACTATATGGGGCAGATACTCGTCGAACTCATTAAGCTTGCCAATTTGATTATTACAGTTACCAAATCGTTTGCCTGTGCTGGGCGCGTAAACGAAATTCTTGAAATGCCTGTTTCCGTAATTGAAAAAAGTGCGCTTGACGGTTCGGAAAAAAACTGCTGTTTCATTGAATTTAAGAATGTATGTGTGAATTACGGAGATGCGGAAATCGATGCGCTCAGCAATATTTCTTTTGCTGTTGAAAGGGGACAGACAGTCGGAATAATAGGCGGTACGGGAGCAGGTAAGACTACCCTTATAAATATGATACCGCATTTTTACGATGCGAAGAGCGGGGCCGTCTTGATTGACGGCAAAAACGCGTCTTCGTTCGGTGATGAAAAACTGCGTTCAAAATGCGGTGTCGTGCCTCAGCGTGCAGTGCTGTTCAAGGGCACTATACGTGAAAATATGCTTTGGGGCAATGAAAACGCGACGGATGAAGAAATTAAATCTGCAATAAGAACCGCACAGGCCGAAGATATTATTAAATCGAAAGCCGACGGTCTTGACGGGATTGTCGAACAAGGCGGAAAGAATTTTTCCGGCGGACAGCGTCAAAGACTCACAATTGCTCGTGCGCTTGTGAAAAAACCCGAAATTCTTATTCTCGACGACAGCGCTTCCGCGCTTGATTACGCGACAGACGCACAGCTTAGAAAATCGCTGAAAGAGCTCGATTATAATCCGACTGTTTTTATAGTTTCTCAAAGGACTTCGTCAATAATGCATGCGGATAAGATTATCGTGCTTGACAGCGGAAAAATGGCGGGCATAGGTACACACGAGGAATTGCTTAAAAGTTGTGAAATTTATAACGAAATTCACTTTTCTCAATATGAAAGGGAAGGTGCGTAAGTTATGAAGAGTAATAAAAGCGTTTTAAAACGCATTATGAAGCAGTTAAAACGGTATAAACTTTGGCTTGTATTGACTTTGTTTTTTGCTGTTCTGACGGTAGCAGGCACGCTTGTCGTTCCGATATTATTCGGACAGATAATCAATCTTTTGGATTTGACAAAGGTTGATATTATCGATTTTCAGCAAATATTTTTATTATTTATAATTATCGGTGTAACAGTGGGCGTTACTTGTCTTACTCAATGGCTGATGAATATTATTAATAATCATATAACCTACAACGTTGTGAAAGACGTGCGGGAGGAAGCGTTTGCAAATTTACAGCGCTTGCCGCTAAAGTATATCGATTCTCATTCGTACGGAGATATAATAAGCAGAAATATTGCCGACGTCGACGCATTTGCGGACGGACTTTTAATGGGCTTTACACAGCTTTTTACAGGTGTACTTACGATAATCGGCACTATGGTTATAATGCTTGTGCTTAACTGGATTGTTGCGCTTATAATTTTAGTTTTAACTCCGCTTTCGTTGTTCGTTGCAAAATTTATTGCGTCGAGAACTTATCATTTATTTAAAAACACGTCGGAAATCCGCGGTGAGCAAACCGCTTTTATTGACGAAATGATTGGTAATTTAAAGGTTGTAAAGGCATTCAACCACGAGAGGGAAAACGTTGAAAAGTTTGACGAAATTAACGACCGTCTTACAAAAGCTTCGCTTAAATCGATTTTTTATTCCTCGCTTACAAATCCCTGTACGAGGTTTGTAAACGCCGTTGTGTACGCATCGGTTGCTCTTTCCGGCGGGTTGATACTTGTATTTAACGTTTCACTTCCGCTTTTATTTAACGTAGGGGTTTTGGTAATTCTGCTGTCTTATGCAAATCAATATACCAAACCGTTTAATGAAATTTCGGGTGTTGTAACCGAGTTGCAGAACGCCTTTGCCTGTGCGGGAAGAATTTATGAATTGATTGACGAAAAGCCTCAGATTCCCGATGCCGAAGACGCCGTCGTTATGCGTGATGCCTGCGGTAACGTGGAATTCGATAAAGTATATTTTTCGTATTCAGCGGATAAAAAGTTAATTGAAAACTTCAATCTCAAAGTTAAAACCGGTCAGCGCATTGCCATAGTAGGGCCGACGGGGTGCGGAAAAACTACGCTTATTAACCTTTTAATGAGGTTTTACGATACCGACGAAGGCACTATTAAGGTTGACGGCAACGATGTTAAGAACGTTACACGCAGGTCGCTTCGTACGAATTACGGTATGGTTTTGCAGGATACCTGGCTTAAAAGCGGTACAATCAGGGAAAATATTACGATAGGTAAACCCGACGCAACCGAAGAGGAAATAGTTAAGGCGGCGAAGTCTGCGCACGCGCACAATTTTATAATGCAGCTGACGGACGGCTACGATACGCAGATTTCGGAGGACGGAGCGCTTTCGCAGGGACAGAAACAGCTTTTATGCATTGCAAGAATTATGCTTTGTTTACCGCCTATGCTGATATTGGACGAAGCTACGTCGTCCATAGATACGCGTACGGAAATGAAAATACAGCAGGCGTTTGCTTCGCTTATGAACGGCAGAACCAGCTTTATAGTAGCGCACAGACTTTCAACGATAAAAAGCGCCGACCTCATTCTCGTTATGGATAACGGAAAAATCATAGAGCAGGGCACGCATAAGCAGTTATTGGAAATGAAAGGCTTCTACTCTAAATTATACAACAGCCAGTTTGCGGTGTAGAAATGGAATCAGGTACAGAATTCAAAGAGCGTTCGGAATGGCGTTACTTAGAAACGTTTGCCGGCTTATTCTGGATGTTGGCACTTCCTGCTGCCGTCGCGATAATTATAATTAAAATTGTTAATTCACAACTTAGCGAGGGCGAAATCGTATGCTTGATTTTTGCTTTGATTGCAATAGCGTTGCTTGAATTTGCGGCAGTAAAAATCTTTTCAGAGGGACTTTACGGATTTTACCGTCACAAAAAGACGGCTATCATAATTTATGATGACTGCGTTGAAATATTTTTCAGCAGAAAGAAATTTAAAACTGATTCGCGTATTGTCAACTATAATAATATTCGCAATTTTTATGCTCTTTCAAAACGGGGAGAGAGGGCTAACGGTTGCGGTACGATATTTTTTGATATTGCTGATGAAAACAGATATTTCAGCGCTACTATTTACGATGCAATAACTGCGGCTGGGCTGATTTTGGTAAGACTTGATTTTGACCAAATAGATCACGGAAACAATGAAGTTAAAAAAATATAAATTATTTTGGAGATATTATGTTACAGGTAAATAACGTATCGCTTCAATACGGCGGTAAAAAACTTTTTGAAGAGGTTAATTTAAAATTTACAAAGGGCAACTGTTACGGCATTATAGGCGCTAACGGCGCGGGCAAATCTACGTTTTTAAAGGTTTTGAGCGGTGAGGTTGAGCCGAATAAGGGCGATGTCACGATGGATAAAACAGAAAGAATGTCCGTTTTGCAACAAAACCAGAATGCTTTCGACCACGTAACCGTTTTAAGAGCGGTTATGTTAGGGCATAAGCGCCTTGTAGATATAATGGACGAGAAGGACGCGCTGTACGCAAAAACTGATTTTACGGAAGAGGACGGAATTCGTGCAAGCGAGCTTGAAAGCGAATTTGCCGAGCTTGGAGGCTGGGATGCGGAGTATGAGGCACAGACTCTTTTAAATGCTCTTGACGTTACGGAGGAATACTATAATTTGCCGATGTCGGAGGTTGATGCCAAGCGTAAGGTAAAAATTTTGCTTGCGCAGGCGCTTTTCGGCAATCCTGATATTCTTTTACTGGACGAGCCTACCAATAACCTCGATATTAAAACTGTGCGCTGGCTTGAAAATTATCTTCTTGATTTTGAAAATACTATAATTATTGTATCCCATAACAGACACTTTCTGAATAAGGTTTGCACGCATATTTGCGACGTGGATTACGGCAAAATCAATATGATGTTGGGGAATTATGATTTTTGGTATGAAACCAGCCAGCTTCTTGCCCGTCAGCAGAAGGATCAAAATAAAAAGAACGAACAGCGTGCAAAAGAATTGCAGGAGTTTATTGCCCGTTTTGCGGCTAACGCTTCCAAATCCCGTCAGGCAACGTCTAGAAAAAAAGAGTTGGAAAAGCTGACGATATCCGATTTTAAGCCGTCGCTCAGAAAATATCCCTTCATCGATTTTAAATATGAAAAGGAAATAGGCAACGATATTCTTTCGGTTGAGGGGCTGACAAAAAATGGGTATTTTGAAAACGTATCTTTTACGGTTCAGAAAGATGAAAAAATCGGTATAGTGAGTGACAAAAGTACTACCGTATCTATGCTATACGATATATTAACGGGAAAAGTTCAGCCCGACGCCGGTACCGTGAAGTGGGGTAAAACGATTTCAACATCGTATTTTCCCGAAAACAACAACGAATATTTCCTAAATTGCGACTATTCGCTTGTTGATTGGCTGAGTCAGTTTTCAAAGGACCACTACGAAGAATATCTCCGCGGTTGGCTTGGCAGAATGCTGTTTTCCGGTGAAGAAGCTTTAAAACAGGCGAAGGTTCTCAGCGGAGGAGAGAAGGTGCGCTGTATGCTTGCTAAAATGATGCTCGAAGGAAGTAATTTCCTTATTTTCGATGAGCCGACAAACCATCTCGACCTTGAATCGATTACTGCGCTGAATAACGGTATGAAGAATTTCAGAGGCTGTATGCTGTTTACGTCCCACGACCAGGAGCTTATGAATACCGTTGCAAACAGAATTATAGAGATAAACGGCATAAAAACGTTCGATAAAAAAGTTACTTATGACGAGTATATTGACGCCGTAACTCAATAATTACTATTTTTGTACAAAAATATACAAAATTCGTCAAATATTTTGTAAAAAATTCTGTATTTTTTTACAAAAATAGCTTTACATCTTCAAAATATTGCTGTATAATCTAATTGTTGTTTAATTAAAGAAAGAAACAAGGAGAAATTTTAATGAAGACAGCAAATATTGCAATTTTTGAGAGAAATGAGGAATTCTTAAACACTTTGCGTGATTACTTTGAAAAGGCGAACGGTTTCAGCGTATGCGCAACCGCAGTAACGGGTGATAATGCCCTTGAAGTTTTGCAGTCGGTAAATCCCGATGTGGCGATTATCGATACTGCGTTAAGAGGTATCGACGGTATCAAGCTTCTTGATCACATTAAAAATCGGCATCCTGATTGCGTATCGTTTATGATGTCAGAGTTTGACAACGACAGAATTGTTAATTCTGCAATAAATCACGGCGCTATCTATTATTTTATAAAGCCTGTAACTCCACAGGTAATAGGTGAAAGAGTATCGGACGTTCTGAATGAAAGAAATACTGATTATAAAATTTCAACCGAACTGAGGGACAAGCGTAAAACGGCTTCTATTGACGAGAAAATCAGCAATATATTTACCACGATAGGTATACCTCCGCATATTAAAGGTTTTGTATACATGCGCGAGGGAATTAAGATGGCGGTTGAAAATCCTCCTATTATAAATAAGGTCACGAAAGAGCTTTATCCAAAAATCGCGGTGAAGTATTCGACAACTTCAAGCAAAGTTGAACGAGCTATAAGACACGCAATCGAGGTAGCGTGGAACAGAGGCAGGACGGATGCAATCAGCTCGATATTCGGTGCGCGCGTCTACATAGGAAACGAAAGACCGACAAACAGTGAATTTATTGCATTGGTTGCGGATAAATTAATGCTTGAAAACTTAATATAAGCTAAGTATCCGATAAAATTTTAGTTTTATCGGATCTTTTATTGCACAAAATAACTTGATTTTTAAGCGTTGATATAATATAATAAGTTAGTAACTTGCCGCTGTGGTGGAATTGGCAGACGCGCTGGACTCAAAATCCAGTGGTAGCGATACCGTGTCGGTTCGACCCCGACCAGCGGCACCATAAAACCTGAGTCTTACGGCTTAGGTTTTCTTTTATTTACGGGAGAAGAGGCGTTGAATAAGCTATTAATTGTCGACGGGCATAATCTGTTATTTCAAATGTTTTACGGAATGCCCTCACGCATAGTAGGTATAAACGGTAAACCTATTCAGGGAGTATTGGGATTTGTCGGTGCACTGCTTAAAATTATAAAAATAACGGAGCCTTCGCACGTTATAGTGCTCTTTGACGGGGAACACGAAAATTTGCGTACAGAACTAAATCCTGATTATAAAAAAAACAGAACAGACTTTACTTTCGTTGAAGAAAACGACAATCCGTATTCACAGCTTGAATATATTTACCCTGCTTTGAAATTATTGAACATTGCTTATTTCGAGGAAGATAAATATGAGGTAGACGATATAATCGCTTCTTATGCGTATAGTTACGGCATTAATACCGAAATAATTATTTCGTCGTTTGACAGCGATTTTTTTCAGTTGATTAACGATAATGTTTCCGTATTGCGTTACCGTGGTAAAAATACAATAATTTGTGACAGATCTTATATTGTGAAGCGGTTCGGAATTCCTCCTGAGCTTTACGCCGATTTTAAGTCTTTAACGGGAGATAGCTCTGATAATATAAAAGGGGTCGACGCGGTCGGTGCGGTTACGGCAATGAAGCTGATTAAGGAGTTCGGTGACATTGAGCAAATTATTTTGCATTCAGATCTTATCGTAAGCAACCGCGTAAGAAATTCGATAATAACTAATAAACAGCGTATTAAAGAAAATTTTCAGCTGATTAAACTCAAAAATATTCATAAAATACCCTATGATTTGAATGAATTAGAGTATAAGTATAACGGTTTAACGACGAACAGTGTATTAGAGAAATTAGGTTTGATAATAAAATAATTGGTTAATACTTGCCGTACTTTAAGTTTTATGATATAATTGTATTGAGGAATGCTTATGAGTTTTAAACAGCAGCTTAATGAATTTTATAAGAACCTTGACGATAAGGCTGAACAGATTAAAGAAGTTTTAAATAGAAAAGGCTTCAAAGCCGAAAAAAGATATTATAACGGACATTATAATAAAGACGTTTCAGGTAACTACGTCAGGGATTATTATCCTATTCCGGTTATCGAAGTGTCCGGGTTATGTGATATTGAAATTGTCGGAATTCATATCAATATAACTACAAAAACTTCAATTAAGAATGCTATTGATTTTAATTATGAAAAATTGTCGGAATATTACTTCGAAGTTTACGGCGTAGTAGATTATCTTTCGGATTATTACAGAAGCGGTGACGATATCTTAAAACTTTATAAAAATTTAGAAGCTTGTAATGAAAAAGAAATCGGTTTCGGTTTCAGTTTTGTAAATAATACTTCAGCGGATAAAATTTTAAACGTGGTAGCTACTTTAAAGCAAAACGGTTTTTACTATTAATTTTTCAGGAAACAGAGTATGAAAAAGCTTGTGCTTATTGACGGAAATAGTTTATTGAACAGGGCGTACTATGCTACGCCTGTTTTTACTACGAGAAGCGGAATGCCGACGAACGCAATTTTCGGATTTATTAAATTGTTGTTCAAAATTATCGGAGACGTTAAACCTGAATATATAATAGTTGCGTTCGATCTTAAAGCGCCCACATTCAGGCATAAAATGTACGAAGGTTACAAGGCGACGCGAAAAGGAATGCCCGATGATCTTGCCGTACAGGTTGAACCGCTTAAAAGTCTTTTAAGCGCAATGAAAATATCAACGTGTTCAAAAGAGGGATTTGAAGCGGACGATATAGTTGGAACGCTGTCGAAAAAGTTTGACGTACACAGTTATATTTATACGGGAGACAGGGACAGTTTTCAGCTTGTTGACGATAAGACGGATGTCTATTATACGAGAAGAGGGGTTTCGGACCTTCAAAAGCTTAATATTAACAATTTTAAAGCGGAAACGGGAATTGTGCCTTCACAGGTTATCGATTTAAAGGCGCTTATGGGTGATGCTTCCGATAACATTCCCGGCGTTGCGGGGATAGGTGAAAAAACGGCTTTAAACCTGCTTGACAGATTTGGTACGCTTGAAGGCGTATATGAGAATATCGACAGTATAAGCGGAGCTGTAAAAACCAAACTTTCGGAAAATAAGGAAATCGCGTACGTGTCTTACAAGCTTGCCACAATCAACAGGGATTGCGATTTGGATATAAAGCTTGAAAATTGCGTCACGCCGAAAAAATATAGCGGTGACGTTAGAAAACTGTTCGGTGATTTTGAGTTTAACAGTCTGCTAGGATTGGATATTTTCGAAGAAAATACAAACGTTCAAAGCAACGAGATTCTTTATCCCGAAAAAATAGTTTGCGTAACTTATGAAGATGCGCTTAAATTTTTAGACGGTCAAAATGAGTTCGGTATTTCTTTGGAGGAAGCTTGCGCTCATATTTATAACGGAAAAACGGAAATTGTATTGGAAATTTCCGAAAATTTATTAAGTGAAGGTATATCAGCCGAGAGTTTTGTCGATATATTGAGGTTCATTTTTTCCGATAAGAAAAATAAGGTTGTCTTATTTAATTGCAAATCGGCAATGCATACTTTAAAGCAACTTGGAATACGATTTGATTGTGATTTCGATGACCTGTCTATTGTAAAATATCTTTCTGAATATTCTGTGGCTACTTCGGGATGGGGGTTGAAGGAGCTGTGTAATGCAAATGCAATTGATGTGAATTATTCCGCATTTGCCACGATTAAACTATTTGAAAAATACCGTAGCGTTTTACAGGCCGAAAATATTTTGAAATTGTATTACGACATCGAAAAACCGCTTTTGAAAGTACTTTTTGAAATGGAAGACACGGGCGTTAAAGTAAATGAAGGAACTCTGAATGAACTTGCTAAACGCTATGAAACATTGATGCGTGAATATCAAACCAGAATTTTTGAATTATGCGGTTGCAATTTTAATATCAATTCACCGTCTCAGCTTGCAGAAGTGCTTTATGCCAAACTTGGAATTACGGATGTAAAGATTAAAAAGAGCGGTAAATACTCAACAAGCGCCGACGTGCTGGACAAAGTGAAGGACAAACATCCCGTAATACAAGAAATTTTAAAATACAGAACTTATCAAAAGCTTTGTTCAACATATTTAGAGGGATATAGGCCTTTGATAGATAAAAAAACCAAGCTTGTGCATACAACTTTTAATCAAACGGTTACGGCTACGGGCAGGCTGTCAAGCACAAATCCGAATTTGCAGAATATTCCCATAAGAGAAAGCGAAGGAAGGGAGCTGAGAAAAATATTCGTACCGCGTGAAGGGAATGTTTTTATAGACGCGGATTATTCACAAATAGAATTGAGGCTGTTGGCTCATTTTTCGGGTTGCAAAGAACTGATAGAAGCTTACAGGAATAACGAAGATATTCATTCCGTTACGGCGTCGCAGGTTTTCGGTGTAAAGATCAGCGAAGTTACGGAAAAGATGCGGCGTGAGGCAAAAGCGGTAAACTTCGGAATTATTTACGGAATAAGCGATTTCGGCCTTTCAAGCAATCTCAATATTTCGCGGGCCACCGCGCGGGAATATATAGAAAAATACTTTAAAACTTACAGTGCGGTAAAGGATTATATGGAATCAAACGTTGCTTTTGCCAAAGCAAACGGCTATGTTTCGACGTTGACCGGCAGAAAGCGTCAAATTCCGGAAATAAATTCGTCCAATTTCAATTTGAGACAATTCGGTGAAAGAGCCGCAATGAATATGCCGTTACAGGGCTCGAGTGCGGATATTATTAAAATTGCAATGATCAACGTTCAAAAAGCGCTTAAAAATGCCTGTTTAAAAACAAAGCTTATTTTACAAGTACATGACGAACTGGTGCTTGACGCGCCGAAAGAAGAGGCGAAGAAAGCTTCGGAAATATTGAAAGCGGAAATGGAAAATGCCGTTAAACTTCAAGTTCCGCTTACCGTAGACATTCATACGGGTGAAAATTGGTATGATGCAAAATAATATAAAAATTGCTATAACCGGCGGAATTTGCAGCGGTAAGTCAACTGTGGCAAAAATTATTAAAGAACAGGGGTATACGGTTATTTCCTGCGACAAAATTTACAGTGAACTTCTGAACGATACACGCTTTATCGATTTAATCGATAAAGAGTTCGGCGATATAAAAAATTCCGACGGAACGCTTAACAGAATTAAGCTGTCGGAGATAGTTTTTAATGATATTGAAAAACTTAATAGATTAAATTCTTTGACTCACCCGCGAATAATGCAAAAGGCTATGGAGCTGATGTCGGAGGAGGGAATATGTTTCTGCGAAGTCCCGCTTCTGTTTGAGGGCGGTTTTGAGCAGTTATTCAATAACGTTATCGTTGTTCTACGTAAGAAAAACGAAAGAGTTAACGAACTTATGTTGAGAGCCAAAATTAACGAAAAACAGGCATTATTACGTGTAAACAGTCAGTTTAATTATGATAACGTTGAATTTATCAAGTACTATGTCATACATAATGACTTTAATTTGCAGAAATTGCAGGAAGATACTATTAATATTATAAATAAAATCAAAGAAGATTATATTTAAAATTTTATTTTTACACTGATTTTGGCTTGACATTATAAATAAAATAATATAAAATTACTATGCTTTTAAATTAAGCACTCGTGGCGGAATTGGCAGACGCGCAAGACTAAGGATCTTGTGGTT
>CAMUNT010000012.1 GCA_947090365.1 uncultured Clostridia bacterium
CAGTTTTAAGGTCGGGAACCTTCTCTTCGGGAATTGTTTTACCCGTATTATCTTCCAAAGTCATCAAAAGCTCGACCACGTCAAGAGAGTCAGCCCCAAGATCTTTAACTATTTCGTTTTCGGGCTTGATTTTCTCCTGCGGAATGTTTAACTGTTCTGAAAGTGCTTTTACCACCTCTTCAAACATTTCTTCTCCTCCATGTATTAATTAAATAAATTTTACAATATATAGTTTATATTGTCAAGTCAATTAGCTTGTTTTTTTACTTGTTTAAGCGATAAACCTATGCGCTGTTTGCCTTTATCGAGACTGATTATCAACGCTTTAACCTGCTGACCGACTTTCAGAACCTCAGACGGGTGGCGGATATACTTATCTGTGATTTCCGAAATATGCACAAGACCGTCCTGATGCACGCCTATATCAACAAACGCACCGAAATCAATAACGTTGCGGACAACACCGTCAACCTCCATTCCGACCGCCAAGTCTTCGATACCGAGAATATCTTTTCTGAGCTGCCTTTGAGGAAGACTGTCGCGGATATCTCTGCCGGGCTTTACAAGCTCGCTTATAATATCGTTCATTGTAGCCTTATCAAGCCCGCACTCGGCGCAAACCTTATCTTCGCCGTACGCTTTGACCTTTGCTGGAAGCTCTGCAAGCTTGCGCGCACGCACGTCAGCATCGGTATAACCGAAAAGCGATAAAAGTTTTTCGGCTTTTTCATAGGATTCGGGGTGAACCGCAGTGTTATCCATTATGTTTTTTCCATCGGGAATACGGAGGAAACCCGCGCACTGCTCGTACGCCTTCGCACCGAGCTTTGCGACCTTTAAAAGCTGACTGCGCGAAGTGAATTTGCCGTTTTCCTCGCGGTAAGAAACGATATTTTTTGCAATACCCGAATTAAGTCCCGCAACGAATTTCAAAAGCGAAACGCTTGCCGTATTCAAATCGACGCCCACACTGTTAACGCAGTCTTCAAGAACTCCGCCCAACACGCCGTCAAGGCGCTTTTTGTCCATATCGTGCTGATACTGACCTACTCCTATCGACTTGGGGTCGATTTTTATAAGTTCGGAAAGCGGGTCTTGCAGTCTTCTTGCAATTGAAATTGCCGAACGGAGAGTTAAATCGTAGTCGGGAAATTCCTCAACCGCAAGCGGACTTGCCGAATAAACGCTGGCGCCCGCTTCGTTTACGACTGAGTAGCTGACGTTCGCTTCGATTTCTTTTAATAAGTCTGCAACAAAAATTTCAGTTTCTTTACTTGCAGTACCGTTACCTATTGAAATTATATCAACCTTATGCTTTTCGATAAGATATTTTACTATCTTTTTAGCGCCCTCTATATCGTTTTTAGGAGGTACGGGATAAATTACAGATGTGTCGAGCACCTTGCCCGTTTCGTCGACTACGGCAACTTTACAGCCCGTACGGTAACCGGGGTCAAGTCCGAGCGTTACTTTTCCCTTTACGGGAGGTTGCAGTAAAAGAGGACGAAGATTTACTTCGAACATTTTTATTGCCTGTTCGCTTGCCCTGTCGGTCAGAATTGCCCTTACTTCACGCTGAACGGACGGCTCGATAAGTCTGTCATATCCGTCGTCCGCGGCTTCTTCTATAAGCTTTGCGCAAACCGTTTCGTGCTTGTTTTTGATAAATTTCGCAACACAGACACGCTTTGCAATATCGGGGTCGAAGAAAATTTTCGCCTTTAAGCAGTCCTCCTTTTCCCCCCTGTTGATAGCAAGAATTCTATGGTCTTTGATTTCGGGAATAAGCTCGGAATAATCGGCGTACATTGCATAAGTACCCCTTTCGTCATCTTTAACAAGCTTAACCTGCATTTCGCCGTGTTTTTCTAAAAGTCCGCGAAGCTTCTTTCTCAGCTCTGCATTATCCGAAATAATTTCAGCAATAATGTCCTTTGCGCCAGCAATAGCGTCTTTGACACTGTTTACGCCCTTTTCTTCGTTGATAAATTTTTCCGCTTCGGCATAAGGGTCGCCCGCCTGCTCCAAAATGAAGTCCGCAAGAGCCTGTAAACCTTTAT
The DNA here is from genome assembly GCA_947090365.1 of uncultured Clostridia bacterium. GTDB lineage: Bacteria > Bacillota > Clostridia > Christensenellales > Borkfalkiaceae > Coproplasma. The sequence continues at coordinate 2,061 of CAMUNT010000012.1, forward strand.
CGATTGCAACGGAAGCACGCGTCTTTTTCTTTTGCTTGAACGGACGGTAAATATCCTCTACTTCCGTCATCGTCTGCGCGACGTCGATTGCAAGCTGAATTTCTTCGGTCATTTTCTCTTGCTCGGTAATAGCCTTTGCCACCTCTTCCTTGCGCTTCTCAAGGTTTTTGAGATATTCATACCTGTCGTTAAGATTACGCAGAACCTGATCATCGATAGCACCCGTCATTTCTTTTCTGTATCGGGCAATGAACGGTATCGTATTTCCTTCTTCAAGAAGGTTCAGAATGTTATGTACGTGTTCTGCTTTTAAGTTAAATTCTTCCGTAAGTTTTGCTGAAATGTCCATTTTATCGTTTGATTTCCTTTAATAATTTTTTTTGTTCATCCGAAAGTCTGAAACTTTCATTTGCCTTTTGAATTGCCTTGTTATGCGTCTTTACATCCAACGTGTTTAACTGCAAAAACTTAATTCCGTAATCGAAGTATTTGACAAGTACTTCCGCAATCAACCACGCCGTCGCCATATGTACGTAATAATGCCCCGTATCCGATTTTTCAACCAAGTCGAAAATTATGCTTAAATACTTTTCTTTAACGTAATAGTGTAAAAGAGAAGTTAAAGCGAAGCGCTGATAAAATTCACCGTCGTTATCCGAAAAACCGTAAACGTACGGTAAAAAATCGTCCTTATGTTTTTCTATGCACTTGGGCGTAAAGCAGTCGCAGGTTGCCCAATTATCGATAAGCGAAACGCATTTGCCAACGTATAAAACAAAATCTTCGTATTTAAGATTCGATACAGCGGTAAGCTTTATAAACGTAACTTCATAGTACTCGTCCGGAAAAGACATAAGCTTATCTACGTCTTCATTAAACTGCTTTGCAATTCTTCTCAAAATCGGAATGCGTACGCCTATAACGTTCAGTTTATCGTTTTTTAACAGCCGTTTATGAAATTCCCGATATTTCGGATCGGCATTTTCTTCAAGTACCGATAAAAGCTGCCGATATTGCATCATGCCACTCCTTTTCGTCAAAACGAGTATTTGCAGGGCTTGTTGAAGGAAGCTTTACGAACGGCACTTCGATGTCCGCATAATTCCCGCAAAAAATCGAATAAGCCTTGCTTCCGTTTAAAATTATATACTTTATTTGCGAATTTTGCAAGAAAGTTTTGATGTCTGCTACTTTAAAATTTTTAATCGTGTCGTCTTTCGAGCCGATTATTTCACATTCCGTAACAACGTCCCACAGCGCTATGCGATATTTTAATAAAAACGCACGCTTATCTTCAACGGAGTCGGGAATGTTTTCGCCGAAGTGTGAACACAGAACGCGCCAGAAGCGGTTTTGCTTATTTCCGTAATAAAAATCTGTCTGTCTGCTTTTTACAGACGGAAAACTGCCCAGAATAAGCAATCTGCTGTTGCCGTCGTATACGGGTTCGAAGCCTGTTACCGCGCTCATACTTTTAAAGGCTTGTCCACGTTGCCTACTACCGATAACGCAAGCTTATCGCGGTTAAAGTTACCCTCTATTGCGCATATAACGTCGTCGAACGTTACGGCCGCAATTTCGTTTATGCGCTTTTCAAAGTCGTAAACTTTTCCGCTGTAAATAAGTTCTTTGCCGTAAAGAAGCATTTGCGAGCTTGTACTTTCCTGCGCAAACACAAGCGACGAAGCAAGCTGTTCCTTTCCGCGCATAAATTCTTCTTTCGTGATATTTTTACACTTTAAACCGTCAATGCAGTCAAATACCGCGTCAACGCTTTTATAATAATTGTCTGCGTTCACGCCCGAATACACTACAAGCGAACCCGTTTCCTCATACGAAGACAGATAAGAATAAACTGTATAAGCAAGCCCCAGCTCTTCCCTCACCTTCTGGAAAAGGCGGGACGACATGCTTCCGCCGAGAACGGAATTGAGAATTTGAGTTGCGTCGAAAAGTTTATCGTACCGTTTTACCGACGGAAACGCGAACCCGATATGGATTTGCTCGATTTCCTTTTTTCTGAAAAGCGATTTTGCGGGATTTTCGACTTTTACCGTAATTTTTTCGGTCGGAGCCGAAGGCAAACCCGAAAAGTAACGTGCAACGAGCTCTTCGGCGTATCCGGGCTCGATATTGCCCGCCATAGAAATTGCGATATTTCCCGCCGTATAGCGTCTTTTCATATATTTTTCAATATCACGTTTTGTAAATGAATTGACGTTTTCTCTCGGCCCTAAAATGTTCCTGCCGTAACCTCTTTCGCCGTAAAACGCTTTCGACAATAAATCGAGGCACAAATCGTCGGGGGTATCGTCGTTCATATTTATTTCTTCAATGATTACGCCCTTTTCACGAACGAGCTCCTCTTCGGGGAAAGTACTGTTTAAAAATAAGTCGGATAAAATTTCAAACGCTTCGCCTGCGTGCCCCGTTGTTGACTTGGCGTAATAGCAGGTTAAATCTTTGGAAGTATACGCGTTCATCTGCGCGCCGATTGCGTCCATCTCGTCTGATATACGGAAAGCCGAACGCGTTTTAGTTCCCTTGAACATCATATGCTCGATAAAATGCGAAATTCCGTCCTCAGCGTCCGTTTCGACGCTTGCACCCGTATGAACTATTATGCCCATAGTGACGGACATCAGCCCGGGCATTTGTTTTACTATAAGTCTTAATCCGTTGTCAAACGTTTTGAAATGTACCATTATTCTCCTAAGTTGCGAGATACCGTAACTGCGTTTAAGCCGTTATCTCTTATGTACGTTAATATTTTGGGCAAAGCTGTCACAGTACAGTCTGTCGGATGCATAAGCACGAACTCGCCCGATTTCAGATTTTGAGTAGCACGCGAAAAGATAAGGTCCGTATTCTTATCGCGCCAGTCAATCGTATCCCTGCTCCACATTATAACTCTTAAATCCATTGATATGCAAGCGTTTATCGTTGCTTCGCAAAAAGCTCCCGAAGGCGGGGCAAAAAGCGTTATATTTGTATTGCATATCATATTTAACAGCTTCACGCTGGGGCGAATTTCTTCCAGATTCTGTTCAACGTTCATCCGTGAATGATCCTTATGGAAGTAGCCGTGACTTGCTATTTCGTGTCCGCGCTTAAATACTTCGCGCACGCAGTCGACGTTATCGTCAGCCCAGCTTCCGCCGATGAAGAAAGTTGCCTTCGCATCGTACTCGTCAAGCACGTCTAAAATTTTAAATACGTTATCGGTATGCTCGTAAACGTTAAACATTAAGCTTACGCCTTCACCGTTTTCAGCGGAATAATAAAGGTTTGCGTTATCGTTTGATACGGTAACGGCGCTCCCGCCGAAAAATCCGACAAGGGAAACGGTTGCAACAACTGCAATGAGAACCAAATTCGTAATTACGGTTAATATTTTGCCTTTCAATAGTTTACCTCAAAAATAAAGAATATATTAATATATTATTATTTCCGAGGGGCGCGTATTACCCTAATTATTTTAACTTTATTATAGTTACTCCCGTTTCGCCCTCACCGTATTTGCCGAGTCTGAAACTTTCCACGTTTCTGTTTCGTTTAAGGTGCTGAGAAATTGCGGATTTGAGTTTACCCGTACCCACACCGTGAATGACCTTCACTTCGCTGAGGTTATCCATAACGGCTTTATCGATAAAGTTATCCACTTCGTACAGCGCCTCCTCTACCGTCATTCCGAGTAAATTGATTTCAAGGACGGGACTGCTTGCGGGAATACTTCTTATTACGCGAACCTTATCGGGTTGTTTTTGCGCGTTACCTATTACCAGTAAATCGTTTATTTTACAGCGAAGCTTCATACTTCCGCAAGCAATCTCCGCTTCACCTTTATTAGGTGAAACGGAAACGACCTGACCGTTACACTGCATTTTCTTTACAAACACCGTTATACCCGTTTTTAAATTATCTTTGGTTGCGGCAATATAGTCGTTGACCTTGTTTTTACTTTCTTCTTCCTCAAACGAAATATTCCGCAATTTATTTTTCAGCGTCCGCGTTTTTATAAGGTCTACCTGATTTATTTCTTCTGCTTTGAATATACTTTCCATCTCTTCGAGAATTTCGTCGGCCCGTTCGCACCGCTCCGAAATTATTCTGCGCGTTTCGGTACGCGCGGAGCGCGAAATTTTCTCCTTCTCGCGGTTAAGCTCCTCGATTTTTACATTGACCTCGTCAATCTTCCTTTTCCACTCGTTTTCAAGTTGACTCACCGCACAAAGCTTTTCTTCCGCTTTTAATCTACTCTCTTCAGCGCTTCTTAAAACGTTTTCAAAGCTTCGCGCACCGTCTGACATAAACCCCAGGGCATCGTTTAAAATCTTTTCGTCAAGCCCTAACCGTCTTGAAATGGCAAGCGCGTTACTTGCGCCCGCTAAGCCGATTTTGATGCTGTAAAGCGGTTTAAGCGTATCCGCATCGAATTCCATACTCGCATTTTCAATTCTTTTACGTTCATAAGCGAATTCCTTCAACGGCGTAAAATGCGTGGTAATAATTCCCTTGCATCCGCTTTGCAGAAGGTGCGATACAACCGCCTTTGCAAGCGCCTGCCCCTCGTCGGGGTTCGTTCCTCCGCCGAGTTCGTCAATCAGAACGAGACTGTTTTCGGTAACGGCGTTGCAGATATTTTTGATGTTGAGAATATGCGAAGAAAAGGTTGACAGATTTTCTTCGATGCTTTGGCTGTCGCCCACGTCGCAGAAAATATTTTCAAATACGGCAATATTGCTTCCGTCGGACGCAGGAATAAACATTCCGCAAGCCGACATAAGCGAAAACAGCCCGCACATTTTTAAAGTTACCGTCTTTCCTCCCGTATTCGCACCGCTTAAAAGCAAAAAATCGTATTCACCGCCAAGCTCTATCGACACAGGAACGGTCATATCCTTATCCAACAGCGGATGCCGTCCCTTGATTATATTTATATAACCCTTACCGTTAACCTCAGGCTTACGGCATTTTTTGGAATAGCAATATTCCGCTTTTGCAAAATCGGCGTCCATTTCCGCAAGAACTTCTATATCTGCAAACAGCTGTTCTTTAATGCTTCCTATGCGATTCGAAAGCGAACGCAAAATAGCCTCCACCTCTTCGCGTTCGTCTATCGTAAGAGATATAAGCTCGTTGTTGAGTTCGAGAACGTATTCGGGTTCGATAAAGAAAGTCGCCCCCTTCTGCGAACGGTCGTGGATAAATCCGCGAATCTGATTTTTATATTCCGCTTTTACGGGAATTACGTATCTGTCGTTACGGATAGTCACGATACCGTCACGCAGATATTTAGCGTCCTTTGCAAGATAATCGGCAAGCTTTTCGCGGATTTTTTCGTTTAAGCTTCTTATTCGGCTTCTTATCGAATAAAGCCTGTCGCTTGCAAAGTCACTGACCTGCTCGTGAGAAACTATTTTTTCGGAAATATCTTCTTCAAGCGCTCTATCAAAATAAAGCCTGTCGGCCTTTGCCCGCATTATTTTTATATCTTCGTCGCTTATTCTGTTTATTCCGTCATAGGCAATACGCGCAGAACGCAAAAGCGCATTTGTATCCAATAGCTCGGCGCAGGAAAGTGCAGACCCCTTTTCGGCACGCTCGATATTGTCCTTTATAGCACCGAACGGTTCGATTTTTCCGGATCCGTAGGAATACAGAATTTTGTCGCATTCTTCGGTGCAGTCCAAAGCCCTGCGCACCTCTTCGACTTCCGTTGACGGCACGCAGTTTAAAACCTTTTGCTTTCCTTCTTCAAGCACCGCGTATCCGCTTACCGCAAGAAGAATTTTATCAAGTTCAAGCCTTTCTAAACTTTTTATATCCATTTTAATAAATTCCGTTAACGCTGTGTCCGCGCGTAAAACTTCCGGACGGACCTTCAATTGTATTATCAGTTAATTTACCCGCAAGCGGAGTGCAAGATGATAATTCAGCACAATTATACAGTTCGAACGCGCAGTCCTTTATTTTATACCTGCGCAGTGAAAATTTTCTGCCGTTCTCATCTGTAAGAGTATAAATCCGACGTTTATCGCACGATTGACATTTCTTTTCAAACGGACAATAGATTAAGTCCATAACCTTTATTCCGCCTTCGGAAAGATAAAATACGTTTTCATCAGACAAAGCGTCGGCTTCGCGCAAGGTGAGTTCCTTGGAAAGACAAATATTATCCGCTCCGCATAGAGACAGTGATAAACGGTTGGTTAAATTAAAACCCGTTCCCGCAAAAAGCTTTTTACCCCAAATTTCTGCAAGCTCTAAACCGTAATAGCCGTCACAATAAACGCCATCGAATTTCTGCACAGTTTGACAGATTTTTTGTATATCTTCACCGCTTAAATAAGGCGGAAGATACAGATATTTTTCACCGTCGAAATCACCGACAAAACGACTGCACTCCTCACTGTAATCATTAAGCTTTAAAATACCTACCCGCACTTTAATGCCATTCAGATTTGTTGCAATTACAGCATTGCTATCGTTTTTACGCGTCGGCTTCGGCGGAACGGTTATATTGCAGTTATACTGCGTATTAGTGTTTTTCGAAAGTCTATCGAAATATTCGCCGTATACTTTGCGTCTTAGCCCGTTCAGCTCCGAAACGGGAATAAACACACCGTCGGTTTCAACGCGGATTGCGGGTTTGAAGGGAAAATTATCCGTCTTTTCAAAACACCGTATAATATCCTCCTCCGACAGCGGTCTGCTGTTTGCGCGTTCAAGCACGCGATCACCGTCAAAAACGGTATCGCCGACTTTAACGATCGGCTTACGCCCTGCAAAGAATTGTGCATAGACGGTTACGCTAATTAATTTTTTCTTTGATAAAAGCCGTTCGGTAAGCCCGTTGTCAGTCGTTATAAAAGCTTTATCTCCGTTTTTTAAGCGGAATTTTGTATTTACAATATATCCGCCTTTGCAGGCATTTGACAAAACGCCTCCGCATATTTCCTTGCCCCCGCGCAATATTTTAAAGCCGTCGCCGGATGAAAACTTTGCGGCGGTTTGCAGAATGTATTTTGAGTTTTCAACCTTAATAATACCCGCAAATTCACCGATATGTCCCTGAACCGCAGATGAAATAAAGCTTTTATCCTGCCCGAACGAAAGCCCCACCGTATAATTTCCGCGGTTATAAGTTCTTTTCAAATCGCTGAAAGCCCGTTCAGTTTGCCCGCCGTTTAATATACTTTTATAATAATTCACTGCAGAAGCGACATATTCGGGACGGCGCATTCTTCCCTCGATTTTAAATGAAGTAACTCCCGCAGAAATATATTCTCCGATTTTTTCTCCGACACATAAATCCGAAAGTGATAATCGGTACGCTTTTTCCGCGTATCCGTTTCGGTCAATAGAGTACTGCTTTCTGCACGGCTGTTTGCATTTTCCGCGGTTTCCGCTGTTTCCTCCGGCGAACGAAGAAAGATAGCATTGGCCTGAAAAACAAGTGCACAGCGCACCCTGAACGAACACCTCTGTTTCGATTATTTTTGAAATTTCTGCAATATCGGCAAGCTTGGTTTCCCTTGCCAGAATTACCCTCTCAAATCCGTATTTTTCAGCTAAACGCGCGCCGTAAACGTTGCAGGTTCCGGCCTGAGTGGAAAGATGCAATCTGATATCTGGAAAATTGTCTTTTAAAAATCTGCCGATAAAAATATCCTGAACTATCAGCGCATCCGCACCCGCATTCCACGCGCCGATAGCCGAAGAAACGAACTCGTTCAGCTCGCAGTCCTTCACAACGGTATTTAATGCAACGTATACCTTCACGCCGAAAGCGTGCGCGTATTTGCAAATTTCCGCAAAACATCCTTCGTCGAAATTTTCGGCAGAGCTTCTCGCCGAAAACTTATCAAGTCCGAGATATATCGCATCTGCTCCCGCATTTACGGCGGAAATTGCACTGTTTTTACTCCCTGCCGGAGCTAATATTTCAGACATAGTACTACCTAAAACCGAATTTTTCTATAATTTCCGCCACCGCATCCTCGTCATTAGACGCTGCAACGAAATCTGCTTCCTTTTTCAGTTCCTCTACGGCGTTGCCGACAGCAACACCGACGGACGCAATTTTAACCATCGGCAGGTCGTTTAAATTATCGCCTATTGCCACCGTCGACGATGAATCTATCCCGAAATAATCTGCGATAAATTTTAACGCCATTCCCTTGTCGTCCCCTTTCGGAGAAACCTCCACAAGGCAAGAGGCACTGCACGTAACGTCAAACTCTGACGAAAATTCAGCTTGAAGAAGATTATAAAGCCTTTCCCTGTCCTTGGGATATACGAGAAAAGTTATCTTATTGCACGCAAGCTTTTTTTGATTAATAAACTTCGACATTGCGCCGTCTATATTTACCGCCTTAACGCCCGTAACGGTTTCATACATTTCAAGTCCTTTATCGCCCGCCGGTATGCTTGTATAAAGCACTTCGTCGCAATAAGCGTTACAGGTATAATTATGCTTTTCCGCAAAGGCACAGATTTTCACGCAAGCGTCCACGTTAAGACTGTTCTGCCTTAATATTTTTCCGCTTTCTATTTCTGCTATTACCGAACCCTGATAGGACGCAACCAATCCCTTTAACCCCAACTCCCGCACACGCGGAAGGATTGAGCTGAGCATTCTGCCTGTACAAACCGCAAAAATGCCCCCGCAGGATACGTATTCGTTGATAGCGCCGCGAACCCTGTCGGAAACCGTATTTCGGCTGTTTAAAAGCGTTCCGTCGCAATCTGATACTATAAGTCTTTTATTTATAATTTTCATATATTTTCTTTAAAATATTTTTTAATATTTTCCGCAATCCGTCTGCTTATACCATTAACTTCCGTAAGCTCGTCGACGCTTGCGCTCATTATCTTATCTATGGTCGTGAATTTTTCCATAAGCGCAATCCGCTTTGCTTTGCCTACACCGTCTATTTCCGACAGCACGCTTGAAAGACTGTTTTTCGAATGCAGATTTCTGAAATACGTTATCGCAAATCTGTGCGCCTCGTCCCTTATCCGCTGTAACATTTTCAAAGCATAGTCGCGGTGAGGTATTTTTATGCTTTCATCGGAAAAAAGCGTAAACACTTCCTCCTCGCGCTTGGCAAGCGATATAAGCTCGATACCGTCTACCTGCATACCGCTGAAAATTTCGCTTACGGCCGACAGCTGACCTTTACCGCCGTCGATAATTATAAGATCCGGTTTTTCGAACCGCTCTTCCTCTTTCGTGCCGAGTTTTGAAAGCCGTCTTATAAGCACTTCCTGTAAAGATGCAAAATCGTTTGCGCCTTCAACTGTTCTGATTTTAAATCTTCGGTAACTGCTTCTGTCAGCTTCACCGTCGATAAATACAACCATTGACCCGACTTTGTCAACTCCGCTGACGTTTGAAATATCGTAGCATTCCATTCTGCGCGGATATTTTTTTAAACCTAACAGTTCCTGCAATCTCTTGCATGCGTTTATAGTCATATCGTCGCGGTGCTTGATTTTATCGATTGATTTTTCAAGATATTCCTGCGCATTCTTTCGCGCCATTTTCAAAAGCTGTGCCTTTACCCCCTGCTTAACCAACGAAATTTCAACGGCTTTATTAAACTTTTCTTTAAAGTAACTTTCCAGAAGCTCTTTTTCACAAAAATCCTCAACTATTATCTCCGACGGTATTTCGTGATTGGAATAGTACTGAACGATAAAAGCCGTCAACGCTTCGCCGTCCGACAAATGCGCTTCGTCAAGAGCAAAGCTGTTCCCGCCCTGCATAATTCCGCTTCGTGTAACCAAAATACTGACGGACGAATACAGTCCGTTTGACGCATAAGCTATTATATCTGCATTGATAAATTTCGAAAGCGAAGTTATACGCTTAGCTTCAAGCTTCGACAGCATTGCAAGCTTGTTTCTGTATTCCAAAGCAAGCTCGAAATTTTCGCTTTCGGAAGCCGACGACATCTTGCTTTTTAATAGAAGCTCGGCCTCTTTATAATTTCCTTCCAAAAATGAAATTGCCTTTTTAACCTGCTGTGCATATTCCTCTTTGCCTACGTGATGCGCACAAGGAGCGGTACAGCGCTTAATGTGATAATTAAGACATTCTCGCTTAGGTTTTGAATTAATTTGCGTATGACAAAGCCTTATGCTGAACGACAACTGCAACGTATCGAGTATATCCTTGCAGTTGATACCTCCCATATACGGTCCGAAATATTTACAGCCGTCCTTTTTAAGCTTGCGCGTTATGCTGAAATCAGGAAAATCGTCTTTGACGTTTACTTTTATATACGGATAAGTTTTATCGTCCTTTAAAAGTATATTGTATTTGGGCTTATACTTCTTTATAAGATTATTTTCAAGCGCAAGCGCGTCTATTTCCGAATTGGTAATGATATAGTTGAAATCTGCGATATTTTCAACCATTTTCATTACTTTTTCGGGTTTGGGCGAATTATGAAAATACTGGCGCACCCTGTTTTTCAGCACGCGCGCCTTACCGACGTAAATTACGTTCTGATATTTGTCCAGCATAATATATACGCCGGGATTTTCAGGAAGCAGTTTTAATTTTTCCTTAATTACGTCCATATTTTAAGTATAACATATTTGCGGTATTTTTGCAATAAAAAGAGAGCGGTCACTCCGCTCTCCGTTTATTTAAATTTTTCATCAAACTTTTTTCACAACGCCCGAAAACAGCGTATTGTCATATCGGTCGGTAAGAATAAAGCCGAAGGCTTTATCAATTATAAAATCCATATACCTTTCAGTATATTCGTCGGGTTCGGGAGGCGCTGACGTAGCATCGTTTGCAATAACCGTAACCGCCGCTCCCTCCATACCTTTTTTATCTACTTTCAGATTAGTTGCGTGAATAACGTTACTGCAATATGCGGGAGTATCGGTAATCGCATCGTAATTGCATCTGTCTGTAAACATATCATTTATCCCCATCTCACGCAATAAATCTATAATTTCTTCATCATATTCAGCAGTAAATTCGGGGAAAAGACAACGGGTGTAATATCTGATTTTATTAACCTCGTCTACCGGATTGTAATCGGTAACGGAGTTTATTTCAGATAAATTGCCGGCCGTAAAAATATCGTCTGCGGTATAACCGCCCTTCGGAAGAATAAACTTTATTTTATTTCCGTTCATAGTAGAAGCAAAGAAAGTATTGTATTTTTCCCCTTCGTAAACTCTTCCTCCGTTATAGTGTCCCCGCAATAGCTCGGTTTTAGTTACCGAAGCGTCATAATTTGCAAAGCTGTAAGTCTTTTCAGTAACAGATAACCCGTCACCGTATGAATTCCAGACGTCCTTTAAATAGAGCGTGTTTATAAGCGCAAACAGCGTTTCTTCGCTAAGCTTAAAATCTTTATCGATAAGCCCTTTCGTTTTATCCTTGACAAATTCTCTTACCGCCGCGTTTGCGGATTTATTATCTTCATAAAAGCCCGCTTTATACGACGCGCAGTGAAATTTATCCGCAAGAGCGTCTATACATTCCTGTTTGGTATCGGCGCGGTTATCAAGCCAGACGGAATTGCTGAAATTAATCATTCCAACCACTTCCCCGTCGTTTTTGTATTGCGCAAACAGCGAACGGTAATAATCGGAAAAGCCGTTTGCAAGCTGGTCGTAAGTGACGTTCAGCACCGACAAAATTTCAGACCGAGTATTACCCTCGGCACACTGGGCGGCAAGCGAAAGCGCCATAAATACAGAAACGGGCGCAACCGCAAAATTTGTTCCGTCTTCATAATTTTTATATGCTAACGAAGTAAAATCGGCAGCAAACTTTTCAGCGCTTGCTGAAATCTTTTTTACCTTGTCAGTATTCCTTTCGGAATATGAAAGAGCAGTCGTTTCCTTAGGTACTCCGAGTGCAGTACGCTCCGGTTTAGCGTTCCCGCACGCAGATAAACAGAATACGCTTACTGCCGTACATGATATTGCCAAAATCCCCTTAAAAATCTTTTTCATTATAAAACCTCCGCTTATTCTGCTTAATATACACGCAAAAAAGCAATTTGTTCGGGTTGCATTCAAAATTATTTCTTAATTTAATCAAATAAATACCGACAAAACTCTTCAAATACAGACTTTTGCGCAAAATTACCTGTAAAACAGTATCTTTTATTTTTATAATAAGCCTCGGCAACGTAGCCGTCCTCGTTAATTTTAAAACCGACTTTAACGTTTGCGACAAAATATTCGTCCGTAAAATCCTCAAACCGTTCAAGTATATCCACTTTAAAGCTTGCGTCGTGCAGAACGTATAAGGCACAGCTTTCACCGTAAACCGAATAAGTAAATTTTGAAATTACGTTAACTCTGCCGTCAGAATAATTAATATGGGATAGTAATTTGATTGCATCGCCTCCCGAGGAATTGTCTCCGTCATTCACTTCTTCATCGGGAATAAGGTCTTCAAACTTGTAGTCCGGTAACGAGGGTGAAGTTCCCGACGAGTCTTGCGACCCGTCCGCGGAAGAACCTGGCGGCGTACCGCCGTCTTTATTATCAAACGATGATAGAGCCACCGGCAGAATTATTGCAAGACACAGCGCCAGGCTTGCAACGCAGGAAAATGCATATCTTAAATTCAATCTGTGCGCCTTTGGCTTACGCACTTTAATGTTTTGACATATTTCCCCGCGCGCAAGATCGAGTACTCTGTCAGGCACTTCCGTATCGGATAATTTACATTCGATTTTTTCGATTTCTTTCTTTTTCATTTTATCCTTCATAATAATATACACGCCAAAAACAATTCTGTTCGGGTCAGCTTAAAATTTTTTTTAATTTTTGCAAAATTACCGTAATCCGCCCGTGCGCCGACGATTTGCTTATATGTAGTCTGTCTGCAATTTCCCGCACAGTCTTCTTTTCAAAAAAATATTCGTAAATAATTCTTCTTTCTTCCGGAAGTAACCCGGATAATGCGCCCTCTACTGCTACGCGGTTTATTAATCCGTCAAAGCATTCGTAAACAGGCACGTTGTCTTCAAGCGGGGTGATTACGTTGTTTTTATCTTTTCTGTTTTCGTTAAGCGCGGTATTCTTAGTAATTTCATACAGCCAGTTATAGCCGTTTTTCGATTTATCGAAGCCTTTCGCACTGTTGACGACTTTAAGATAAACTTCGCTTAGCACGTCCTCCGCCTTACTTTTATCAAAAAGATAAGTTTTCGCAACACAGAACAGCGGTTTTTTAGTTAAATCGAACAGCGCTTCAAGCGCTCGACCGTTGCCCTGCGCTATTCTTACGATTAATTTATTTACGGTTTTGATAAATTTTCCTCTATCCATATCCTTGACCGCCGTTCGACTTTATGATATTATACCACAATACCGCAATAAATCAATAGAAAACGGCAAGGGTTTCCCCTTGCCGTCAAAATTAACAGCCTAAAAATTCAACTCCCTTTAACATAACGTCATTGACGGTATCATTTACAAGGCTGTAAAAAATTATTTTTCCCTGCCTTTCGCTTTTCACTATACCGAGGTTTTTCAAAAGCCTTAGCTGATGCGAAATCGTCGTCTGGTTTATTTCCAGTACACGCGATAAATCGGTTACGCACATTTCGGATATTGCCAACGCCGACAGCATCTTTACCCGGGTCGGATCAGCAAAAATCGAAAAAAAACAAACTATACTATCAAGCACGTCACCATCGGGAACGTACTCTTTTACTAAATCTTTTGTGCGTCTGTCAAGCAACATAGTGTCCGCCATACTTACCTCTATAAATTTTTATTATATTAAAATTATAGAGCATTATATGCTGATATGTCAAAGCGTTGCGATGACGGATATTGTCACATATACTGTAACTTTGTTATTTGCTGACGATTGAAACGACAGTATATCCTACGTCGGTAACGGCTTTGGAAATTTCTTCGTCAGAAACCTCCTGACGGCTTCTGATTATGGCAATCTTTTTCTTAAACTTAACCGAAGCCGAAACTACGCCCTCGACCGCACCCAAAGCCTTTTCAACGCGGTTTGCACAGTGCTCACAGCACATTCCGTCGATATTAACTATTTTTTTCATATATTTATCTTCCTTTAAAAAATTTTTATTTTTATATAAAAGCAACCTCAAAGCGTTTCCCACGACGAACAGCGAGCTTAAACTCATACACAGCGCTGCAATCATCGGGGTAAACGTGAAGCCAAGCCCGGAGAACACTCCCGCGGCCACAGGAATCATTACAACGTTATAGAAAAAAGCCCAGAAAAGATTTTCTTTAATATTTCTGACTGTTGCTCTGCTTAAACCGAAAACCGTATCGAGCGTTCGCAGATCTTCGCTCACAAGCACTACTCCGGCACTGTCAATGGCAACGTCAGTGCCGCTTCCCATTGCAATCCCCACGTCGGCCTGTTTCAGTGCAGGCGAATCGTTGATACCGTCGCCCACCATTGCAACGCACCCGCCTACCGACTGAATGTTCGTAACGGCGTTCAATTTATCCTCGGGCATAACCTCTGCCAGAAATTCGTCGATCCCCAGACTTTCGGCAACGGCAGATGCAGTCTTTTGCTCGTCACCGGTCAACATAGCTATGCGCATATTGCGCTGTTTTAACAGCTCTACCGCTTGCCTGCTTCCCTCTTTTACAGTGTCTGCTACGGCAATCAGCGCGCAAACCCTTTCGCTATTTGCCATATACAGTACGGTTTTACCCTGTTCCGAAAGCTTGACGGCGCAATCTGAAATTTCAGGCTTAATTTTTAAATCGCCAACAAGTTTTGCATTACCCAGAAACCACTTTCTTCCGTTATATACGGCGCAGGCTCCTTTTCCGACGGTATATTCGAAATTTTCCACTTCTACGCCTTCTCCTGCGTAGTCCGTTATGCACTTTGCAAGAGGGTGATTTGAATTTTTTTCTATTCCGCAGGCTATTTTCAATATTTCTTCGCGGTCGCAGCCGAAGGTTATAACGTCGCAGACCTTTGGTTTTCCCTCGGTAAGAGTTGCGGTTTTATCGAGTAAAACGGTGTTAATTTCACAAACCTTTTGCAGGCTTTCGGCATCCTTATAAAGAATTCCGAGCGATGCCCCTTTTCCTGCGGACGTCATTATTGCAACCGGAGTTGCAAGTCCAAGCGCACACGGACACGAAACGACCAGGACATTTATTGCATAAGTCGCACTGTGCGACGCGTTAAATCCGCCGTCGATAATCATCCAGATTACAAAAGTCAACAGCGCTATTACCGTAACCGCGGGGACGAAAATACCCGCTACCTTATCGGCAAATTTCTGTATAGGCGCTTTACTTGCACCCGCTTCCCGCACCATTTTAATTATTTTATTTAAAGTGGTTTCTTCGCCGACGCGCTCAGCGCGTATTTTAATAAGTCCGCTTTTTACAATTCCTGCGGAAGTTACTTCGTCCCCCACAGAAACCTCTACTGGCAGACTTTCACCCGTTATGGCGCATTTGTCAACGAATGAATTGCCCTCGGTTACCCTTCCGTCGACGGGAACGTATTCCCCCTGCTTTACTACAAGAATATCGCCCGCCTTTACTTCTTTAATAGATACAGTGCACTGTTGTCCGTCTTTTTCCACAGTAACGGTATCGGGCGCAAGCTTTAAAAGCTTTTCTATTTCACCGCCCGTCTTTGCTTTGGACTTTTCTTCAAGCCATTTTCCGACCGTAACGAGGGTGAGTATCGACGCGGCTGATTCGAAGTGCAAATCCATTGCAAGCCCGTCTTTGCCCGTAAACATCAAAACGGTGAGCACTGCAGAATAAATGAACGAAACTCCTGACCCCATTGCGACAAGCGTATCCATATTGGGAACTTTTTTAAATACCGCAACCGCTCCGTTTTTAAAAAACGGGTAGTTTACGCCGATTATTATTGCCGATAAAATCAGCTGATACAGCGCAAACCACTTTCCGTTGCCTTTGTGCGGGTCTATAAAAAACGGTATCGGTGCGTTTATCATATGCCCCATCGATACGTATAACAGCGGTATAAGAATACAGACTGAAACTATAAATCTTATAAAAAGTTTTTTATCCTGTACGTCAGTTTTTTCTTTCGGCTGTTCGCCTTCATTGAATATACCGTAACCGAGTGATTTAACAGAAGCAAAAATTTTATCTTCGTTTAACTGCGTTTCGTCAAATTCAACCTTCATACTCTTAGCCATAAGGCTGACTTCGCAAACCGTAACGCCGTCAAGCTTTGAAACCGTCCTCTCTATTCCGGAAGAACACGCCGAACAGGTCATTCCCGTAATCGAATATCTTTTTTCCATCATAAAAAGTATAACACTTAATTCCTACCTTGTCAATAGGAATTAAAGAGTTAGTTCTAAAAAAATAAAAAACTCCGAAAAATCGGAGCTTTTAATGAAGTTTTTCAAAAAAGTAATTTTTTTCAAGTTCGCTTTTAATGCTTTTACCCGAACCGAGAGCCAAAAGCGCTTTTACCGTAGCCATTTCAAAACTTATATCGTACGCTACGGTACACATATCTTTAAGCCCTGATGCGCTTCCGTAAATCCGTGCTTTACTGTCAACGGTCGCAATCACTACCTCTATATCCAATTTTTTGCAGTATGCAAGAAAGTTTTTAAAATTCGCCTCGTCCCCTTCCGTACAGACCGTTCCGCTGTGATAAAGCTGAACCATTACGGCTTTGGGCTTTACCTCGTTAAACCTGTAATAGTCGAAATTGAGAAGCGAGTGAGCCTGTATAGTTACCATATCGGTACACAGCTTCTGCGCATCGCAATGAACACGCGGACGGCGCAAATCGGAAGGCGTCGGATTATACTCGTTTTCGTTATAGACGAACCGCCACCCCCTGATTTCGCCGTAATGCACATTTAAAATGCTTTCATACTCGCCCCGCCACTGCGTTGCGGAAATAAGACGGCTTCCCAGATGGATTTTACAGTTTTCGGAATGGTTTTCAAAACTTACAAAAACACCGCCGTAGTCAACGCTTTGAATAAACGTAACGGCACCCGCAAAGTTTTCCACACCCCTGCTTCGCTCGTCGTCAATCGGATAAAGAGCGGAAACCAATACTATCGGTATTTGAATATCGCAGAAAATCTGCGAAAAATAATTTGCCGTAAAACACAGCGTATCGGTCCCGTGCGTTAAAATAATTCCGTCGTATTTACTTTTATCAACGTCGCGGATGCAGTCAGCCATAGTTTCAAGGTCGTGAGGCTGCATATTTTCGCTTAAAATATTCAGCGGGCGTAGCACGTCGAATTCAATAGCTCCGCCGAAACGCTCGCGGTACTTATTTATAAGTAAACTGCTTGTTTCGAGGCTGAGGTCTACGACTCCGCCGTTCGCAAGCGAACCTATCGTACCGCCCGTAAAAATAACACAAATTCTGTTTTTCATAGGCCCAAAATTATAAACTGCCTACCGTACGGGGATATAACAGCGTATCCCTGATATTCTGAACGCCGGTAATGTACATAAGCATACGTTCGAAACCAAGTCCGAAACCGCTGTGAGGAACGGAGCCGTATTTGCGGGTATCGAGATACTCGGTGTAGCTTTCAAGCGGCATATTGCGCTTGCGCATTGCCGTTTTCAGTTTTTCAAGATCAGCTTCGCGTTCACTGCACCCTATTATTTCGCCTATCCCCGGAACGAGAAGATCGGTTGCGGCAACCGTCTGCTTGTCTGGGTTCTGCTTCATATAAAACGCCTTAATGTCAGCCGGATAATCGGTTACGAATACAGGCTTTTTGAAGTATTCTTCCGTCAAATATCTCTCGTGCTCGGTCTGCAAATCGCAACCCCATTCAACGGGATATTTGAAATCCTTACCAGACTTTTTCAGAACGTCGACTGCTTCCGTATAAGTAATTTTACCGAAATCGCTTGCAATTACGCTTTGAAGCTTATTCATAAGCCCCTTTTCGATTCTTTCCTCGAAAAATCTGAGCTCCTCCGCACAGTTTTCAATTACGTCTTTTATAATAAATTTAATGAAATCTTCGGCAATTTCAATTATGTCGTGTAAATCACAGAAGCACACCTCTGGTTCAATCTGCCAGAACTCTGCAACGTGGCGGGTAGTATTGCTGTGTTCAGCACGGAAAGTAGGTCCGAACGTATAAATTTTACCCAAGCCCATTGCGGCGACCTCGCCTTCGAGCTGTCCCGAAACAGTAAGCCCCGCCTTTGCACCGAAAAAGTCATCGGCACAATATTCCTGCTCGGTTTTATACTTGGCATCCCAGCTGTGTGTGGTGACGCGGAACATTTCACCCGCCCCCTCACAGTCACTGCCCGTAATAATAGGCGTATGAACGTATTTATAACCGTTGCCGTTGAAATACTTGTGTATAGCGAAAGCAAGCGCATTCCTTACGGCAAATACAGCTTCGAAATACCTCGTACGCGGTCTTAAATGCGGAATAGTCCTTAAAAACTCCAAAGTATGGTGCTTTTTCTGCAAGGGATAATCGTTGGGGCAACCGCCGAGAACTTCTATCGACTGAACTGACATTTCATAACCGTTCCTTTCCGACGGAATAAATTTTCCGACAGCTTTGAGCGCCGAGCCAACCACGAGCGCAGGCTTTACCTCATCATCTGAGACGGTATTCTTTTCAATTACCAATTGCAGATTTTTAAGCGAAGTTCCGTCGTTAAGCTCGATAAAAGCAATGCTTTTCGAGTCACGCCAGGTTCTCACCCAGCCGCAAACGGTAACTTGCTTACCCGCAAAATCTTCTCCGTTTTTAAATAACATTTTAATATCGGTATGCTTCATTTTAATGCTCCCAAATTTTTAAAAAAAAGTAATGGACTGCCGCAGGCAGCCCATTTTACATAAGTGCTTAGTCTTTCTTTTCGTCCTTAGAAACAACCTCAACCTTATCGTAAAAACCGCAATTTGCACAAACTCTGTGCGCCTGCATTTTTGAATGACAATGAGGACACTCCACCAAAGTGGGTGCATTTGCCTTGTAATTTGCAAATCTGCTGTTTGTTCTTGCTTTGGACTGTTTTCCCTTAGGTACTGCCATAATTTCACTCCTTAATTAGTTATTGTTTATATCAATACCCGTACAGTCCTTTCTGCATAACAATACGTTAGGCTGACTGAAAAGTATTGCATCGTCTACGGCAGGCTTTAAATCGATATTTATTCCGTCGTAGCGATAATTATCGGGGTCATCTTCCGTAACGAACAGTATATCAAAAGCTTCTTCCACGTCAGTTTTTGCATCTTTCAAACAGTATGAACACTGCCCTTCGATACCGAACTTCAAAGTGAAATTAACACCCACGCTGTCGTCATCATAGATTTCGTAACTGCCCTTAACCTTTACGCTTCCCGCCACTTTACACAGCGGAATAGTGCATATATCTTCGGGGGGCCGATAATCGTATTCAAAGACGCCCGCATATTTTTTTTGTGCGTTTAGCTTTTTAACTTCTATTTTCATATCAAAAGTTGACTTTAAAATTATATTATAGGTAAATTACTTTGTCAACTTTTTTTAACGATGACAAGTAAATTTTTATAAAAGTTCCGCTGTTTCCCTCGCAATTACCAACTCTTCGTTTGTAGGTATTACAAGCACAGGCACCTTAGAATCTTTCGTTGACAGAACGCGTATCGAGCCGTCGTTTTTAGCTTCATTTGCCTTATCGTCGAACTTTACGCCCAAAAATTCAAGTCCGTGACATACGTCTGCGCGAACCGAAGGAGTATTCTCGCCTATTCCCGCAGTAAATACTATACAGTCCAGTCCGCCCATAGCGGCCGCATACGAGCCTATAAATTTCTTCGTCTGATAAGCAAACATATCAAGCGCAAGCGCACACCTTTCGTTGCCGTTATCAGCGCCGGCACATAAATCTCTGAAATCGCTTGAAACGCCCGAAACGCCCGCCACACCGCACTTTTTATTGAGATAAGTTACCATTTCCGCGTGGTTCAGGCCCTTCTTCCTTGCAAGAAATTCTACAGCCGAGGCGTCGATATCGCCGGAACGCGTTCCCATCAGAACGCCCGCAAGGGGGGTAAAGCCCATCGAGGTATCGATACACTTTCCGCCGTCCACTGCCGAGATAGACGAACCGTTGCCGAGATGACAGGTAACGATTTTAAGATTTTCGGGCTTTTTGCCCAAAAATTTTGCGGCCTCCTGCGAAACGTATTTATGACTTGTGCCGTGAGCGCCGTATTTCCTTACAGAATACTTTTTATAATCTTCGTAATCTATGCCGTAAAGATAAGCTTTTGGAGGCATAGTCGCATGGAAAGACGAGTCGAAAACGAGAACCATAGGCGTTCCCTGCATAACCTCCATACATGCGCGTACGCCCGTTGCGGCGGCGGGATTGTGCAGAGGAGCAAGCTCGAACGTCTTTTCTTCAAGCGTTTTTAAAACTTCGGGATTTACCAACGTCGCTTTTTTGAAATATTCACCGCTTGCAACTACTCTGTGCCCTACCGCACCTATTTCTTTCATCGATTTGATTACACCGATTTCTTTATCGAGAAGCGCGTCAAGAACGAGCTTAATGGCGATTTTATGGTTCGGCATATCCTGTTCGTAAACCTTTTCTTTGCCGTTACCCTTTGCCTTTAAAAGCGAACCGTCGATTCCAATTCTCTCGCAGCCACCCTTAGCAAGAACCTTTTCGGTTTCCATATCGATAAGCTGATATTTAAGTGACGAGCTTCCCGCATTTATGACTAATATCTTCATATATTTTTACCTCTTTAATTATTCTGCCTGTAAAGCCGTAACGGCAACGGTTGCAATAATATCTTCAACCGAGCAACCTCTTGAAAGGTCGTTCAAGGGTTTGGCAAAGCCCTGACATACGGGCCCTACCGCCATATATCCGCCGAAACGCTCTGCTATCTTATAACCGATATTGCCGGCATTGATGTTGGGGAATACAAATACGTTTGCATTGCCCGCAACCTTCGACCCGGGAGCTTTGAGTTTGCCGACCTCGGGCGCAACGGACGCATCGAACTGGAATTCTCCGTCAAGCACAAGCTCGGGTGCTTTTTCTTTGGCAAGCACCACAGCCTCTTTAACTCTCGGAACTGTCTGCGTGAACTTGTCATCGTTACCGCTTCCCTTCGTGGAGAATGAAAGCATTGCAACTCTCGGTTCTATTCCCGCAATATCCCTTGCGGTTTTCGCCGAAGAAACAGCTATATCCGCAAGCTGTTCTGCGGTAGGTTCTATATTAATGGCGCAGTCTGCGAATACCGCCACGCCGTCGGGATTATATTTATGTTTATTCGGAGCAATCATTATAAAACAGCTTGAAACCGTTTTAATGCCGGGAGCCGTTTTAACAACCTGTAATCCGGGACGAAGAGTGTTTGCCGTTGAATGGCAGGCGCCCGATACGTAGCCGTCAACGTCACCCGCTTTAAGCATAAGCGCGCCGAACATCGTTCTGTCCTTTGCCTGAATGCGGGCTTCCTCCTCCGTCATTCCCTTTGCTTTTCTCGCTTCAAACAACAACTGAGCATATTTTTCGGTTTTGTCGGAAGTGAGCGGATCCACGAGCGTTATACCCGTAAGATCAACGCCGGGCGCTACTTTTCTACACTCTTCTTCGTTGCCGATAAGTACTATTTTTGCAATCCCCTCCGCGGTTATTCTGGACGCGGCTTCAACGACACGCTTGTCCTCTCCCTCGCAAAGCACTATAGTCTTTTTGCTTGCCTTGGCTTTCGCCTTGATTTCATCAAGTAATGACATAGGTTTCTCCTTAAAACACTTTATTTATCCGCAAAACTGTTGTATAATAAACTTGCAGATTATTTTTACTGCATAATTATATATTAAAAAAACGGAATTGTAAAGTTTATAATGAAAATTTTGGCAATTATTTGCGAGTTCAATCCATTTCACAACGGCCACGCCTACTTAATCGAAAAAGCGAAAAAGACAGCGGACTGCGACGCAGTGCTATGTATTATGAGCGGAAATTTCACACAGCGCGGAGATATGTGTATTTTCGATAAATATACGAGAGCGAGGCACGCGGTTTTAAGCGGAGCCGACTGCGTAATCCAGCTCCCCGCACCGTTTGCAGTTGCACCCGCAGAAATCTTCGCAAAGGGCGCAATAAAAATTCTTTCCTCAATTCCCGAAGTTACCGCTGTTGCATTCGGATGTGAAAGCGGAAGCGAGCAGGACTTTATAAACTCTGCAAAACTGCTTATCGAAGAAAACGAAAAGTTAAAACGCATTTTAAACGAAAAACTTTCGGCGGGAGAAAGCTATATTAAAAGCTACGCCTCCGCATTCGAAGCCTGCGGGGGTGCAGACGGACTGTTAAACAAGCCCAACAACATTCTTGCTCTCGAATATACCAAAGCAATAATCCGATTAAATGCAAATATCGGTATTCTGCCCTTCGAACGCGTCGGGGCAGGTTACAATGACGAAGAACTGAAAGAAAACTTTTCATCCGCAAGCGCGATACGTGGAAACCTGAACCACGAAATGGTTAAACGTAACGTGCCGGATTTTGTTTACAGTGATATAAAAAACTCAGCAGATACGCGCGAATTTAAAAGCTTTTTAAGGCATAAGCTTTTTCTGACGGACGCAGACGGATTGAAAAATATTTTCGGTTGCAGTGAAGGGCTGGAAAACAAACTTAAAAATCTTGAAAACGAACCGTTTGAAAGTATTATCGAAAAGGCAACTTCAAAAAGATACTCCTCCTCGCGCATAAAGAGAATACTGTGCGCAAACGCGCTTGAACTGTATCGGCACGACTGCGAAAGCTATCTGAACGAAGATTTATATATCAGACCGCTTGCGGTAAAAAGAATTTGCGCCGACAAATTACTGTCCGCGCTTGCTAAGTCGAACTATCCAGTAGCTACCGGAATTGACAGCGACAAGCTTACTCAAACAGCAAAAGAGTGTTTTGAAAAAGACAGAAAAGAATTTAACTTATATAATTTTCTTACGCACTCCAACAAAAAGGATTATATGATTATCGTATAAAAAAAGCGGACTTTGTAAGTCCGCCTTTTTTATACCGCAACAGATATTGCTAAAATGTAAACAAAGAGTACCAGTCCCATTGATATTGAGCTGATAATTATGCCCGCAAGCGCAAGTCCGCCGTAAGGTGCCCCTTCGTTTTTCGCCTTTTTATAACCTATTATGGAACATATCAGCCCCACCAAAGCAATTAAGAACGAAAAGACAAAACCTACGATTGCCAAAACATTTCCCTGACTTACAGTCTGAACGTCCCTTCTCCCCGTTGCGACACCGCAATGCGGGCAGATAACCGCCCTGTCGTCAATGTCTCTGCCACAATTTTCACAGTACATTTTTTCTTCTCCTTTGTATTTTTGTAAATATATTATATTCCCAGTATACTGGGAAGTCAAGTATTTTTCCCAGAATAATGGGAAAATAATTGTATGGAAACTTTCGGTGAAAAACTGCGGTATCTGCGCCAGGAAAAAAGTATAGGTCAAATTCAGCTTGCAAAAGACCTTGACGTGGGGAAATCTACGATAAGCCTGTGGGAACAGGACAAATGCGAGCCTACTTTGTCTAAACTTATTGCAATGGCTAAATATTTCAACGTTTCAATCGATTATCTTGCAGGTCTGGAAGAATAAAGCGCCGCAGCGGATTTACGCTGCGGCGCTTATAATAAATCTGAGATTAATCTGTAAGCCGAGTTCTGTCGTGTACGGTCATCTATCTACTCTTACAGTCGCCTGCAAGTTTAAGCGATATTAACGGATAAAGACGGACGGGCAATCCTGCTTTTTAAGCGGTCTTTATCCCAATCTTGCATCGGGTGGGGTTTAATTGGCTCCCCCCGTTACCGGAGGGACGGTGAGCTCTTACCTCGCCATTCCAACCTTACAGTATTTACTGCGGTATATTTCTGTTCACTTTCCTTGAAGTCGCCTTCTCCTGCCGTTAACA
>CAMUNT010000013.1 GCA_947090365.1 uncultured Clostridia bacterium
GTGCTGACTTTAAAAAGCAGGGTTTACGGTAAAGCGCTATATAATTTTTGAAAAATATATTAATTCCTATTGACAAAATAGGAATTAAAATTTATAATTAATTCATACTTGATTTATAGGAATTAGAATGAGAACTATTTATGTGGACAACGCCGCTACGACGGCAATGTCTGAAAGAGCTATTAAGGCAATGACGCCGTACCTTAAAGAGATATACGGCAACCCCTCGTCACTGCATACGGTGGGACAGGTTGCTAAGGAAGAATTGGAGGGGGCGCGCGCCCGCTTTGCAAAGCAGATTAACGCCGACCCCAAGGAAATTTATTTTACGTCTGGCGGAAGCGAGGCGGATAATCAGGCGTTGCGCTCTTTGGCGGCAAACGGATTAAAAAAGGGTAAAAAGCATATAATTTCCACCGCGTTCGAGCATCACGCAGTGCTTCATACTTTAAAAAAGCTTGAAAAAGAGGGCTTTGAAGTAACCTATCTCGACGTAGGAGAAAAAGGGCTTGTAACGGCAAAGCAGGTTGAAAAAGCAATCCGTCCCGATACGGCGTTCGTTTCCGTAATGTATGCGAATAATGAAATTGGCACTGTTCAGCCCGTACGCGAAATCGGTGCGGTTTGCAAAAAAGCTGGAGTTCCGTTCCACACCGACGCTGTGCAGGCGGTAGGGCATATTCCCGTAGACGTCAGGGCAGACAATATCGATATGCTTGCGGTTTCCGCGCATAAATTTCACGGACCCAAGGGCGTGGGTGCACTCTTTTGCAGAAAGGGAATACCGTTGAACGCGTTTATAGACGGAGGCGCGCAGGAGCGTAACCGCCGCGCGGGAACGGAAAATATCGGCGGTATCGTTGCAATGACGGTTGCTTTGGAGGAAGCCTGCGCAAATATGCAAAGCAATGCAATCAAAATGCAGGCGTTGCGTGACAGGCTTATCGACGGATTATTGAAAATTCCCCATTCCCGTCTTAACGGCGACAGGGAAAAGAGGTTGCCCGCAAACCTGAATATGTGCTTCGAAGGCATAGAGGGGGAAGGGCTTTTGCTTCTTTTAGACGCGCGCGGAATATGTGCGTCGTCGGGCTCGGCCTGCACTTCGGGTTCGCTCGACCCCTCGCACGTCCTGCTTTCGATAGGACTTCCGCACGAGGTTGCGCACGGCTCGCTTCGCATCAGCCTTTCCGAAAACAATACGGACGAAGACGTTGACGAAATTTTAAAAGCCGTCCCCGAGGTCGTTGCATATCTTCGCAATATGTCGCCCGTCTGGGAAGAGCTTGAAAAGGGTGAAAGGCAACACTTGATTTAGACAGCCGTCATACTGAGCGTAAGCGAATATCCCGCCGATAATGCAATAGGATTCTTCGGCTTAGCCTCAGAATGACACAAGAACGATAATTTTGTGAGGTATTTATATGGCTTTATATAGCGAAAAGGTTATGGATCATTTTACCAATCCGCGAAACGTCGGTAAAATAGAGGACGCGGACGGAATAGGCGAAGTAGGCAACGCGCGTTGCGGCGATATTATGAAAATCTATCTCAAAATAGATAACGGTATCATTACGGACGTCAAATTCAACACATTCGGGTGCGGAAGCGCAATTGCGTCGTCGTCAATGGCTACCGAGCTTATAAAGGGCAAGCCCTTGTCTGAGGCGTTAGAGCTTACAAACAAGGCGGTTGCCGAGGCGCTGGACGGACTGCCCGCGCATAAAATGCACTGCTCGGTGCTGGCGGAGGAGGCTATTCGCGCGGCGATAAAGGACTACTACGACAAGAACGGAATAGCTTACGATAAGTCGCAATTTCCCGAACCGCACGACGAGGAAGAATAAGTTATATTGTAAATTGATTCTGCATACAAATAGGTATGCAGAATTTTTGTTTTACCGATATAGGACAAACTTTAAAAACGCTTAACACGACCGAGCGGGGTTTAAGCAGTGAAGAGGCGGAGGTTCGGCTTAAAGCGAACGGACTGAACGAGCTTGAAAAGGGCAAAAAATCGGGCTTTATCAAGCTTTTCTTTTCGCAGTTCAAGGATTTTATGACCGTTCTTCTGATAATTGCGGCCGCGGTTTCGGCGGTTATTGCGTTCGTTTCGAAGGACGCTAACGACTTAACCGACACCTTTATTATTCTTGCGATAATCTTTATGAACGCGGTTGTGGGAACCGTTCAGCAGTACAGGGCGGACAAGGCTATCGAAAACCTCAAAAAGCTTTCGGCGGGCACCGTAAAGGTTATGCGCGACGGAAATATAAGCGAGGTCGACAGCACGCAGATAACAGTAGGAGATATAGTCGTTTTCGAAGAGGGCGACGTAATCTGTGCCGATTGCAGGATAATCGAGTGCAATGGCTTAAAGTGCGACGAATCCGCACTTACAGGTGAAAGCGTAAGCGTTGAAAAGGATGCAAAGGTCATAAAGGGCAACAAGGTTGCTTTGGGTGAGATGAAGAACACGCTGTTCAACTCAACCTTTGTCGTCAGCGGGAACGCTCGCGCCGTCGTAACCGCGGTGGGAATGGATACGGAAACCGGTAAAATAGCCTCTATGCTGAAAGAGGACAAGACGGAGGCAACTCCGCTTGAAAACACGCTGAACAAGCTGGGGAAGCTGATTTCCGGGTTCGTGCTTGCCGTAACGGCCATAATATTTATTCTCGGTCTGTGCGTGCGCGGTGACGGAATTTTAAAAAACTTTATGACTTCCGTTGCGGTTGCCGTTGCGGCAATTCCCGAAGGACTACCCGCCGTAGTCACGATAATTATGGCGATGGGCGTTCAGCGGATGAGCAAAAGAAACGTTGTTATCCGCAAGCTGAAATCTGTTGAAACGTTGGGCGGGTGCTCGGTTATCTGCACAGACAAGACGGGAACTTTAACGCAGAACAAGCTGCGCGTTACCGAAATTTTCTGTGCGGATACGGCAAAGGAAAAGCTTTTACAGTGTATGACGGCCTGCTCGTCCGTAAAGAGCGGCGCTGACGGCTACGTCGGCGACCCTACCGAAATTGCGTTAAGGGTCTATGCCGACGAGTGCAATTACAGAAAGGAATTTGAAAAAGCAGATGAGCTGCCCTTTACCTCAGAGCGGAAAATGATGTCCGTTGCCGTTTCCTCAGGGCGGGAAAAGCTGACGTTTTCAAAGGGTGCGCCCGATATATTAATAGACCGCTGTTCCTTCATTTTAACGCCTTCGGGCGTCCGCCCTATAACACGCGACGACAAGCGTACGATTGCCGATTACTGCAACTCGATGTCGGACGGCGCACTGCGCGTGCTGGGCTTTGCATACCGCGTTTACGACGGTAAGATAAGCGAGGAGGGACTTATTTTCATAGGTCTTTGCGGAATGATTGACGGACTTAAAGAGGGCGTCAGGGAAGCCGTAAGCAGTAGCAGGGAGGCGGGTATCACTACCGTAATGATTACGGGTGACCACGTGCGTACCGCGCTTGCGATAGCGAGAAAAGCGGGAATATGCGACAGGGAAGAGGAGGTTATGTCGGGTGAACAGCTTGACGCTTTAAAGCCTAAGGAGCGCGACGCGGCTATATCGAAGTGCAGGGTATTCGCCCGAGTTTCGCCCAAGCACAAGAATATTATCGTCAAGGCGTTCAAAAAGCAAGGTTACGTAACGGCTATGACGGGCGACGGAATTAACGACGCGCCGAGCATCAAAAGCGCCGATATAGGCATAGCGATGGGTTCGGGAACGGACGTCACGAAAAACGCTTCCGATATGGTCATTGCCGACGATAATTTCACCACGATAGTTTCCGCAGTGCGCGAGGGCAGGCGCATTTCCGCAAACGTAAGAAAAACCATTCAGTTTTTTCTTTCGACCAATCTTGCCGAAGTGCTTGCGATACTGATTGCCGCACTCGTGTTTTTCAGGTACGGTTTTATGCTGTCGACACAGCTTTTGTGGCTCAATCTGATTACGGACAGCTTCCCGGTGCTTGCGCTGGGAATGGAAAAGGAGGACGGCGACGTTATGAAGGTTCCGCCCGTCCGCGCGGAAAAAAGCCTGTTTTCGAAAAGCTCGCTTTCCTTTATCGCATTCTTCGGTATGTTTATAACCGCTCTGACGATAGGCACTTATGCGGTAGCGCTTAAAGTTTGCGGTAACGAAACCGCAACCGCGCTGACCTTTATCGTCATTTCCTTTGCTGAGCTGTTTCAGGCATTCAATATCCGTTCGGAAAGGCAGTCGCTGTTCAGATGCGGAATACTGTCGAACAAGGTTCTGCTTTTTACCGTTCTCGGCGGAATACTCGTAAATATACTGCTTGCGTTAAGCCCTTTGAAATACGCATTCGGGCTCGACTGTCTTAACTGGAAGCATTGGCTTATTGCCGGTGCGGTCGCGCTATCGGTTATCCCAGTAGGCGAGCTTTATAAACTGGTTATCCGTCGGTTAACGCGCAGGCGCGCGCCGAAGGCGAAAAGCGAAAAACGCGGAAAGATAGCATTAAAAAACAGCCCCTGAGGGCTGTTTTTCTAACGGTTATTTTTTATCGGATTTTTTGTCGGTTTTGGGGGCGGGAAGCTCTTCAACCTTTTCGGGCGAAATCACCTTCGGCATTTTCAGCCCCGCCATCGAGTACAGATCGTCGAGAGGGGGAAGGGACTTCATTATGCCGGAAACGAAGTTTGCGGTTGCGTTTTTACCGTCCGCGCTCTGTCCGTTTTCCCAAACGGTAACCTTATCGATTTTAAGGTTTTTAATCGCTTCAACCTGTGTTGCAACCAGCGTTTCAAGCTTGTCGGCAATCATTAAGCGTACGGCCTCGTCGGAAGTGCCTGCGGCTTTGACGAGTTTATCCATACCTTCGGCCTGCTTTGAAAGCGTTTCGTAAAGACCGCGTGCCTCGGCTTCCATTTTCGCGTAGATAGCGTCGGCTTCACCCCTTGCCTTACGGCGGATATTTTCAGCATGTGCGTCAGCCTCTATTTCAATCTTTCTCTTTTCGATTTCCGATGCGACTATGACGTCCGCCTCACGCGTAGCCTTTTCGCGTGAAGCACGCGCAATTTCGGCTTCTTTTTCTGCCGCGTAGCTCTCTTCCTTAGCCTTGGCGGCCTGAACGTTTTCTGCGGTTACGGCAACTTTCATTGCTTCCGCTTCTTTCTGACGGAGCAGAGCTTTCGAAGCGGCGATTTCGGCTTTCGCCTTGTTTTCGCCCTCGATTGCCTTGCTTTCGGCTTCGGCTACGTTGATACGCTGTTCCATCTGTGCGTTTGCTTCACCGATAGCGCCCTTTTTGTTTTCCTCCGCAACGGAAATTTTCGCGTCGTTTATAGCCTTTGCCGCGGCTTCCTTACCGAGTGCGACTATGTACCCGCTCTCGTCGGAAATATCGGTCATATTAACGTTTATAAGCTTTAAGCCTATCTTTTTAAGCTCGCCTTCCACGTTGCGGGAAATCGCTTCGAGGAATTTATCGCGGTCGGTATTGATTTCTTCGATTTCCATAGTTGCGATAACTAAACGCAGCTGACCGAAAATAACGTCTTTTGCAAGGTCGGAAATCTGTTTGAGTTGCAGACCCAAAAGTCTTTCGGCCGCGTTCTGCATAACCGCGGGGTCGGTGGAAATACCTACCGTAAAGATAGAGGGAACGTCGATACGGATATTCTGCTTTGACAGCGCGTTCTTCAAATCAACCGAAATGGAGAGGGGAGTCAAGTCAAGAAAAGTGTACGACTGGACGAGCGGCATTACAAGCGAAGCACCGCCGTGTATACACTTTGCGCTTCTGTAAGTGCCGTCTTTGTTTTTGGAAATTTTACCGTAAATAACCATTATCTTATCGGAAGGGCATTTCTTGTATCTCGTAAGAACGACAAGTAATGCCATTATCAGAATCAGTCCGAACACTATACCTAAGATAATGCCTATCGTTGCGCCTGCGTTTGCAAGTAAATTGTTCATATTCTACTCCTTATTTTTCTGTTTTTTCAATTTCTTCTTCGGATTTCTCCGCTTTTTCCGCAATTTCAATCCGCCTTACGACGGTACATTCGTTTTCTGTGGAAACTATCTCGACTACCTCGTCTACGGCAAGCTTCGTCTCGCAGTCGGTAACTGCGTCAAGCTCCACAAATCTGCCCTGTGCGTTCAGGGTGATTTTACCGCGCCCGCTTCTTGCAGGGGGGATCGATACGTATACGGTAGCCTGATGCCCGATAATCTTGTCAATCTCGAACAGGCCGTTGCATTGCAGTTTAACTATCGCGCGGAGAAGAACGACTACTACCGCCATTGCAATCCCGCCCGAAACCAGCGCCACGATAACTGCAATCCACTGCAAACTGTCGGATGCGAGCGCACAGGTCAAAAGTCCGGACCAGCTTCCTACCGCGAAAAACGCAGTAATGCTTTTTATCGTGAATATCGAAACGCCAGAATCGGTGTCAACGTCAATATCGCCGTCACCGTCGACGTCCACGTCCCCGCCGAACGAAGACAGACACATTAAAACTATCTGAACTATCAGAAACAGTGTGGAAACTATTCCGAGCCAGAAAAATATCTGCTCCATTACGGAAAGATTTGTAAACCATTCTTTCATTAAAAATACCTCCTATATATTATATAACGCAATCTGCGCGTATTCAAACAATAAATCGATAAATATTTACTGATTTATACTGTCGTAAGCATATTATATTATACACCCGTCAAGCGCAACAGTCAAGAGGTAATTTAAACTTGACATACGTTACCGTAAATGATAAAATAATTATACCATAAAAAAAGGAGTTTACAAGTGGGCAGAGAGAAGACGAAGAGAGAATTAAAGCTTCAAAGAAAGCTGATACCCGTTAATATCATTGTATGCATACTTGCGCTGGTTGCTTCGGTAACGCTGTTTTTATTGCCTGTAATAAACGTGGACGTCGGCGGAGGACTCAGCAATGAAAAATTCATTGCACTTGCCGAAGAAAAAATAGAAGGTACTATCGACGGCAATCTGGAGGGCACCGAGCAGGAAAATATCAACTACAAGCCCGTCGTTGCGATGATAGTTAAAAACGTTCTGGGCAAGGCGGAGGGCACTGTTGCCGTATCGGCGTTCAGTTCCTTTAAAGTGCTGACAGGCTCGGGCGAGGACAAGACGCAGATGGTTATGGACGATTTGTTTTTCGGAGAAAACGCGCTTGCAACCCGTCTTATAGACAGCGTTGTCGACGCCGTTGCGGAGATGTTCACAACCGACGAGGGCAAGGCCCTTTTGGAGGAATCCGTAGTTTCGGTAATGACGAAACAGATTTTAAAGGAAACCGAGAATCAGGAAATCAACGGTGCTTTAAACGATGCGCTGACAGGCGAAAACGTTCAGGCGCTTGTAGGTATCCTCAGAGAAATGGAAACCGTTGAGGACGGCGACGTAAGCGAGGTTGCGGGCAAGTTCGCAGAAAAGGTGGACGCAATGCTCGGCGACGGGGTCGTTATCGGAGAAGAGGAAAAACAGGTCATAGTCGACCAGATTCAGCAAATTTACGACGATACCAAAGAAAATCTGACGGAGGGCGAAACCTTTTCGATGGAAGCGGTAATCTGCGTAACTCTGTCGAAAAATATCGATTTAAGTCAGATAAATATAGAGGACCTGCTTGATTTCAACAAGATTACGGGCGGTAACGGCGAAGGCGCCGTTGGCCTCCGTACGGTTGAAGGAGAGCTTGAGACGCCCGACGGAAGCGAGGGCGGAAACGGAAACGAAGGCGGTGAGCAAACGCCTGCGGAAAATACGATAGTTACCAGCTACGACGGTTTACTGCTTGAAATAGGCTACGACGAACAAAAGAAGGACGAAATAAAAGGCCGTATGCGCACTTCTTTGAACGACCTTCTGAACGGCTATATTCACGATAACGGCGTGGACGGTTATCTTAGCTATTACGAATACGGCTTCTACGGTATGCTTGCCTTCATAGGCCCCTGGCTTATACTGTTCCTGTTTTCTTTCTTCCATATGCTTGCAAAAAATAAGCGCTTTACTATGTGGTACGTCAAGCTTCTTTGCTGGATACCGCCCGTCATATGGGTCGCGTTGAAGCTTTTTCCGATACTCGGTCCGAAATTTTTGCCCGACGTCTGGAACGGCGAAAACGGTGCGGTTATACAAAGCCTGCTGTCGGCTATAACCTCGTACACCTGGATAAGCGGACTGTGTTATATCCTGCTGTGGCTGGTGTCGATTTTCTGGGCATTCCCCATAAAACGCAAAATCAGAAAAGAGCGTAAAAATCCCGAGGTTGAAGACGCTTCCGATTACGAAGGCTTCGGCGAATACTAAAATAAAAGGACTTGCATAAAGCAAGTCCTTTATAGTTTATTCTTCCGATTTTTTGCGTCTGTAAAGCAGGTGCATCGAAAGCGCGATTACCGCTCCGCCTGTTATATTACCCAGAGTGGAGGGGATAAGGCAGTTCAAAAGCGCGTTTCCTACGTTTAAGCCATCTGCACTTCCCGATAACAGCCCTGCCGTCAGGTAGTACATATTCGCTACGCTGTGTTCGAACCCGCACGCCACGAACGCGAAGATGGGCAGATACAGCGCAAGTATCTTCCCTGCCGTAGACTTCGAAGCCATCGTTGCCCATACTGCAAGACATACCAGCATATTACAGGGTATTCCGCGCAGGAGGGCGATGCCGAAGTTCATATTGCACTTGTTGGCGGCAACGGTAATGCACGCGTCCTTGACTGCGCCCGTCTGTACACCGCTGTAAACTACGATTACGGCAATCAGCACCCCGCCTATTAAATTTCCTGCGTAGACGATGCCCCAGTTTTTCAACAGTGCGGTCACTTTTATATCCCTGCCGACGGCGGGGCCAATCAAAAGACTGTTGCCCGTGAAAAGCTCTGCCCCGCAGATTATTACAAGTATTAGCCCTACGGGGAAAACCGCGCTTTTTACAACCGTAGCCCAGCCTCCCGAAAGGGGAGCGTAGGCGGCTGTGGACGCGGCGGCACCGAATGCAATGAACGCACCCGCAAACACTGCAAGTATCAGCATTTTATACCAGGGCGCAGAGGTTTTATTGCCTGCAACCGTTATGTAGTTTTGATAAATTTCCTGAGAAGAGTACATATTTCACCTTCCGTATCATAAGTTTTTTCTATTAAAATATACGGCAGACCGTATTTTTTACAGAGCAGTAAATTGCGCTTGTTTTCGGCAATGAGCTCGTCTTTCGTAATTTTACAGTCAAGTCTTTGCTCGACGGCGTTTTCGTATCCGATTATATCCGAAAAATGATTTTCGATATAATTTTCGCTCATTATAAGACAGCAGTACGCTATCTCTTTAAGATATTTTTCGCTGAAATCCTTGCGCCAGTCAAAAGGGACATAGCACCCCTCGATAATAAGGTTCTGTCCGTTTTCTATTGCGGTTTTGATTATTTCTTTGACTATCTGCCATAAATAGGGAGTAAGCTTTTCGTCGTCATAAACCGTAAGGGAGGTCTGTCCGCTTCTTATAAGCCCCATTTTCAGATGGTCGATCGAATAATAAGGGAATCCGTATCTTTCCAAAAGCTTTTGCGCAAGTACGGTTTTTCCCGTATGCGTAGCGCCCGAAATTATGATAATCATAGGGCCATTATATCATAATCCCCGCGCTCTATCAAGCAAATAAACGTTTTACTTCGGTTTGCGTGCACTGTAATGCATATAAGCCGCTTTCGACGTTATATGCACCTCGCTGCAATAGTAAATTTCGGCGCATATGCAACTCAATGCAATTAAATTAAGCTTTAAGTATTCACCGACGTGCAAAAACTCTTGCTTTTTTGCGCTTATATGATATAATGCAGTCTATGGATTATCTTATTATAACGCTTATAACGTTTATTTCCGGCGTGGTCGGGACGGGGCTTGGCGGAGTAATCGGCGCGGTGCTTAAACGCGATTCGAATAAAATAGTCAGCCTTTTACTTTCTTTCGCGGCGGGAATTATGCTGGCCGTCGTCTGCTTCGATTTAATGAGCGAGCCTGTAGAAATGATGAAACAGGGTTCTATGCCTTCGCTGACTCCTCTGATAGTCGTCGGTGCGGTTATCGTAGGCTACGGCGTCGTATACGCGCTTAATTATTTTATCGATAAAAGGACAAACCGCGAGGTAAAGCATATCGACGAAAACCACCCTGCCACCGCGGACGATCTGGACGAGCTTATCCATTCCAACCACTACGAATCGCATAAGAGCGCCCAATCGAACCTGTTCGTTGCGGGGCTGGTAATGATGTTCGCAATCGCGCTTCACAACCTGCCCGAAGGAATGGTAATAGGCGCGTCGTACGCAATTTCCGCAGACGCAACGCAAAGTCTGTTTACCGGAAGCGGATTTATTATGGCGATTGTAATAGGTCTTCATAACGTGCCGGAGGGAATGGCGGTTTCCGTCCCCTTAATTTCTGGCGGAATGAGCAAGCCGAAATCGGTGCTTTTAACGGCTTTAAGCGGTCTGCCTACGGTGTTCGGCGCGCTTTTTGGCTTTGCGATCGGCGGGATAAACGATATAATGCTCGTACTGTCTTTGGGGTTTGCAAGCGGGGCAATGCTTTATGTTGTGTTCGGTGAGCTTCTGCCCGAATCTATTTTAATGTGGCGCAGTAAGCTTCCCGCGTTCGTGCTCTTTATGGGCGTAATAACAGGCTTCCTTTTAGTAATGTTTTAAATATTCCGACTATAAATAAAAGTCGGGGCGGTAAGCCCCGGCTTTTGCATTTTTAAGTTAAATGTTTTTCTGCCGTTTGATTTTTTTCACCATTGCGAAAGCCTGTAAGCCCGCGCCTATTGCGGAGAACAGAATTACCAGTGCAAGATCTGCATAGAAGAAGCGTGAAAACTCTTCGCTTTCATTCATTAATTTTGTAAATGCGTCTATTGCCGACATATCAACGTTTGCTTCGTTTGCCGCAATGCCCGCAACGACTATGTAAATAGCGGGGATCGAAGCCGCAAGCATAACCATAGTAGTAAGCGTTACGATAACCAGCATAATTTTATTGGGTTTACCGCGGAATTTTTCGTAAAGGAAACAGCCCAAAACGATTGCAACGATTGCCGAAATCGAAGAAACGAAACCTACGATATACAATACCGTTGAAATAGCTACGCCGACCAAACCGCCTATAACAGCACCTGCAAATCCTTTAATGTAATTGTTGGGCGCGCTTTCGAAGTCCGCGTTTTCCGCGCTGATAACTGAGTTTATCGTGGCAACGCAGTCGTTATCTATTTTTATTTTCATTCCTTCGATTTTGCACTCTTTGCAGTTTGCTTCGTCAAGCGGATTTCCGCAAACGGGGCAGAACTCTGCTTTCATAGCGCCGTTTTCTTCTAAAATTGCGTAAATCTTATCCAGAACTTCGGGAAGCCGTTTCAAAAGTCTTTTGACGGTAATATCGTTAAAGCCGAGGAACAGACCGTACTGCGAAAAGCTCATACGGAAATACTTTAAAGCTAAATTTCTTATCGCAGCTTCCATATTCCGTTTCTGTTCGTCGGTAGCGTAGAACGTTACGTGCAGTCTCAGCGGGGAAACGTTGTCAAACATAACTACGTTGGCGTTGGTTTCAAAGCCGTATACAGTACCGTAAGCAAGATTGCCTTCAACGGTCATACCGTAATTGCCTGTAAAAAAGGCGGTAAATTTTTTGTTCATATTTTCTCCTTAAATTTATTTGGCGGGTAAAATGAATTTTATTTGGTGTTTTTCATTAAATCGATAAAAGATTTTTTTCTTTCAGGCGGCAGCTTTTTAAGTATATCGATAATTTCGTTATCCTGGTTATACGTAGCATAGTTTTCGGCAAAAAATTGCGCACAGGAAATGTTAAGTATCTCTATAATATCTAAAAGCACCGGCAGTGAAACGGTAAAATTCCTGCTTTCTATCTGGTTTATATAAGTCGGACTTTTACCTAACCTCAAACTCAATTCCCTTGCGGAAAGTTGTTTCTGATTTCGAAAATGCCATATCCGCAAAGCGATTTCGTTTAAATCCATATTAAACCCTCACTATTATCAGTTTAGAACTTTTTGTCGATTTATGCGATTAGAGAAAACTTAAAATCCTTATAAAAAGAAAATTATGATTAGTATCAACTAAATATTTAACTTTATACTAATTATTATGTATATTGTGACTAATAAATAATTATTTTCAGCTAAGCAAATAAAAAACCGCCGAGGCGGTAAGCCTCGGCGGTTTTGAACTCTTTTTAAAGCTGAATGTCGTGTTTTTTAGTTTTGCCTTTGAATTTTATTTCGCCCTTCGAAATACATTTAACGGGGCAGACCGTCGCGCACAGGTGACAGCCGACGCATTTATCCTTGTTTATTGAAGGGCGTCTGTCTTTTTCTATCCAGTCGATAGCCTGATGCCCGCCGTCGAAGCAGGAGATGTAGCATCTTCCGCAACCGACGCACTTGTTGCCGTCGACAGAGGGGTAGACTATGTACGAGCGGTCAAGCTCTTCACAGGGGATTATATTTGCGTTTGCAAGTCCGACCATTTCCTCCAATGAGTTGAAGCCCTGTTCTTCCATATAATAAGAAAGTCCGCTGCACATATCCTCTACGATGCGGTAGCCGTACTGCATAATCGCGGTGGTAACCTGTAAGGTTTTAGATCCTAAAAGTATAAATTCCGCCGCGTCCTCCCAGGTTTCTATTCCGCCTATACCCGAAATTTCAACACCTTCGATACCGGTGCGCAATTGCTGGATAAAGCGCAGCGCAATGGGTTTGACGGCTTTGCCCGAATATCCCGAAATCGAAGATTTGCCGTTTACGACGGGCAGGCCGATTTTCTTGTCCAAATCGACGTTGCATATCGATTTAACCGTGTTAATCGTCGCAATACCGTCGGCGCCGCCCTCTAAGCAGGCTTTTGCAATAGAAACCATATCGGTGACGTTGGGCGTCATTTTAGCCATCATAGGAAGAGAGGAACCGCGCTTTACCGCTTTGCAGTACTTTTTGCAAAGCTCTGCGTTCGTTCCCACGTCAGAGCCCATTTCGTGCGAGGTCATCTGGGGGCAGGAAAGGTTCATTTCAATCATATCCGCGCCCGCTTCTTCCACAAGGTGCGCAAGTTCCGTCCAGTCGGCTTCGTTTGTTCCCATAATCGAGGCGATAAGCACCTTGTTCGGATATTCCTGCTTTAAACGGCGCAAATCGCGCAGGTTTTCTTCGAGGGAATGCTCCGCAATCTGCTCCATATTTTTGAACCCGATGAAGGGGGTGTCTTCCTTAGTCAGTGCGTCAAAGCGGGGGGAAACCTCGTTAATCACGAAATGCTTCGGACCTATCGTCTTGAATACTACGCCCGCCCAGCCTTCGTCGTAGGCCTTCGCGCACATTTCATAGCAGTTGCCGACGGGTGAGGAGGAAAGGCAGAACGGGTTTTCGAATTTTACGCCTAAAAAGGTTATGGATAAATCTTTTTTCATTACTGTTTACCTCCCAGATACGCGTGGATTGCGTGTGCGGCTTCCTTGCCGTACTTAATTGCGGAAACGACTAATTTATCGCCGTCCACTATATCGCCCGCGGCGAAAATCTGCTTGTCGTCCGTCTGATAACCGACGGTATGTACAATTCCGTTTTCGGCTTTTACGCCGAAGCCTTCAAGGTCAGCCCTCTGACCGATTGCAAGTATAATTTTGTCGGCTTTAATAGTAAGTCCGGCGTCTAACGCTACGTGTTTAAAGGTTACTTTGTTTCCGTCTGCTGAAACGGGGGTGTAGCCGTCTATTATCGAAACGCAGTTTTCGCGCGCTGCTTTCAGTTCCTCTGAGCTTGCGGGAAATTCGAACGCCTGCTCGCGTGCGACTACGGTGACCGATCGGCTTCCCAGAAGTTTAAGACTTGTCGCAACGTCCATAGCAACGTCGCCACCGCCGATTATAAGCACACTTTCGGGTACGGAAATTTTTCCGTTTTTATCCTTAATCTTTGCAAGCACGTCCACGGCAAGTTCTGCGTATTTATTGTTTTCAAACAGCGGAAGGGTTCTGCCGTAGCTTGCGCCTGTTGCAAGCAGGATAGCTTTAAATTCGCTTTTTAATGGTTGCAAATCCTTAATTTCTCTTTTGGTAACGAAGGTTACGCCCATTTGCGCAATGCGGTTAATTTCCTTATCGAGAACGGGGGAAGGAAGGCGGTATTCGGGAATACCGTACCTAAGCCAGCCTCCGCATTTTTCGTTTTTCTCGAAAACGGTAACGTCGTAACCCAGCTCCGTAAGGGTGGCGGCCGCCTGCAACCCCGCGGGGCCTGAGCCTATTATCGCAACCTTGCCTGAATTTTTTGAGCCCTTTTCAAGAATTTTCATTCCGCAAGCGTCCTCGAAATCTGTTACGTACCGCTGAATTTTGCCTATTTCGATAGGGCGGTCGATACCGCTTCTCGAACAGCCCTGACGGCACAGCTTTTCCGTCGGGCACACGCGTGCGCATACTGCGGCCAAAGCGTTGTTTTTGCGTACCGTTTCCGCCGCGCCCTTAAAGTTGCGGAACCGAACCGAGCGGATAAATTTTGCGGGGTCGGTCTGTGCGGGGCACGCCTTCGAACAGGGCGCGTCGTAACATAAAAGGCACCGCGCCGCCTCGTGCATAACCGTAAGGGGCGTAAACGGCAATTCATATTCCTGCCTGTAATCTTTTTTCATTTAATATAGCTCCTGAAATTTTTATTTCGATAAAATTATATCAAATATCCCCGCAACGTGTCAAGGGCATAAAACAAAAAAGCCGAGTTTCCCCTCGGCTTTTTAAATTCAGAAATTTATATATCAGTTTAATTATCCTAATTTCAATTTAATTTCTTTTTGCAAAAAGACTTTTTTCCGCATTTGGGGCATTTTAATCTTCTTTTTGTAACGGTATGCATACCCAGCACGAAGTCTTTTAACGACGGCACGAATTTCTCTTTGCAGACGGGGCATTCGTAAACGCCTGCATCAAATGTTAAAACACAGCAGACGGCAATCCCCGCAACTGCGATAATAACCGAAAATACTATACTGCTTATGCGAACCCAGACGGGCGCCTGAAGAAAAGCGCATAAAAGGATTACCGCCAGCGCTGAAAGTACAGTTACGGCAGCAACGACGGATGAAACGGCTATCCGTTTTTTTGCTTCTCTGCTTTTTTTAATTAAATCGGCGGTAATGTATTCCTCCGCATTTTGCTTGTAGCTGTCGTCGTTTAACCGTTCGCCCGATAACAGCTCGTTTATGCTGACGCCGTATAATTTGCTTAACATCTGCAATATTTCTACCGGCGGTAAATAATTGCCGTTTTCCCAGCGTGAAACGGTTTTGTTGGTAACTCCTATTTTCTCGCCCAATGCGTCCTGCGTCAGTTTGTTCTCTTTTCTCAGTTCCGTCAGAAACGTACCGATTTTCTGCATATCCATAATAAACGCTCCTTGCCTTGATACCGATATTATAACGCATAACTTTTAAAAAGTATTGCCCATAAACAGCGAATTTGTCTTAATAAGCAGACTTTTTACGGACATTAATAACGAAAGAATAGCATTAAACCCGTTTGCCTGTCTTATGACAGTGTAAATGCGGTAAACGGCAAAACGATTTATTTTACGGCTTCACGCTTTAAGAACCAGAGCCTTCTTCGGACAGAAGGAGGAGCATTTTCCGCATTTAATACATTTGTCGTGGTTAATAGTGGGGGCGTCGAAGCGGTTTTGCGTCAGCGCGCCGACGGGACACACTTTAACTGCGGGGCAGGGGTGGTTCTGCGGACAGTTGTCCTTAATCAAAGTAAGCATTTTTGACATAAATTTCTCCTTTAACCGGCAGTCGAACGGCGCCGATTTTAAACTGATTTTATTAATAAGATATGTGCGCAACGCTTTCGTTTTTTATCGGAATTTAAAAATATTCATAAACAACATATAGTTCGTATATGAATATTTTTAAAAAGCAACCTAAACTTGACCCTTAAATAGTGGTTAGTTTTAGGTTGCTTCTGGTGGAGCTAAACGGGTTCGAACCGATGACCTCTTGAATGCCATTCAAGCGCTCTACCAACTGAGCTATAACCCCATACAGTCGCGCAAGATATCGGACGGGCGCGACAGATTAATATAATTTTATATCAAATTTAACCGATTGTCAACCGATACCGTCAAGATTATATTTTTGGGTAATTTTTTTAATTTCGCGTAAGGGGTTGCTTTTGTTAAATATCGCGCCCGGCGTTATTTTTAAGCCACGCGTTGAGAATTTTATTTTACAAAATATAAGCAGTGTTATATAATATACGGTGTAAATGAATTTTGAAATGTTAGGAGTATTAAATGAACGCAAAATTAATGCTGGATTATCTTTCCTCGCTTTACGCAAACAACAACCGTGAATGGTATCACGGGCATAAGAAAGAGTACGGACAAGCCGTAGAAGAGTTTGAAAAGCTGGTGCAGGAGCTTATCTACGGTATCGGCAAATTCGATGCAAGCGTGCTGCACAACAACCCCAAAGAGCTGACTTTCAAGCTTGTGCGCGACACGAGGTTCAGTCACGATAAGTCGCCCTACAATCCCTCGTTCAGGGCGCATATCGCGCCGAAGGGCAAACTGCCCGTTCCCGTCGGATATTATTTAATGATTAAGCCTTACGGCGGCACTTTTCTGGGCGGCGGATTGTTTGCCGATATGTTTTCGAACGCCACCGCAATGGTGCGCGAATACATATCCGCACATCCTGACGAATGGAGTGAGATAATTTCCGCCGACGGGTTCAAAAAATATTTTACAATAAAGGGTACCGCGCTTAAAAACGTTCCCGCAGGGTTCGACAAAGAGCATCCGCAAGCCGAATATTTAAAATACAAATCGTGGTATCTGGAATACCCCTTGACGGACGGGGAGGTGTGCGACGGCGAAGGCTTTTTACGTAAATCGCTTGAAGTGTTCAAGGCTATGAAGCCGTTTAACGATTATCTTAACCGTGCGTTGAAGGATTTCACTATGCCGACGAGGTAGAAAAACGCCCGCCTTAATTAGCAATGATACTTGAAATTGCGTTTAATATATGATATAATTCAAAAGTAAGATTTTATTAGGAGAGTAAAATATGCACAGATATGATGATTGCGGCCTGATACAGGACGGTAAGGTAATTACTTTCAGGGCGCCCGACGGCTTTGACGGATATTTAACGATTCCCGACGACGTTACCGAAATAGGCAACCGTGCCTACGAAGTGGCGTTTTGCGGCATAAAATGGGTGGATATTTCGCCTACCGTTAAAAAAATCGGAGAAAGGGCGTTTGCCTGTTGTGAAAAATTAGAGGAAATAATTATTCCCGCCGGCGTCGAGGTTATAGGCAAGGAGGCATTCTCGGATTGCCACAGCCTTAAAAAAATTCATATTTCCGAAACGGTAACTTCGATAGGTAAGGGCGCGTTCGACGATTGCGGCGATATAGAAGAAATTACCGTAGCGGAAAACAATCCCGTATACCGCAGCAGTGGCAACTGCCTTATAGATATTAAGAAAAAAACTTTGATACGCGGCTGTAAAAACAGCGTTATTCCCGCCGACGGCAGCGTAACGGTTATAGCGGATTGTGCCTTTTCCAACAACACCGCGCACCCGAGAAACAGAGTGCACAGCAAGGGCAACTCGGAAATAGTTATTCCCGACGGAATAACGAAAATCGGCAAACGCGCTTTCGATTTCAATTACGGGCTGGAATCCGTCGTTTTGCCCGACAGCGTCAAAACCATTGAAAAATACGCGTTTGCGAATTGCTTCAATCTGAAAAGCGTCCAATTAGGAAACGGAGTCGAAACGATAGGCGATAACGCTTTCTGTTATTCGCGCTCTTTGAAGGTCGGGCTGAAACTTCCCGACAGTGTTAAAAAAATAGGTACTTATGCGTTTTACGATAGCGGCGTGCAGAGCGTTATTATAGGTAAAAGCTTAAAATCAATAGATAAAAACGCCTTCAATGGCTGTAAAAATCTGACCGAGCTGACTTTTACGGGCGGTACGGAAGAGATTTGCGAAAGCGCGTTTCACTACTGCAAGGCGCTTGAAACGATAAACTTTTCGGATAGCGTTAAAACAATAGGCAGATTTGCTTTTTACGGCTGCGACAAGCTTAAAAGCTTAACCTTTAAAAACGGTCTGGAATCGATAGGTGAGAGCGCTTTCGAGTGTTGCAGTCTACTCAGAAGCATAGATGTACCCGACAGCGTTAAATATATAGGCGCCGAGGCGTTTGCGTATTGCAAAAAGCTTATATCCGTTAAATTACCCGCAAGTGTGGATTTTATGGGCAGCAGCGTGTTTAGGGAATGTCCTGCAAAGATTGCCGCGCCGAAAAAAGTCGGCGCCGTCGGCTTTGAAATTGCAAGCAACGAGCTTATAAAATACAAAGGCACTGCCGTTCACGCAGTAATTCCGGACGGCGTTACGAAAATTGCCGCCAAGGCGTTTTTCAGAAAGAAAAATCTTGAAAGCATTACAATTCCCGCAAGCGTCACTTCGATTGCGAACAAGGCAATCGAAGGCTGCGCAAATCTTAAAACCGTAATAGTAGACGGTGCAAACGCGGCGTTCAAAAACGTCGGCAACTGTCTTATTGACGTGAAGAAAAAATCGGTCCTTTACGGTTTTACGGACAGCGTGATACCTGACGACGGAAGCGTAAACGCCATTGCGCCGTATGCGTTCGCAGAGGTGGGCTTGTCCGAAGCGATAATTCCCGACGGAATTAAAACGATAGGCGCGCACGCCTTTAAGGGCTGTTCGAATTTAAAAAGCCTTACTTTGCCCGATACGGTAAAATCTATCGGCCCCAGCGCGTTTAAATACTGTAAGGGACTTGAAAGCGTTACCGTACCGAAAAACGTCACGTCGCTCGGAACCGAGGCGTTTGCCGAGTGTACGGCGCTTACCGAAATAAACTTTAACGCCGAGTGCGACTCGTTGTCCGTCAACAGTGCGTTCGACAGTGCGGGGAAAAATTCGGATGGCGTTACAATAAAAATAGGAGCAAACGTAAAGCGCATTCCCGACTGGTTTTTAATGCCACAGTATAAAGAAGGAATGCCGAACGTCGTCCTCGTCGATTTTTCCGGAAACAACGTTTGCGAATGTATAGGCAGCAGCGCATTCTGGGAGTGCCATACGTTAAAGGAGGTAATTAATCTTCCTCAATGTTTAAAGGAAATAAGAAGGGACGCATTCCACGAATGCAATGTGCTGGAGCATATTGATTTCCCCGAAGCGTTGACGGCAATAGGCGCATACGCTTTTGAAAAATGCGCTAGTCTGAAAGAGGTTTATATTCCTGCGGGCGTGACGAAGCTTGTTTCGGTTTTCAAAGGCTGCGGCGGGCTGGAAAGCATAAAGGTGGCGGAGGGCAACCCCGTATTCCACAGCGTAGACAACTGTCTTATCGAAACTCAGACGAAGATACTGTTGCGCGGATGCAGCAACAGCGTTATCCCTGCGGATGGCAGCGTTACCCGACTTGACAATTATTCCTTTGACAGATGCGGTAAGATAGAAAGCGTAGTTATTCCCGACGGAGTGATTGAAATTTTCAATAACGCGTTCAAATTATGCAAAAATCTGAAAAGCGTGACAATTGCAAAAACGGTTACTTACGTTTGTAACCCTTATTTCGAGTATTGCGACGAGCTGATTAAGATAACCGCCACGAAAGAGCTTTTGAAACAATACGATTATTTCGGCTTTAAAGGCAAGGAATTCGGGCTTAAAAACAGACGGGTAGAATTTGAGTTTCTATAATTAATAAACAGGCGGGAAGCGAAGGCTTCCCGCCTGTTTGCAAATTAGTTGGTTTACCGTTTCATTTTTCCGAAAACAGCTCCGTCAATATATATCTCAATCTGTTTTCCGAGATTCTTTTCCGCAGAGCGTCGCTTCGCTCGCGCGAACGTGGGGTTTGAATGGCACCCATAGCGCGCACAAAAAAACGAGGGGATTAACCCTCGTTTTTTTAGTGGTGGAGAAGTAGTAACCAAAAACAAATTTTTAATGCTGAATGTATTATTCACTTTTTGTGTAATGAATAATTCCCTTTTTAATAGCATTTTCCTTTTTTTTGTGTCTAATTCTTTTTTTGTATAAACCTAATAAATCTTTATAATTTCTCTTTAATTCATATAAAAGTTGTTCATTTTCAACTTTTTTACATCTCGTTTGGGCATCAGTAAATTTTTCTTTACAATTTTCAATATCAAATTCATTCTCACTAAATGTTGTGCAATTGGTAAGATTTGAAATTTTCAAATTCAATAATAGGATAACTAATTTTATGTACTTTTCGTTCTGTTCCCATTGTTTTGCGGCATTTAATCCTTGTGTTATTTCAAATTCGGCATCGTTCCATTTATGTAAGTTTATATATCCTTCTGCAATCAAGTCAAATGTTTCCACGTATTTTTCATAATTGCTTAGCTTTTGATATTGATTTTTAGCATTTTCTGCGTATTGTATTGAATTACTCCATTGCTCTTTCATAAAAAGGCAAATTGCTCTTGAGCGCAATAAATCCGCAACTATCTCTTTGAGTTTTTTATTGTCAAGCAATTTAGTTTTTAAAGTTTCAATCTCTGCAAAAATGGTCTCAACAGCATTGTCTTGTCCCCTTTTGGAATAGATGCCAATTAAATGACGTTTACCTTTTATCGCCAGCTCTGTAAAATTATTTCTTTCTGCTATTTTAGGAAGGTTCAAATT
Source organism: uncultured Clostridia bacterium (assembly GCA_947090365.1). Classification (GTDB taxonomy): domain Bacteria; phylum Bacillota; class Clostridia; order Christensenellales; family Borkfalkiaceae; genus Coproplasma. The sequence continues at coordinate 20,797 of CAMUNT010000013.1, forward strand.
AGATTGATTGTTTATTTTTCTAAATATTTCATTAGTAAATTCAATTAGAGCTTTATTGTCACTATTTGAAAAAGCAATTGATGCTTTGGTAATATAAAAGTCAAGTACCTGAAATATTGGAAACATAAATTTTGACATTTTTATTGATTGCTTATCATATTTAAAAACAGGTAATCGCATAACTCTAGACGTTGTAACAAAATTTGATAAAAAAACAAAATCTTCCATATGGTCTTTTTTTAAATCACTTTCTAAAAAAAATTTGACCTTGTTGGGATTTACTCCCAATGACAATATTTGCTTCATCATTAAATAAATATTTTGGTGAATATTATCAGAAGATTCAGAATTGAAAACTTGCAAATCGGCAAACATGAATATACATTCGAGATTGTTGTCGTTTTGATGATTGATTAAAGGCTTGATATTGCCAATATAATGTCCTAAATGAAGTCCACCAGATGAAGGTTTTAAGCATGTAATCGCAGTTTTCATGTTGGCTCCTAATGAATACGTTAAGGTTATTTAAACGGTGTTAAAAAAGCAACCTAAAACGATCCAATTTCAGTAGTTTAGGTTGCTTGTGGTGGGCGACAATGTGTGCCATAAGAACCGCACCAAACAGCACCTCGTTAATATATACATAGTATATATTAAAACCGATAAAAAAGCAAGTCCGCAAAAGACAAAATGTAAAAAAGCCCCGACGTTTTAAGTCCGTCGAGGCTTAATCTATGCCTTAATTTCCAACGCCACTTGTTCAGAGCCTATCACGGGGCTGCAAGTATTTATGACGGGTAATTCCGTTGTGGTCGAGTGAATAGGTACGTCAAGGTATTCGCTGTTTCCTCTGTCCGAGTAATTGCATTTAATGATTATTTTATCGTCGAATAAGATAACTTGCCTTACGAGCAAATCTATTATGCGTTCGGCGTTATTATTCAAAGCCTTTTTGATGAACGCAATAACGTCGGCTTTCTTAATCGTTGTTTTAACTTTTGCCTGTTCAACGAGTATCTTTTCGGACAATTCTTCTTGCCGACGTTCGAGTTCTTGCAACCGCTCTTTCGTCGTATTGGTGATGATGCCTTGTTCGATAGCCACGATAAGATTGTGCTTTGCTTTTGCTATCTGGTCTTGTTCTTGCTGTAAGAGTTTGAGAACGGATTGGTCTTGCAACCGTTTTTGATTTACGGCAATAATTTTTTCGGCGAAACCGTCAATCATAGCGTTATTTTCAAATAAGGTCATAATAGCCTGCACGACTACATTTTCCAAAGCGTCTTTTCGCACGGACTTTTTCTTGCAAATCTTTTTATCGTATCTGCCCGAACAACTATAATAGCGTTTCCGTTCGCCCGACCTCGCCGTTGCCGAAACGCCGTTTATTGAATTTCCGCAATAACCGCAAACAACCTTTTTCCGCAAAAGATATTTGACATACTGACTTAAACTGCCGTAACGATTTCCGACGTTCTTTGCCTGCACGATTTTGAAAAGGTCGTCGGGAACGATCTGCGGATAGATATTCGTATATACTTCGTCGCCGTGCGTATAAACACCCGAATATTTTGTGTTCTGTAAAATCTTATAGACAGTATTTCTCACAAATGGTTTTCCGTGATAAAGCACGCCTCTATCCGCAAGCGCCTTTATAATATCTTTGGCAATCACGTTTTTTGCGTACTGCTCGTAAATATAGCGGACGACTTCGGCTTGTTCGGGAACGATAACGGCTTTCTTATCAACGATTTTATAGCCATACGGCATTTTACCGCCTGTAACATTGCCTTTCTTGCGGCTTTCGTTATTGCCTCGACGTATCTTTTGAGAAAGTTCTGCGCTGTAGTATTCCGCCATACCTTCCAAAAGGCTTTCAAGGATTATGCCTTCCGGCGTTTCGGGTATATTTTCCATAGCCGAGATAAGCCGTATTCCGTTGAGTTTCAAGGTGTGTTTATTCATAGCCAATTCGTACTTATTTCGTCCGAAACGGTCTATTTTGTAAACGATAACGTAATCCCACGCCCGTTTTGCACTGTCTTTGAGCATACGCTGGAAAGACGCACGTTTGTCGTTCGTTCCCGTCATAGCACGGTCTATATAAGTATCAACGACCACGATTTCATTTCTGACGGCGTATTCATTACAAACTCTTAATTGTCCCTCGATAGACTGTTCTGTTTGTCTATCGGACGAATAGCGAGCGTAAATGACACCTGTTTTCATAGTGAACCCTCCTCAAAATCGGTAATCACACCGAGAGAGTACAACAACGGCGAAAAAAACGTAATGACTTCACTTGCCGAGTTGATAACCTTTTGACGGCAACGCTTGCCGAACTGACGACAAAGGTTGACCTCACTTGACTTCGCTTGACGTTTTCGCCAACCTAACCTTGCTACTTGCATTTTCTTTACCTCCTTGCCGAACTTTTTTTCGACGCCGACGAAAATGCAGGAAATGACTACGCCGTCAATCGGCGTTTTTTGTTATTCGGTTTTCAATTAAAACAATTATTGCGTAAAAGTTATTTCCTTTATCGGTTTAAGCAAGAGTTGTTTTAGATTGACGGCAACGGCATTTTCTGCCACAACCAACGGCGAAAAAAAGGTCAATCAATATCAAGTAAAATCAAGTACAATCAACCCAAATCATTAAAACGGCAAGTGATGTTAGCAAAGTGTTAGGTAAACGGCAAGTGATGTCATTCACTTCTTGCCCCGAATTTTGTATAGTGTCCGTGTAATCAAGCAAAAGGAGTTTAACACTATGCAAGAAGTGAAAATCAAGGACAATGATTTAGGAATACCTATCTACTTTGAAGATACTCCCGTGTTTTCTTCTATTCCTGACAGCGCAATCAATTTGCTTATGCAAGATTTGGAAAGCGAGATAGTTGCTTTTGTGGAAAAGAAACTTGCTCGTCAGAAATACCGGAATAAGAAAAAAGCGGACGGTAACAGAATAGCCGATACGCATCCGCCTTAAAAAATTTTGCGAAAGTTTGAAAACGGGGCTTTCAAACAGTTGACTTTCTCAAACGTATGTTCTATAATCTATCGTAAACAATCGTTCACGATAAGTGAGGCACTTATGAGAAGTAAGAACTCCGATTTAATGAAAAGCATAGTCGAGTTTATAAACAAAGAGTATTTTGACAACGGCGTAACACCGACAATGCAGGAAATAGCAAATGCTTTCGGAATTTCAAAAGGCTGTGTAAGTAACTACATAGCGGAAATGCAAGAAAAAGGTTTGCTCGAAAATAACGGCAGTTGTCGGGGTATTCGCACCAAGATGATGGAAAAGATACAGCAAGGTGTCGAGTATCTGCCCGTTGTCGGCTCTATCGCTTGCGGAACGCCTATGCTTGCGGAACAGAACATTGAAACGTATCTACCTATACCGACGGACTTTTTGGGCGCAGGCAGTTACTTTATACTTAAAGCCTACGGCGAAAGTATGATAAACGCAGGTATTGACGACGGCGATATGGTAATAGTCCGT
>CAMUNT010000014.1 GCA_947090365.1 uncultured Clostridia bacterium
GCTTATACTCCGAAAACCCGACAGTTTAACGACTTGTCGCTCGGTCGTTTATTATAAAGTTGTATATTCACCTGAACTCCGCCGAGGATAAACCGCGACGGAGCCACAGGAGAACTATGAACCCGACTTACGGACGTTTACCCGCTTGTCGGGATATTAAACTTCGATACGTTGCTGAACTACTTTTCTCTTCCCGCCGTTTTTGCCGACGTTACGGCGCAACAGCGCACAGTTCGAACAGTAACAAACTTTACGGTCGCGCGAAACGGCCCACTTACCGGCACGCGCGGAATCTATCGCACTCTGCTTGGTCGGAGCTTCGATTTCCATTTTTACTTTGCAATCATTACAAACAAATTCCATAATATTTTCCTAATGGTAACGCTACAATTCGCTTTGACGCTACGCGGTTTTATATGCGGAAGGGCTACGCCCTTACCTCATTATTATCTGAACGGACTCTACGCGGTTCAGATTTGGTCGGCAGTGTCCGTTTATTTGTAAACTTTCCCAAACTCTTTCGACAGTTCCGACTGTACCAACGGAACGCGCGATGCGCAACCACGTTGGTACACCGTTTTAACGGCTACGGTCGGAACTGACTACTCTTTTCCGTTCTGTTGTGTTTGGTCTTTTTTTGCAAATAAACGGAATATCGCCCCGGTTCGTTCAATCTTGTGCGACGGCGTTGCCTTTCCCCTCGTCATTGCTTTTTTCTTTCGGTTGCTTACGCGTCATATCGTCGTATGCGTGCAGGTCGCAATCCTCAATCAACAGGCCCGTCCAGCCTTCAAGCTCAATCTTTTGATCCTTGCATTTATATGCTTCGCGGAATGCTCTGTCGTCGTACTGCACACAGCCTATCGCAGGAAAAATATAATCTTCCTTCACGCTCGCAAACATACCCGCACCCGCGCTCCGCAGTTCGTGAGGTATTCTTCGGAACCCGATTGTTTTTATATACTCTTTCATATAGTAAAGAGTTTGTCCTATGTACAGTGCTTTTGCTTCGGACAACTTACCGGCAGACAAACGCTTGAAATATTTCGACTTTTTCTTTTCGAAGCGTTTTTCAAGCCGTAGCGGACGCATCAGCCATTCCTGCCCGCCTAAGTAATTGTTATAGTCGGTTGACTTCCTGAACGTCTTAGCGTCGCCGTCATCCCCTTGCTCGGTGTTTATTCCGACTGCATCAAGCATTTGACGGATAAACCGCATAAAGTCTTGCACGTCGTCTGCAATATGAAGGGAATCGTGACAGTTGAACGACGCACCCGTTTCGTCATTGAATAGTACAACGTATTCAGGTATTCTCTGCGCCATAGCGTATACCGCTGGCGTAAGCCTGTATGACATTCTGCCGGTCTTATACTCGCGCAGTGGTATAGTCGTTAAAAGGCAAGGAATAAATCTATCCTCGCGCTCCGCGAAAAATTCGTATGACTCTTTTAATGCCTCAAACGCGATAAGCTTTTCGTAATCGAAATTTTTTACCCATTCCTTAACCATTGTCCGCGCGGTGAAGTAGTCTGTTTTCAAATCCTCCCAACGCTTCAACGCAAGGCTGTACGCGATATTTGCGCCGGTGAACGTCTTGCCACAGCCGGGCGGGCCGACGTTCTTTATCATTCGACCCTTGAACATATAGTCCTTCGTTTGGTCGTAAAATGAGTCAATATAGCGCCACATTTTAATTAACCTTATAATTCCGATTACTGAAAGTATAAACAGCGTAAAAGGCCCGAGAATGATTTCCAGCAATGCCTTTTTACAGTAATACCGTTTTGTGTTCCTGAAAGGTTCTTCGAGCCTCGCTTCCTGCCTTGCAAACCATTCGTCGTTATGTACTTCTGCCATATATAACCCCTTTAAATTTTAATTATTTAAACTATTGACTTTTTAAGTTTTGTTGCGTATAATATAAGTGACATCAAGTCAGATGCCGTTCGCAACGGTATCAACCCGCGTCTTGCTTAACAGCCGGCGCGGACTTTTTTATTTTTTAAATCCTTTTCGCCAATTTCTTAATTTTTTCTTGTATGTCTTACGATGTTGTTTCGTGTCATTATGTACGCCTTTAAGAACCGCCCGCAATTCTTTTCTCGAAAGCTTATCGTTGGTAGCTGTTAAGTCACGCGTAAGTATAGGCTTAAATCCTTCACCGTCTTTTATTCCGATTATGACTTGCCGCCCCACAACAGAACTTTTAGTTAAAGAAGAGTGCTTATCCGGAGTTAATTTCAAATTCGGAATTAAGTTTTTACCTATTTTGTCCTCTTTCCCCTCTTCGGAATAAACTTTTACCAATGCCACCGCTCCGTCTTTTCTTCTTTGCTTAACAGCTGCGACATTGCGTGGCTTTTTTATTTTTGGTCTGCCACTTAAATACCCGTCCGTAGTCTTGAAAATTTTCCTGACCGCGGCCCCTTTCTTTTTCGCCGTCTTGGCGGGCGTCTTTACGGACGCCCGCTTTTTTGTTTCTTTCTTTTTCTGCTGCTTCATTCGTCACTTTCCTCGTCGTTACGCTTAAATAAAGCGCCTATCGCTCTGAACGGCAAACTGATTATCCACCACACTGCCTCGCAAAGCTTTTTAATCAGCCAACCTATAAACTCAAATACTTTTTTAACGCCGAATTTAATAAGGGATATAATAAAGACAATACACGCTATTACTGCAATACCTACAAGCAACCACTGCCACCAGCTAAGTTTGCCGAATAGGTTTTTTAAAAATCCGACAATAGCGCTCCATATGCCTTTGAAAAAATCGCCAATAGCTTTTAAAAGCTTTTCAAGCCAATTTGCTGCGTCACTGTGCTGTTTATTACCTGCGACGTCGTCACCCTCTTGTATATCCATTAAGGCACCGAGATTATAAACCACACCGTCTGTTTCGAACATCAGACGAAGTATCGTAACGTCTGACACTTTCGTTCCGTCTATATTTTTGTAATGCCCCTGCATAGGAGACCATAATTCCCGCTCTTCAAATGCCGTCTTCAAAAACACAAGCACAAATTCAGACTTTTCAACTTCCGTCTTTGCTTCTCCCGTAAGGTTTACGCTTTTGACAAAATCTTCCGTACGCGAAATGCTTTTCCAGATATACTGCTTAAAATCTAACCCGATTTCGCCGTCGCTTGTAAGCGTTAAATACTGCGGTTTTGATTTCTCGCCGTAAGAATATCCTTTATAATCACGCCCCTCATAATGATAGGACTGCGTTGTATATGTAACGTCTGCTTCTTTTAAAGTATCAATCTTTTTATCTGTTGAAAACGCTATGTAGTGAATATCCGTCCAATGGGTAGCACCCGCAATAAAGTCCCAAGCCGACTGTTTTCCGTACGAAACAAAGTCTACATACGGATTTTTGATTTCAACAGTATCAACGTTTTTGCAAGTATACTTTACCGAACCGTTGACCGTTTCCGCAGTGTAAAGTTTACCTACCTTAAAGTATTTTTCTTTTTTGATATTATCGTTGCCCGCATCACCGTCACTGGGGAGCCATTCCCGAAATATTTCAGTTATATTATAAAACCGAACCTTATCACCGCTAACCGTAAAGTCATTAACCTTGTATTTACAGAATACCCCGCTTGAATTTATAAGCATTAAGTCGTATAGCTTCGTTTTGTCTTTTTCGGTTAAAGCCGTATCGCTTTCAATAGCACCGCCTAATTTGTCGGTTAAAGCCATACTGATTTTTGTTGCTACAAGATACTTTGTTTTTTGACACGCTTGATAAGTATAAACGAATAACTCGCCCGACGTACTTTCCGCTATCTGAATTACGCTTATTGAATAAATGTTTTTCTTGTCGGGATAATCCGATACTTTGAAATTGTCGTCTTTCGTAAGGTCCTCTAACACGCTTGTATATCCCACAGTATCTGCAAAAGCGGACAGTGTTACCCGCCCGCTTATTACTGTTACTACAAGCAAGAACAAAGCCAAAAGCGCATATATAAGAACCTTTAATTTTCTTTTTCTTGCCATATCCTCACCGCCTTAAAAAATTATGTTGTCGTCAGATAACCCAACGTCGTCTGCATTTACAACCAAAGCCGATATGTCAAACTTTCCTTTGACTTTAACAGTTCCGCTGTCAAAAGTACCGCCTGCGCGCTTTGCCGACCAACGCACATCAATAGTGTAGTGGTAATCGTCCCTCGTATTTGCCGACGAGTTCGGGTTACTCAATGTAGACACAAAGTTTTTAAATACATTAGCGTACATTACGTTTGACGGACCACTAATACTTGTTGTACAGAATGACGGCTTACTGTCAGGTGACATAATCAACGAAAAACTGTTACCGGTAAAAGTTACACTTTCAGAAAATTTGACGATGCCACCGTAGTTTGAATAAGAAATATTCTGCACGTTAATAGCGCAAGCAATCGTACCGCTCGAAACCGTTATGACCGTATCTTCAACCGTACCGATACCGTAAACGGCCTTAGGCTCTACCGTATATGTAGTCTCCGTTGTGTTAAGCTTTATCGTAGGCATTTCAAAAGTTACAGATTGTAAACGCTTGTAATAGTCCACCGTACAGGAAGCCGTTACGGCAGGGTTGGCTGTTGAAGTTATGCTAATAACCTTCTGAACGTCAAAAGCTTTATTGCACGTTACAACTGCTCTTGCGTTGTCGTCCGAGACCGTCATTGTTATAGCGTTGTCGTCGTTGTTAGATATAGTCCACTCGAAATAGTCCGTTGAGCCTAAGGGTTCTATCGTTGCCGTAAGAGTGAACGCCGTATCGGCCAAAGGCGAAATACCGTTAGCTTCATAAGCAGACTGCGGTATTTTCGCACTCAAAAGCTTGATACCGTTACTTTCGCCGTTGGTTATAAACGCACCGTCTGCGCCTGCGGAACTGCCGAAATCAGGGTCCGGTTGTTCTGCCTGAATTTCGCCCCGCTTATACGTCCAGTGAGTACCCGCACCGTAACCTATGGCGACACCGCCAGCAAGCAATATTGCGCTCAGCACCAACGCGCCGAACATTTTTGCATTGCTTCTTTTGTTTGTTCTTTTTGTGTTTTTCATTTTTAATTCCTCCGAATTTTTTTATTTTTACCCTTACGGGCTTGTTCTTTTTTTAATGCACTCTCGACAAGCCGTTTACGCTTATACAGTCTACTGTTTAAATAGTCGGGGCAGTAATCGTAATCAACGTCACATATTAAAACCCCACCAACCTTTGCGCCTGTTACAGTGCAGTAATCGCACTGGCGCATATTGTCCGTTTGCTTGCAAGGACAACTCATTCCGTCACCTCCGCCTTTTGATTTCTGCGACGCAGTATTGCGTTATAGTCTTTGATTTCCTTCTGCAACTTCTTTGCGCAGGCGCAAACTTTATTTCCGCCAATCACGCCGGTTTCATTGCATTCTGAACAGAAAACAGCTTCTTTCAATATTGCCGGGTCAATCTTTTTAGTTTGCAATATCGACGCCTGCTTTGCCCTCAACGCCTTTTCTTTCGCCGTAAGCTCTGCAACCTTATCTTTTTGCCCTTTTGCCTCTGCAAACGCTCTTTCAATCTCAATGTTACGCAGTTCTTTATCCTTTGCAAAATAGTCCGTATTGCCGAGCGACTTAACCGCCACACCTCGCGCCGTTGCCTTGCCGTATGCAAATGCTTTTACTTCGTCCACCATAAGCGGAAGTTCGCGCCGTTCACCTTCCGAAATAGTTTCAAGCAATCCTTGGCGCAAAATATGATAAAGGCGGTTAGCTGTATGCTCGTTCCAAAACGGTTCACCGTTTTTCGTACATTTGTAATATTCAACGTTCGTATCTGAATAACGGCAGTCTTTAATTTCAAATATGTACTCTTTCTCTTCCTCTTTAATGCTGTACTTTGCACCGACGCCGTAATTGTAATAAAGACGACCGTCCTCTCCGATTATAGGTGAAAGCCTTTTCCCGCCATTCTTCTTCGCCATACACTTTTACCTCTCAAACTTGTATTATTTGTATAGTGCAGTGCTTCCACAGTGACCCGCGATATAAACAACCGCGCTTTATTGCGTCGTAAAACGTGCGGTAATCGTAACCGTAACACTTTGACGCAATCTTAATTGAGCTGAACACTTCTTTTACTTTGCCTGTTTTCGGATTTATCCGAACTATCGGTTTTGTTTCCCGCGTCGTGGTTTTTAAATAGTGCTGTGAGTTTTCCCGATACGATACCCATTCAAGATTTTCAACGCGGTTATCAAGCTTATTGCAGTTTTTATGGTTTACCACCGGCAAGCTTTCCGGGTTCGGTATAAACGCTTCGGCAACAAGCCGATGCACCCGCGCGTTTTTGCGCTCGCCGTCTTTGTTTAAAAATACAAAGTTATACCCTCTGCCGTTCGGGTGCTGTCTTACCGACACACCGTCGCGGTATACTGTACCGTCACTGCAAATAATATAGTTCGGAAAACCGTTTATTTGTTTAAGCTCCATTTTTAACCCCATTGTTGCGCCATAGCCTCGGCAATACCGTTGAATGTCTTTGACCTAACCGCCGGTGAACGGTTTAGTGCAGTCCAGCTCGGTGCAGCTGAACGCCTGTTAAACTCGATGACCGTTGGCATTAAATACGGCAGACCCTTTAACCATAATAAAGTTTGTTTACTATAATCGTCGCCGAAATCGTACGGCTGTATCACCTGGCTATACGGCGGTAACTGTGCCGTTTTCATTGCGCGCGGATTTTCTATGCAAATTCTTTTGCAACCGGTGAAGTTATAAAAGATCATAAAAAATTCCCTCGCTTTCCTCTGCTCCTCAAAGCGTCCCCGGTTGACTTGATTATTTTTATAAAAATTTACTGCACCTGCAACCGACAGATACGTGCAGGGCGGATGCGCAATAATCAAATCATAATAGAACGGCTCAACAATTTTTAAATGTTCGATGACGTCGCCTTTTATATGCCATTCAGGGTGACCGCCCGAACAGTCTTTTATATCACAGCTAAAAGCCAGGTGACCGCGTTTTCTAAACGCTATCGTTACGCGTTGACTTTCTTCGCAAGCTACTAATACTCGCATTTTATTAATACCTAAAAGACGAACCGTGAAGCTCTTCAATAACGTTCAAAATTGCAATATAAATTTTTGAAAAAGCCTCTTCTGATAATGAGCTGTAATACACAAGTTGCATTAAAATAGGTTTCAGCGCTTCGCTGCATAACTGTTTAAAGTTCTGTCGTTGTTCAGCGTTAATAAATTCGCTCAATTTCTTTTCGATTTGTGCTTGTGTCATAGTTTCATTTCTCCTCGTGGTTTGGTTTAACAATTATTGATTGTAACTATATTATAACAATTTTTTATTGTTGTCAAACAAATTTTTTAAAATTTATAATTGTTAGACAAAAAAAATTAAAAATTGTACAATACAATCAATAATTTTAGGAGAAAACTATGACAATTGGTGAGCGCATTAAAGCTGAAAGATTAAAAATCAATATGCCACAAGCAACATTAGGCGAATATCTTAAATTAACTCAACAAGCCGTCGGGCGTTGGGAAAAAGACCTTTCCGAACCAGATACGGCAACACTGAAAAAGCTTGCTGACTTATTCGGCGTATCCGTTGACTATCTAATTGGCCACGACGAAATCACCCCAGAGGAACGCACCTCGGGAGCTTCGGAAACAAAAAAAATCAGCCTTTCGGCTGACGAATACGAACTTATAATGTGTTATAGAGAAATCGGAAGAAAACGTGGCGCTGATGCGCAACGCGCATTAACTACCGTAGCAGAAAAAATGTTATAAAATAGGAGAGAATTATGAACTTACCAAACAAAAAAAATGATACAACCAACCCTGCTCTTGCTCCGATTACTTGCCCGCGCTGTGGCAGTAAAGAACTTGCATTTGTCACTGAATACCATAAATGCGTACTTGTTAAATTTATAGCAAACATAATATTAGCAAGTATCGTTCTTATACTCGTATTCAATTTATCTACACTTATTAGTCAAGGTGTAGGTCAATACATAACACCTGTCATTATTTTGACCGCATTATATATATGTTGTCAGATATATATTCTTGCAGTAGAAAGCAGAACGCACGTTAAAGCTATTTGTCAGAACTGTGGCAACTTATGGCTATTAGATTAAAAAGCTGTAACTTTTTCGGTTGAAATTTAAAAATTGTGTTATATATCCTGTGAATTTTTTTACAGGGGGAATAACACTTGAACACAAATATATTAGCACTCGCAAGCAAGCTTATACTTGCAAGCACCACCGGTGACGACAAGGAGCTTCAAAGAGTTTCCGAACAGCTCGCCGAAGAACTACTCAACCGCTCTTCCGATAACGTTACGGACAACAAGTCCGTTTCGAAAGCGAACTTTACGGGCATTTTGAATTTTAACAATCAGGAGTTAAACGAAATGCCTAAATCATTCAAAAAATATTTTATTGCGGACGGATGCGCAATCTGCTACCGTAAAAGAACGACTAACGGTTACAGATGCAGTTATGAAGTCCGTTACCGCCGACACGGTTATAACATTTCCGTTTCGGCAACAAGCTTACCTGTTGTAAAAGCACGCTTTATTGAAGCATTGAAACACGCAAAACCGATTGAAAAATCTATGTTCAACGGTATACCTACTGCTTTCGGTGAATTTTCTACATACTATTTTGAAAATTACCGTAAACGGCGAGTTACCGAACAAACGTATAAAAACGACGTTTGGCGATATGAGCGATATTTGTTGCCGACATTCGGTACAATGCCTATCAGGACAATCACACCGTTAACGTGCCAAAAACTGATTGACGATATAGTAAATCAAGGCAAAAGCAAAACCGCACTTGAAGTATTTTCGTTAATGAACGTCATTTTTAAAATGGCTATTCGCCACGAAATTATCAGAAGTAACCCTTTGGATATAGTCTTAATGCCTTCACACGAACGCAAACACGGGAAAGCTTTAACGAAAGACGAAGAACGCAAGCTATTGACCGAAACGGCAAACACCCCGTATCAGCTTATGTTCGCAGTTGCTCTGTATACCGGAATGCGCCCAAACGAATATAAGACCGCAAGCATTGACGGCAATTTTATTAAATGTGTAAACAGCAAACAAAAAGACGGAAAAGAGCATTACAAAAAAATTCCGATAATTGCACCGCTCCGCCCTTATCTCACCGATAAAACTGAACTGTCATTTTACCTTGCCGAACCGATGCGCCGAATAATGCGCGAAATTCTTCCTAATCATATCCTTTATGACCTGCGAACAACCTTTTATACAAGATGTCAGGAATGCGGAGTATCAGAGGTTGCGCGGAATATTTTTGTCGGTCATACTTTAAAAGGGCTTGCAAGCACTTATACAGACGTTTCAGATGAATACCTTTTAAGCGAAGCTGAAAAGCTCAATGCCTGGTATTACCCCCGAATTACCCCCAAAAATTAGCTTTTAAAGCAAATTTATTACTGAAAAATAACGAAAAAAGCCCGATTTTCGGGCAAAATCGCTCAAAAAAGGGGCTTTTTATCTTAATTTTGGTGGACGAGTAGGGACTTGCACCCTAGTCTTACAGACTTCGTTTAAGCTTTCTACATACTTAGTCTTTCATTTAGCTTACTTCGCATACGCCGACAGACAGGCTTATGCGACAGCATACCGCTTAATTACTTACCTTCGTACGCGGTAAAATGCGAAAGTAATTTAACCGTTTAGTTAACGCCGCTTTGCCGGCAACGGTATCCGGCAGACGACGGACAGCGTAAGTTACGCTGCGCAAGCCATGCTTGCACCTCTCATCGAGGGGAAAGCGACGACTTTCGAATCTTTTGATTCTGCGTTTAAATTTAAGTTTCCGTTTTTACAAAGCCGAGCCTTTGGTATGCTTTTCCTATCCTCTACCTGCAATCGAATCTGAAACTCGCCCGTAACAAACAATTAACGCTATTTGTTTGCTTTTATTTATTATATACTCTGATATTAAAAAAAATCAAGCGTTTATTTTTGTTTTTTATTGACATTTTTTATCAAATACATTAAAGTTAAGATGTTATGATTTACACAGTTACGTTAAATCCCTCGCTGGATTATTACGTACAAGTCAATAATTTTAAAAGCGGCCTTGTGAACAGGGCCGTTTCCGAAAGGCTTGCAGTCGGCGGTAAGGGAATAAACGTATCGCTTGCATTAAGAGAGCTCGGCGAAGAAACCCTTGCGCTCGGCTTCGTTGCGGGCTTTACAGGCAAAGCCATAAAGGACAAAATAAAGTCGTTAGGGCTTGAAAACAACTTTATAGAAGTCGAAGGACAGAGCCGTATTAACGTAAAAATCAAAGGCAATACCGAAACCGATATAAACGGCAGAGGCGCAAAAATTTCCGAAAGCAACGTAAACTCGCTTATAAGGAAGCTTAAAAGTATGCTGACGGGCGGTGACTGGCTTGTAATAAGCGGAAGCGTACCCGCGACGCTTGACGAATTTACTTACGCTAATATTTTAAAAAAGCTGAAAAATAATATTCAGGGAATTAACGTCGTAGTCGACGCCTGCGGAAAACTGCTTACGGAAACGCTGAAATACCGCCCCTTCCTCATAAAACCCAATATATACGAAATGTGCGAAATTTTTTCGCTTTCGGCAATTCCCAGCATAGAGGAAATTTTCGCCTGTGCGTACAAGCTTCAGAATATGGGCGCGCGTAACGTAATTATTTCTATGGGAAGCTCCGGCGCGGCAATGGTAACGGAAACCTCGCAATCACTCTACGTGAGGGCGGCGCGTGGCGAGCTTGTGAACTCGGTTGGCGCGGGCGACAGTATGATTGCGGGATTTATACACGAATATCTTCACACGCATAATTATTTCTCGGCCCTCAACTTCGCAACCGCGGCGGGAAGCGCGTGCGCGTTCACTAAAAACCTTGCTACAAAGGAACAGATAGAGTACGTCGAATCGCTTATGTTATGATAGAATTGTACGCAACCGCAAACGAGCGGGTTTACGGTAAACTGAAAAGCTTACTGAATACCGACGAGCCGATTAAAAGAGGAAAAAACGGCAAGCCGTATACCGACGGCGCAAGCTTTTCTGTTACGCACACCGCCGATACCGCACTTATCGCAATAAGCGACAAGCCCGTCGGGATTGACGCGGAAATAATAAGGGAACGAAAATCCGTCAGCATTATAAAACGGCTTACAGCGCGGGAACGCGCGGAAATAAAAGGCAGTTCGCTTGAATTTTTGAAAAACTGGATAGTTAAAGAAGCTTATATAAAAATGCTCGGCGGAACACTTGCGCACGATTTCAAACGGCTTGAATACTTCGAAGGCGTTCTGCTTTGCGACGGTTTAAAACCCGAATGCAATATCCGTTGCGCCGTATACGGCGGATTGGTTTACGCCGTATGCGCCGAAAGCGAAATTCCGCAAAGCATTGTAATACACGAAATTTAACAGTAACCGAACGGTTGCTGTTTTGATTTGCGTTTTTTTTGCGGTTGGTATATAATACAGCTATGAAAGTTTTTATAATTGCAATGGATAAGGAAGCCGAACCAATAATTTCGGCTATGAAAATCGAAAGAAAAATCCCCTGTTGCCGTAAAAAGGTTTATATAGGCAAGCTTTACGGCGAAACCGTCGGCGTAGTTATCTGCGGAGTCGGCAAGGTCAACGCCGCAATCGGCACCCAGATTGCCGTAAACGAGCTGGGCGCGGAAACCATAATAAATTTAGGCGTTGCAGGCGGGCTTAACGGCAAAGTCGAAGTCGGGGAAATTTACGGAATATCGCACGCTGTTCAGTTCGATTTCGACCTGTCGGAAATCAATCAAACCGAAATAGGCACGCTTGACGAATGCAAGACGAACTATCTCCCCCTCAACACCTGTTCAGCTTACCCCTTAAAACGGATAGGCACCGGCGACAGGTTCAACGACAGCAGGGCGGACTTCGACCTTTTAACGAAGGTTCTGAACGCCGATATACGCGATATGGAATGCGGAGCGGTAATTCAGGTTTGTCTGTACGCGAAAGTTAAGTGCTATGCGTTTAAAATTATTTCAGACGTTGCGGGAAGTTCAAGCACTATCGGGCAGTACCAAAGTAATTTATTACTTTGCTTCGATACCCTTAAACGCGAGCTTGAAAATATCGTTAAATCGGTAAACTGAAAACTTTAAATTTTATAAAATAACGGAGTTATACTTATGAAACCTTTGGGCGGAGGCTGGGACGAGCTTTTAGGCGGGCTTTTTTCGGACGAACGGTACTTGAAAATACGCGAATTTCTGAAAAACGAATACTGCACGCATACCGTTTACCCCGATATGTACGATTTATACAACTGTTTCAGATACACCTCTTTAAACTCGTTAAAGGCTGTAATTCTGGGTCAGGACCCCTATCACGAGCCCAATCAGGCGCACGGGCTGTGCTTTTCGGTAAGGCGCGGAGTTCCTCTTCCACCGTCGCTTCTGAATATTTACAAGGAAATCGAAAACGATTTGGGCATAAAAGAGCCGAACTGCGGTGAGCTTACCAAATGGGCAAATGAAGGCGTTCTGCTTTTAAACACCACCTTGACGGTAAGGGAGCATCTTGCCAATTCGCACTCGAAATGTGGGTGGGCGTGGTTTACGGACAGCGTTATAAAGCTGATTTCCGAAAATTGCGAAAACGTGGTCTTTATTCTCTGGGGCGGTAACGCGCGGAGCAAGGCCCCGCTTATCGATACGAAAAAGCACCTTATTCTGCAATGCGCACACCCCTCGCCACTTTCGGCGTACAACGGCTTTTTCGGCTGTAAACACTTTTCCAAAACCAACGATTATCTGATTTCCCGCGGCAAACAGCCGATTGACTGGGACTTAAATAAAGCGGACGGCTAAGCCGTCCGCTTTTATAATGGTTATACCCTTTCTTTTGTAATTACCGCATTGGTAATTATTAAATTGCCCTCCTCGGTAATCTCAAAGTCAAAATCGATAATTATACGTGCGAAAACCCCTCCGTTATTGTTGCAGTCCGCCCAGCCTTGAAAATGCGTACTGCCAAATACAACGCTGTTATTATAATTTACCGAAAACCCTAACGCAGTTCCGGAGATTGCA
This sequence comes from uncultured Clostridia bacterium, assembly GCA_947090365.1. GTDB lineage: Bacteria > Bacillota > Clostridia > Christensenellales > Borkfalkiaceae > Coproplasma. The sequence goes on from CAMUNT010000014.1 coordinate 13,116, forward strand.
AACCGAAAATTCGATTCATCTTTCATTGTAACGTCTACGGTTAAGCTTACGTCATCCTGTTCTATCTGCGCGCTTATGCTATCGAATTTTACAATGCGCTTTACTTCGATTGAAACAACGTCTTCGGTCATATTGAGATAGCCGTCGGTAACGTATATATCTCTTCTGAATGTTATCCCCTCATCATTCGTGCACATAAGGAAATAAACGTATCCGTCTTCTATTTTCCACGCCGTTTCGTCAAACGGCATTTTTTCGTAGAAATACCGCGCAACTTCGATATGAGTTCCGTCCGTTAAGGTTACGTCAACCATGCGCTTTATCGGGGTTTCAAATACGGGCTTCCAGCCATATTCGTCATCGGGGAAAAACCGAACCGTAACTCCGTAGAAGCCTATTGCATTGCCGAAGTCAACCCAAATAAAGTTTTCCATTAAAATATCGATTGCTATGCCACGCACAATTCCGTCACCGTCGAACATTTCGATTTCACCGTTAAAACTTTCTTGAGAAATCGGACAACCGCCGATAGTTCCGTCCGTAACAAGAGCTTTCGGTTCGTCTTCTTTACTGAATTGAATTACAAACGTAAATTCGTAATCTTCGCCCGTTAAATTATAGCTCTGTATTTGAGTGGAATATCCGTAAAGCTTAAAGCTCGCGCTCTGGCGCGGAACGTTGAACCGAACCTCGCCCTCCCAGTTCAGCTGTAAGTAAACTTTTTCGCCGTCTGTGAGAATGTAATAAAGACCGAAGTCAAGGTTGAACGAAGAAGTCAGGTCAATCATTGCCGTATCCCCGCCGTAAGGGTCGGTATAGACGGACTTTGTAATTCCGTTATATTCTACGCTGACCGAAACGGCGTCGGGGTTATATTTAAGACCCAACTGAACGATATCCGTTTTGTCGGAGCACTGTGCCGTAAACGTCATATCAACGTCGATCGTGTTATAATAATCTGCACCCAGCGCGTTCATAAACTCGTCATAGCTAAACTTTGTGCAGAGAACGAAAAGTCGGTTATCGAATGTCAGACCCTCTTGGGGGGCGGTGAATTCTATTCTTACGCCGTCGGAAATTGTCAGCTTTAACTCTCTTTCAGCGATAATATTAGCGTCAAGCAGGAAGCTCTCTACTGTAAATTTTCCGAAAGTTGCAGGTACGGTAATTTCTTTCGAGGTAAAGCTTTGCGAAAGTTTAAGCCCTGCTTTTAAACCGTAATCGTCCGTCCAGGCAAACTCGAAATCGCTTTCGCCCTGTTCGCCGCCGTAGTTGATTTGAACACTGTCGTCGCCACTGTAAGGCAGCCTGCCGAACGTCGCCTGATAGTTTAATTGCGACATACAGGTGTTAATAATAACCGACGGTTTTGCATTGCTGTCCAGCCGTATATCGGGAATGGGGCAAACGCGGTTGAAGTTAACCGTCGCCCGCGCGTTGTTAATATTCGACGCAACTAATTCAATTCTGCTTGCGCGCCAATACTCCGCGTCCGTACTTTCGATTTCGATATTTACGGTTACTTCGTTATTGAAACATAAAATAACGTCGTAACCGCTTTGACCGTTGTTTTTATCGGTGACGTTGACGGTAGTCAGTGCAGTAAGCCTCATCATTATTTCCTGACAGGAAAATTGAGCTGCGATATCGAGGTTGACCGTAGTTACGCTGTCCCAGATTGCAGTGTATAAATGGGAAAACTGTATCAACGTTTCGGCTTTTTCGTTTAAATCGAGCATCTCCGTCGGATAGTCTGCATAGTAAACTGTATTGCCGTTTTTATCTTTGAGGTGACCCGTTCCGCTCTTGAATACAGGCGAGTTTTCTTCCACCGTAATTTTGCCGAACACTGCGGCGTCGCTTCGGTTATCCGCAATATAGTCGAGCGAAAGCCGCAATCTGTCCGCAGTGCCTACGGCGTAGTAGTTTTCGTCGTAAACTGCGCCGTCCTCTTTGGCGGGATAGGCAATGCCTGAAACGTTTTCGGGAATTACAAGCTCGGTAACTTTTCCAGAATAGTCCTCAACTCTGAAATCGTATGCGAGATAATATTGACCGTCGGTAGGAAGTTTTAACGTGCTCTTGTTTTCGGCCCAATATCGCGTTAAAATCTTTTTGCCGTTCAACAGCATATCATTACCGTATGAATTCGTTGCGTAAACTGCTCCCAACACCTTTTCGGATCCGCTGCCGCCGAAATACTTTTCGCTCAGCTTTATAAACATTTCCTGCGTAATTGTATGTTTAAAGTTTACGTTTGCCTTTATATCGCCGACGGCAAACTTTGAAAATTCGCTTTTGACTGCGTTAAGACATTTTTGCGAATCCCCCAAGCTCATCCAACCCCGTTGGTCGTCCGACGCATAATAAAGGTATTCGTCATGCGAGTCGCTTTCTGAATATGAGACGCAGTAAAATTCTTTTTGCGAATTGCCGTGCGCGTACAGCGCCTCTGACATATCCTCGGTATATTGCAGAAACGTGTACGAATAATTCGTCTGCGAGGTGTAGTCAACGCATGCACTTACGTAAAAATCTTTATTAGCGTAAAAGTCGGGGACATACGCTAAAACGTAGTCAAGATTATCCTTTTTTATTATCTTAAAATACTGTTGCGTATCTGCGCCGAAATCTATTTTAACCGGAATATCGTAAATGGTCTTTTGGTTGAAGTCCGTCACCAGCGCGTCGCCGACGTACAGCGATATGTAAAGCGACTGCTCGAACAAGTCGTCGCGCATAGAAATGATAGAGCCGGTAGCATCCGTCCTGCCCGCGTCGGCAAGAACGGTATCTTTAATAAGCTTATTGCCGTCGGAATTTGCGTAAGCAACCTTTGCCGCCGACTTGCTTTTCGATGCCGAGGTATCGTTTACGTCAATTCCGTTATCTTGCAGAATGGACACGACCTTTTTCTTGTACGATGCAAAATCTTCGTTTTTTTCCGCATCGTCGCCTTTACCGCCGCAGGCGGCAAGCCCGAGGGTGCACGCAATCGCAGATAAGCCCGAAAGAACAAACGTCAAAAGCTTCTTTTTCATATTAACTCCTTTGGCAGAGTACAATTACCCTACTATAACAATTATACCCCCCCCCCTCAAAAAAAAGCAAGCAAAAACGCGCCCTTTTCAGGGCGCGCGCGTTAATTTGCCTTTAATTGTTTTTTCTGTTTTTTGAAGGTTGCGTTCGCTTCGTCAATCATTTCCTTTTTTGCGGGAGAAGGCTCGTAATAGCCCTTCGTCTGCATTTGCGTAAACAGCTTATACTGGTTTTCGGCTACGCCCAAAAGGTTAGTGGAAAAGTTTTTCCTGACGTTAGCCGTACTGCCCTCGTACAGCGCCGTCGTGTAAAGCGCCATTAGCTGTTTTTCGGATTCCAGCAAATCCTGCAAGGTATCTTTTTCGTTAAGCGTACAGTCCATTTTCGTAATTCTCATTTTAACCCCCTATCAGCTTTAACAGCGAGTTGTAACGCTGTTCGTGTTCGTCCGCAATTCTTTCGATTGCTCCCGCCAGATCGACGTCGGTAAGGGTGTTCGAATACGCCCTTGCCTTTTTGCATATCAGTCCTTCCGCCGTTAAAACGTCGGAAATGAGCTGTAATTCCTTTGATGTTATATCGCTCATAATAAAATGTCCTCCGCACTGTTTATTGCCGTAAACCGACCTTTTCATACGTTTGACATCGTGAAACATTAATGCTAAAATACTGATTATGAGTACTTATGAAAAAACGATTGCGCTGACAGGCGTCAGCGGAGCTATGGGCGGAGAGGTTTTAAAAAGCCTTTTACAGTCCGAAAATAATTTTAAAATAAGATGCATTCTCTATTCCGGAGAAAAGAGAATACCGAAATTCACTGCGAAGCTTTTAAAAAAGTACCGCAAACGCATTTATAAATTCAAGGGCGATATTGCCTGCAAAGAGGACTGCGAACGCCTTTTAGACGGTGCGGACTATTTGATTCACTGCGCCGCACTTATTCCGCCGAAGTCCGACCACGACCCGCACGGAACTTATTTAAGCAACTTCATCGGCGCGAAAAACCTTGTCGATACCATAATAGAAAAGGGGAATAATATACCGTTAGTGCATATTGCAACGGTTGCCGTCTACGGCAACCGTTCATACCCCCATATATGGGGACGGGTGGGCGACCCGATAATTTCTTCCGATTACGACACTTATTCAATGTACAAGCTGAAAGCCGAACGGTACGTTTTAGACAGCGGATTAAACAAGTTCGTATCACTCCGTCAGACGGCGGTTCTGCACAAATATATGTATGCGAACAACTTAAAAGACGGACTGATGTTCCACACAAGCTGGAACTGCCCGCTGGAATGGGTTACCGACGTTGACAGCGGTATTCTCTGCAAAAACCTTATAGAGCGTGACCTCGAAGGCAGGCTTGAAAATTTCTGGAACGCCGTTTACAATATCGGCGGGGGAGAAAAATGTCGTGTGACGGGCTTCGAGACCATTGACGACTGTTTTGCGACAATGGGACTGAAAACGAAAAAGATATTCAAGCCCAACTGGAATATTCCGCGCAACTTCCACGGCGTATGGTTTTACGACAGCGACAAGCTGAACGATTACCTTGACTTCCGTACGGAAACGAACGAAATTTTCTGGAAGCGTATGAGCAGAAAATACCCGATTTTCAGGCTTGCGAAGATAGTGCCCTCCGCACTCGTTTCAAAGCTTGTAGTTCAAAGACTGTTCAAAAACACGAATGCGCCTAAATACTGGATAAAGCACCGCATTGACGGCAGAGTAAAAGCCTTTTACGGCAGTTACGAAAACTTTGAAAAAATAGGTACAGACTGGAAGAAATTCCCCCTTTTGTGCGAGGGCAAAACCGAAAACGGCGAAGTCGACTACGCGGAGCTGAAAGATATTTCAAACGCGAAGCCTCTACTTTTGAACCATGGCTACGACGAGAGCAAGCCTCTTTCCTCGCTCACCTTTGACGATCTGGAAAAGGCGGCAGCGTTCAGGGGCGGAAGGTGTCTTTCCAAAGATTATAAAGCGGGCGGAATTTATAAAAAAGTTAAGTGGCAGTGCCGCGACGGGCACGAATTCGAGTCCGCACCGCACACTGTTTTAAAGGGCGGTTACTGGTGTCCGCACTGTTGCGAGCCGAAGCCCTGGCGCTACGGCGCGCTTGCCGATATTCCGTTCTACGGACAGCTTTATTTCGATACGCACACCGGTGACGAGGTCAACGACGTTTATCCCCTCAGCGAAGATGAGGACGATTTTATCGTCGGTTAATCGCAAATTGACAGTTTTTCGTAAAAGGTAAATAAATGAAAGTAATTTTATACGTTTTTTCGGGAACGGGAAACACGTTAAAGGTTGCTTCGCTGTATAAGCGGTATCTTAACGCCGAAGTAACCGTTTACAGGGTGGCAAAAAAGAGCCCTCCCGCCCCTTCTCCCGACGAATACGATTTAATAGGGATAGGTTATCCCGTTCACGCATTCAGCGCACCCGAACCTATTTTGAAGTTTGCAAAGACGCTACCCGAAATGCAGGGCAAGCACGCTTTCGTGTTCAAAACCTCGGGCGAGGGGCTGCATCTGAACGACGGCTCTTCGCAAAAGCTTATTAAAATTCTGAAAAAGAAAGGCTACGACGTTTTGTTTGAACGGCACTTCGTTATGCCGTACAATATGATTTACCGCCACAGCGACGAGATGGCAAAACAGATGTGGATATACGCCAAGGCTATGACGGCGCTGAGTGCAAGGGAAATAGAAAACGGCGAGAGAAGGAAAGTTAAGCAGAACTTATTCAAAAAAGCGTTTACGGCAACCTTCAGAGTGATTGAACAGCCTTTCGCGCATATTCACGGCCCCCTTTTCAAGGTCGATAAAAATAAGTGCATTAATTGCGAAAGGTGTATTAAAATCTGTCCGCAGGCAAACATTAAGATAGAGGACGGCAAATTCAAGTTCGGCAAAGACTGCGTTTTATGTATGGGCTGTTCGTTCAACTGCCCTATGGACGCAGTGGGCGTGGGCGTTTTCAAATTCTGGAAGGTGAACGGCAGTTATCGCTTAAACGAGCTTGAAAAGGACGAAAGCATTTACTTCCCCGTTGTCCCCGACAGGGCGAAAGGAATTTACCGTCTGTACAAAAAGTATTACAGGGAATGCGACGCTCAGCTTAAAAGTGCGAATATAAACGTTGCGGACTTCATAAAGTAAATAGATGAAAATAAAGAATTTTTTAATCGATGCGGCAAAGGGCGCGGCAATAGGCGTGGCGATGATAATTCCCGGCGTCAGCGGGGGAACGCTTGCGGTGCTTATGAATATTTACGACAAGCTGATAAGCGCCGTCAGCAATATTTTCAAGGACTTCAAAAACAGCGTAAAGACCCTTCTGCCTATTCTTTCAGGCGCGGTGCTTGCCGTAGTTGCGGTATACTTCCCTTTAAAATACGCGTTGAAATACGCACCCTTCCCCACCGTTATGCTGTTTGCGGGGCTTATGATAGGCTCCTGTCCGAAAATAGTTAAGGAAGGAATAAAAAACGGCTTTAAGAAAATAGATATACTTTCGTTTACGCTTCCCCTGCTTGCGGTTATCGGAATTTGCTTTATCCCTAACCTCGGCAGCGTCGATTTATCGGCTTCTATGCCCGCTTGGGGATATTTCGTACTCATACTCGTCGGCGCGGTTGCAAGCTGCGCCCTGGTAGTACCCGGAGTAAGCGGTTCGATGCTTCTACTGATTTTCGGTTATTACAACTCGATTATGGTTGACACCGTAGAGGGGTTAAAAACAGATTTCGGACACTCTTTTCTTGTGCTTGCGCTGTTCGCCATAGGGCTTGTAGTAGGATTTTTCAGTATAGCAAAGCTTATGAAATACCTTTTAGCCAAGTTCCCTCGGGCAACAAACATTGCAATAATCGGGTTCGTCATCGGCTCGATACCCGCAATATTTATTACCTTTGACGATAACTTCGGAAAATACGGCTTCGTATACGAGGTACTTTCTGCTCCTCATATAATAATCGGATGCGTGCTGTGCGTGCTTGGAATTATCGGCGCGTATGCGTTAACCGAAATCGTAGTGCGCAAGACGAAACGGCAAACTATTGCCGAACAAGATACAGAAAACACAGATAACGAAAACAATTAAATACAGATATATAAAGACCTCGGTAACTCCGAGGTCTTTTAATTTACCCAACTAAAACACGTGCTTCACTTAATATTTCACTACTTCTTTTTAAGAATTTTGAATTCCACTCACTATAATTATTTTTATATTTTTTATTTTCGTTATACTTATAAACCGAATATAAAACACAGGGCACAACAAATAAACAAAATAGAATAAACGCGCTAATAAAACTAAACGGTTCAGGATTTTTAGGTTTTTGTTTCAAAATGTCATAATATTCGTTTTCCAATTGTATTATCTTTGAATAATTAGGCATAGCTCTATCCCTTGAAAATACCAGCTTTACGTAATGCTCAGAAGTCGTTACGCTATAAATGTCGGAAGAGTCCGATTCAAGATGAGATTCTTTGACGTTTATTTCCTGACTTGATTTTAATTCCCATCCGAAATTTGCCATATCGTCAATGCAGGACTGCTCTGACTCGACATTGACTTTTAAACTTTTTGTTTCTACCATAAATTTTCCTCTGTTGTTATATTTACTAAAATATTAGTATATATCTATGTTAACAGTAATGTATTGGTATGTCAAGCATATTTAGAAAAATTATAGTAAAATATTTTTTGGAGTGTGGTTATGGCAAACAGAATAAGGGAACTTAGAGAAGACAGAGATTTAAAGCAAGCCGACGTTGCAACAATAACAGGTATAGACCAAAGAACTCTATCAAATTATGAAACAGGAAAGACAAATCCCGACAGCTATGCAATTATTAAGCTGGCGGAATATTTCAACGTTACTTGCGATTACCTGTTGGGCATTACGAATAAAAACTATATGGATAACTCCGACATTGAAAAAGAAATAAATGAAATCGAAGATAAATTGGAATTGCTTAAACGCAGATTAAAATACAGATAAAAGAGACCCGACTACTAACCTTAAACAACTACTACTACACGTCATTCTGAGGCGCAGTCGAAGAAATCTCATTTCTTTACCATATTACCCGCAGTATCTTTCACTCGCGTTCCATTTGACGTTTACCGTTATCAGCTGTATTTCGGTATTTTACACAATTTCGCACAGTTTGGATTTATAAAAAAACGGAGCAGATTTCTCTGCTCCGCTTTTTTATTTCTTTTTATTTTTGAGCGTGTTTTCGATTACAATACAGCATCTTAACATAACTTCGAGACATTCGTCCAGAAGCTCGGCGCTTCCTTTATCCATAACGCGCTTTTTGAGTGCGTCGTTGACGATAACCGCCGCGTAATTGAATGACGTGTACAGATTTTTCAAACTGTGCTGTACTCTTCTGAAAGCCTTATCGTTTGCCAGATGATAATTGTAAATCTTCTGTAAGTCAGCGTTTGCCCCTTTAAAGAGCTTAGCACTGCGCGTTTCCTGTATCTTATTGATATCTTCTATGAACTTGTCAAGAAGTTCAATCATTTTTAAATCTTCGAGTTCAGGCATACAGTACCCTCTTAAAACATAATTATTCAGCAGGTTTTACTACGCTGTTAAAGCCGGCGTTGATAGCGGGGGTCATATTTTTATATTCCTTTGCACCTGTGCCCGCAGGGATAAGCTTGCCTATAATAACGTTTTCTTTAAGACCGATGAGAGGGTCAACCTTATTCTTGATAGCCGCGTCGGTAAGAACCCTTGCCGTTTCCTGGAAGGACGCCGCCGACAGGAACGAGTCGGTTGACAGCGCGGATTTGGTAATACCTAAAAGCACGCGCTTCTGAAGTGCGGGGGTTCCGCCCGCTTCGATAGCCTTGCGGTTCTCCTCTTCGACGGTGAACATATCGACGGTTTCGCCGGGAAGAAGGTTAGTAGAGCCTGCGCTTTCGATTTTAACCTTTCTGAGCATCTGACGAACGATAATTTCAACGTGCTTATCGTTAATGTCAACGCCCTGCGAACGGTAAACCGACTGAACCTGTTCCAAAATATAGTCCTGAACGCCTTTAACGCCCGATACTCTTAAAATATCCTGAGGGTAAACGGATCCGATATTCAGCACAGTGCCCGGTTCCACCTTGTCGCCCGTCTTTACGCGCAATTCGGCGTTGAACGGAAGGGTATACTCCTTCTTTGCGTCGCCCGTTACGGGGTCCTTAACTATTATATGCTTTAAGTTGTTTTTATCGTCAACGGTGACTACACCCGAAACCTCGCAAAGTGTTGCGCAGCCCTTGGGCTTACGCGCTTCGAAAAGCTCCTCTACGCGGGGAAGGCCCTGCGTAATGTCGCCCGTTGCCGCGATACCGCCCGTATGGAAGGTACGCATCGTAAGCTGGGTACCGGGTTCGCCGATTGACTGCGCCGCGATAACGCCTACGGCTTCGCCAGCCTGTACGGGAGTGTTGGTAGCCATATTCTTGCCGTAGCACTTTGCGCATACGCCGAAACGCGAATTACAGCTGAATACCGAACGGATAGATACCTGCTCTATTCCCGCGCCAACGATTTCCTTTGCAATCGCATCGGTAACGTAGCCGTTAACCGGTACTATTACTTTGCCGGTCCTGTCCTTGACGTCCTCGGCCACGAATCTGCCCTGTATTCTGTCTTCAAGGCCTTCGATAATTTCGCCGTTGGGGCCTACTATCGCCTTTACTACGATACCGCGGGGCTTTTTGCTTCCCGCCATACAGTCGTTTTCTCTGACGATAACGTCCTGCGAAACGTCGACAAGTCTTCTCGTAAGGTAACCCGAGTCGGCCGTCTTTAACGCCGTATCGGCAAGACCTTTTCTACCGCCATGCGACGAAATGAAGTATTCGAGAACGGAAAGTCCCTGCCTGAAACACGATTTAACGGGAACTTCTATCTTTTTACCCTGGGGATTGACCATCAGTCCGCGCATACCCGAAAGCTGTTTCATCTGGTCGATTGAACCGCGGGCGCCCGAGTCAGCCATCATCCATATGGGATTGAACTTTTCAAGCGTCTTTTTCAGCTCTTCTGTAACGGCGTCGGTAGCCGAATCCCACGCCTCGATAACGGCATTGTAGCGCTCTTCCTCTCTTAAAAGTCCGCGCTGGTATTTCTTTTCGATTTTGATTACTTTTTCTTCCGTTTCTCTGACGATTTCCTGCTTAGCCGCAGGAATGTGCATATCGAATACCGACGTGGTTACCGCGCCGATAGTCGAATACTTGTAACCCAGCGTCTTGATTCTGTCAAGTACGTCCGCAGCCTTGGGCGCTCCGCCGGTTTTGAAGCAACGGTCGACGATTTTGCCGAGCTGTTTCTTGCCGACTGCAACCGCGCCGCCGAGGAACTCGTAAGAAATTTCGTATTTGAGATAATCTTCCTTTGTTTTGCGTTCTACGAAGCCGAGATCCTGAGGCATATTAGAGTTGAATATAATTCTGCCGACAGTAGTCTTGACCGTTCCCGTAACAGGCTCGCCGTCGGCGGTTACGGTACGCCTTACGAAGATTTCGTCCTGCATATGAACGAATTTGCACTGATATGCCATCATTGCTTCGTCTTCGGAAATATAAGCGTTGGGAACGTACCTTTCGGCGCCATCTTCGCCCTCTGCGCATTCGTAATATCTGTCGCCGCCCCAGCGGTAGAATTTGCCCTCTTCGCGCCTGATAATCGTAAGATAGTACGCGCCGAGAACCATATCCTGTGCGGGCTGCATTACGGGTTTACCGTCTGAAAGCTTTAAAATATTGTTGGAAGAAAGCATTAAAAATCTTGCTTCTGCCTGAGCCTCTACCGAAAGAGGTACGTGAACCGCCATCTGGTCACCGTCGAAGTCAGCGTTGAACGCGGTACAGACGAGGGGGTGAATTTTAATCGCTCTGCCCTCGATAAGTACGGGCTCGAACGCCTGAATAGACAGTCTGTGAAGTGTGGGAGCGCGGTTTAAAAGAACGGGATGCTCTTTGATAACCTGCTCTAAAACGTCCCATACGAAGGGCTTTGCCCGCTCTACGGTACGCTTTGCGCTCTTGATATTGTGGCACTGACCGCTTTCTACAAGCTTTTTCA